>CAZAKZ010000304.1:0-2522 GCA_964485695.1 uncultured Planctomycetota bacterium | reverse complement strand
TGTTATGGTGGGGCTGAATCGATTTTATGGACTCTTATGGGGTGAGTAGTTACCTGCTCGGTAGGATTAAAGCTTGAGAGAAATTCGACCTGTCGTTCATATCGAGCGGGGGACATTCCCAACGATCCGAACATATTCGGAACTCGATTTACGCCTGAATCAAGTTCCGCCCAGATCGAGTATTTGCACACCCTCCCCGGTATTCTCTCTTCGTATTGTAGCCTCGTGTGGTTTTTCTGGTTCAGTTCTTGGAGGATGAAAATGAGACAATTGCTTGTACTTGTATGTGCCATCGCGGTTACCCTCGCCGGATTGGCCGACGCGCAGTCCGTGGTGGTTCCGAACGCCAGCGCCACCGTTGGGGCCACCGGCGGAAACAACTCCCTCACCCGGCAATTTGCCCGCACATTTCAGTTCATCATCAAATCGACCCAGCTGACGGGGATCCCGGTCGGAGCGGTGATCACGGGCGTGAGTTTCCGGGCCGGTATTACCACCTCGAACCCGGCAACCTGGCCAGCGGCGGATATCGCCTGGAAGAACTACGACATCTACCTCGCCGAAGCCGCAGCTCCTCTTCCGGCGTTCAGCACGACCTTCGCGACGAACATGAAGAACCCGGTCCAGGTGCACAGCGGTCCGCTGACGATTCCGAAAGGGAGCTTCGTAAGGAAGTACACCTCCGGAACCACCCCGAATCCGTTTTGCACGTACTATTTCGATTTCCAGAAGCCCTACGTGTATAAGGGCGGCGACCTGGTGCTTTTCCATGATCACGACGGGAACACCTCGAGCACGATGCTCTTCCTGGAATACGTTTCTTCCAACGCCACCACGCACGGCATGACGCTGGCTGCTTTCGGCACCTACAAAGCAACCACGGCGACGTCCACGAATTATTCCTTTGTGATCCATCGATTCCACTTCGGGTACGGTCCCGCCGGGTGCATGGGCAAAAACGGCACGCTGAACCTGATCGTGAGCAACAACCTGGTCAAGCCCTTTCCTCCTCCGGGTACCGTCCACTTCGCGGTCACGAACGGCGTTCCCAGCGCTCCCGGGGCGATCTTCGTCTCTCCGTTGAAGCTGATGACCCCCGTTCCTCTCCCCGGTGGCTGCAACTTGTTGGTCGTCCCGGCTTTCATCGGGATCATTCCTATCGCGCTGGATGCGAAAGGGCGGTTCGGTATGAGCCTGACCTTCCCTGTGGCCGCAATCGGCGTCGAGGCCCAGGCCTATGCCGCTGATCCGAGTGTCAAGGCGGGATTCGTTGTCACCAACGGAATATCATTTGTCGTGAAGCCGTGAGAAGCTTCTAACCAGTACGCTCTGAATAGGACAGGGGACCCGACAAGGGTCCCCTGTCTTCATCACACCGGGGGCAGCGCCCGTGCCCATCATGCCCCTACGCCGACGGACGCACCTCCACGGCCGCCACCTTCTCGACGGCTTCAAGCACCCGACGAAAACCGGCCAGGTGACCGGGCTTCACCTCCGCCAACACCTTGGCCTCAAATCCTTTCACCACGGCGTTGATCTTTCGCGCCAGGCGCCTGCCCTCGGGGCGCAGGATCACCATGAGAGAACGGCGATCCTCGGGATGGGATTTCCGCCTGACCAGGCCGCGGGACTCCAGCCTGTCCAGCAGTGACGTGAGGGTGGACCGCTTCAGACCGAAGACCCGGTGGAGTTCGGAAATGGGACAGGGCGCATAGCTCGCCAGGTAGGTCAGGAGATGCCCCTCCGTGTTGCTGACCCCGAGATTCCGCACGGGCCCCTCCAGGCAGAGGTCCACCTGGCGAAGGGCCCGGTGAATGGGTGACAGGACAACGAGTGGTTCCATTCAGCTTACCCTCTATTTCAGGACCGCCGCCTTGCCGGCCAGACGCCGCAGGATGCCGACCTGCCCGGCATGGTAGCATTCATGGAACAGAAAGAGCGTCAGCCAGGCGCCAAGGGTCGGCTTCTCCACGGGGAGGGGAAAGACGGAAGGGTTCAGGGTGTCGGCCAGGGTCTCTTCCTCGAGGGATTTGATCGTATCCGCCAGGGCTGCCGAGGTCCTGTTCAGGCCTTCGAGGAGCCCGGGCAGATCGACACAGGCCGCCCCCGGCTCCAGGGGAGCTGAGCCGCGCCGATACGGCCTGCCCTCCTCCTCGCCGAAGTGCGGCTCCTTGCCGAGTTGTTTCGATATGATGTCCCGACAGGCGAGGATGTGTCCAGCCACCCAGTTGATACAGTTTCCCCCTGCTTCGGGCGGCTTCATTGCCTCCTCGGGGGTGATCCCTTCCAGGTTCTTGACCAGGGTGTAGTGGGCCATGCCAAAGCCCAGGGCAAGCGATTCACTCAACATGACCTGCGTCTCCTCGAAGTCCTTTTCATACGATACTGTATAATACGATATCGTAATAATATACCACGCCGGTCCTGTCAAGTAAATCTTGAAAAGTGTTCTGGAAAGATGACACTATACCCTAACGCGGACAAGCCGCAACCAAACAGGGGCTATGCAGCCCGTCCCAATG
>CAZAKZ010000303.1:0-2606 GCA_964485695.1 uncultured Planctomycetota bacterium | reverse complement strand
CTCCGTCAGCACGCGCGCTTCAAAAAAACCCATCAGGCATTCCGCGGAAAGTGGGATGGAGATCCTCGATAGTAAGCTTTTGTCCCAGACCCCCGGGCCATACAAGGTGACCGAGGTCGCGTTTTCGCGGTACGCTTACGGGTCAGCGACAGGGTTCCAGGCCAAGCAGTTCCAGATGCGGATGTCGCACTCCACGGCCGGCTGCCCGCCGCACAAGACGTTCATGAACAACTGCCAGCCGTGCCCGACCAACCTGATCGACACCTCGGCTGGATTCAACTGGCCAGTGCCGAATACCAAACAGTGGACCGACATCGGCACCGTGGCCGATTTCGGGTGGGACGGAAAGAGAAGCATCTGCCTCGAGATCCGGTACCGTGGCCACAGTACTTCGAACCGCTTGGCGTTTTATTCCGAACCGGGCAACTGTGTCATTCCACGCTCGTGGGCCAACTCCTCGGCCCGCGACAATTATCCCTGGCCCACCGCGGACTACACGTACGCCAACAATGGACTGAAGTGCAGGCTGACGATCGACAAGAAGAACGTCCTGATCGCACCGGACAGCGTGTCTATCGGAACGTCTGGTCCAGTCACCTATGTCAACGGTCCGCCTGGTGACCTCTATCAGATCGCGGCGTCGCTCGGTCAAGCTCAGCAGCTAAACCTCGGCAAGTGCAGCGTGTTCTTGACCATAGACGGGGTCTTCCTGTTTTCGTTGTACGCCGGCCCACCGATCTTCATCGGCTACGCCGGAAATCTGAACGCCCTGGGGAACGCATCCGGGAAGTTAGTGGTTCCGCTCCTGAAACCGCTTGTCGGCATCTGCGTCTACCATGCCGGCATAGCCTACAACGTCAAGGCCGGCGTTACCGGCTGCACCAACACTGGTGGGACGATGATCGCCCCCTAGTCTGCTGATCCCAAGACGGCCATCAATATCGTGAAGCGGCCCTCCCGGTGTCGGGGGGGCCGCTTTTTCTAGAGGCGCACCGGCACTCGGCTCAGCCGTCGACCTCCACCTCGACAGCGGTGGAGAGGGACACACCGACGGGCGCGAGTCCTACCGCCTGCGAAGGAAGTGGTTCCTGTCGGCTTCATGGGCAACCTGTTTGTGGAGATATTCAGGGAAGTCCTGCCGAGAAGGAGGAAAGGCAAGCACGCCCGTCAGAATCGACGCGTCCCGATCGGAATCCTTCACGCCATTCCCATTGAAATCGTGGTTCCGGGTGTCTAAACCTGTTGCATGATCCTGAACATGCTGAATCTCCTCGTGATCGTGAGTCTCGCCTGCACGGCCGCATTCCCCCAAGAAAAGCTCCTCAAGGGATACCGTAGCCACAGCAGGGGCCTGACCATGGAGTACCACTCGACGCAGGACGACGCAACCCGCGCCCTGCTCGTGCGCTGCCGCGAGGGCCTGCGCACCATGGTCTGGGAGACCGAGGCGATCCCCCTCGGCCAGGAAGGGGATTTCGCACGGTTCGCATGGATCGCCGGAATCGACGTCCACACGCCCGCACACCGGTTCGACGTCTTCCTGAACGGTGAAAAGACCTTCACCATCACCGCACCCCTGGAGAGCTCGGTGCGGTCGTGGACGATGAAAGGAAACCACGGCGCGACCCTGGAGTTCAGGGGCACCCTGATCGACAGGCACGGCGACCTGTTCGGGTACATGTTCCTGACCGTACCCAAAAAGCGTTTTCCTCCGGGCAAGCCCGTTGAAATCAAGGTGACGGCGGAGGACGCGGGAACGAACAACTGGTTCATGATCCTCCGGTACGGCGTGGAGAGGGGGGTGAAGGTCCGGCCGGAAAACGCGGTCTATCGGGAAGGAGACGAGCGATACCAGAGCCTGCGGGTCACCCTCCTGCATTACGGCGATCCGGCCGAGGCCGTCATTCAGGCAGGCGACTCACGGGTTGCCGTGAAGCTGGCTTTCGGGGCCAACACCGTCCGGATGCGGATTCCGGCGGTGGAGAGGATCACCTCGATTCCGCTAAGAGTGTTCTCGGAAAGCGAAGTGTTCGCCGAGAAGACGGTGGAGGTGGCGCCGGTAAAGCCCTACACCGTGTATTTGATCCACCATTCGCACGTGGACATCGGCTACACCCACGCCCAGGCCGAGGTCGAGAAGATCCAGTGGCGTCACCTGGAGAAGGCGATTGAGCTCGCCAGAAGGACGCAGCACTATCCGGAAGGGGCGCGATTCCGGTGGAACGTGGAGGTGATGTGGGCGGTGGACAGCTTTTTTCGCCGGGGGACCACCGCGCAGAAGCGAACCCTCCGGACCGCGATCCGGAAGGGCTGGATCGAGCTCGGCGCACTCTTTGGCGACCAGCTCACCGGCCTGGCCCGCGGCGCCGAGCTCTTCGAGACCACGCGCAGCGCACGCGGGATCGCAGCAGCGTGCGGCGTACCGCTGGATGCCGCCATGTTGACCGACGTGCCGGGCTGCACGTGGGGGATCGTGCCGGTGCTGGCGCGAAGCGGGGTGCGCTACTTCTCCATGGGCACGAACCGGGGCCATCGCATCGGAACCATCATCGAGTGATCAGCGACAATTAGAATTCCGGTCAGCGACAATTAGAATTCCCGCCTCA
>CAZAKZ010000302.1:0-2652 GCA_964485695.1 uncultured Planctomycetota bacterium | reverse complement strand
TCCAGGACCAGGCCACCTCCAACTACTCCTTCTCCCAGCCGGCCACGCCGGGCACGCCGGTGGGCGTGGTCATGAACGGCACCCACGTGAGCGAGTTCATCACCGCCCAGTCCACCGCCTACGACTGGGTCAACCGCACCCACTTCTTCGTCACCAAGCGGTGGCCGGGCTGGCAGACCATGGGTAGGCTCAGCAAGCTCACCACCAACGTGAACATCAACAGCTCGTGCAACGCCTACTGGCGTCCGGTGTCCATCAACTTCTACCGCAAGGCCGGGAGCTGTAATAATACCGCCTTTGCCGAGGTGGTGAGCCACGAGTGGGGCCACGGCTTCCACTGGGGCTTCCACGGCAGCACCAGCCCGGGCGGCTTCAGCGAGGGCATCGGCGATCACATGGGCCTCTACATCACGGGCCAGCGCATCATGGGCCGCGGCTTCCGCACCAATGGAAGCGGTGTGCGCGACTACCGCGTCGGCGGATCGGCCAACAACACCCAGTGGCCGGCCGCGGGCAAGCAGGTCCACACCGCCGGCCAGATCTGGGCCGGCAACTGCATGGATCTGAGGGACTACCTCATCACCAAGCACGGCGCCACCAAGGGCGTGGACATCGCCGAGACCATCACCATCGCCCAGTACTCCCGGAACCCGGGCGACATGGACAAGGCCGTCTGGGAGACCTTTGTCCAGGACGACAACGACGCCAACCTGACCAACGGCACGCCCAACTTTGCCGAGATCGCCCGGGCCGCCGACCGCCACAACCTGCCGCGGGTGCCGGATCCCAAGATCGTGCAGTTCACCCACACGCCGCTCACCACATCCCGCGACGTGGTGAACGACTACGCGGTGTCCTCCAAGATCATCTCCACCGAGGGTACCATCACGAGTGCGAAGCTGGTCTACAAGATCAACACCGGCCCGCTGACCACGGTGAATCTGGTGAAGGGAGCGGGGGACATCTACACGGCCGCCATCCCGGCCCAGTCCGCGGTGAGCTCGATCTCCTACTTCCTCACGGCCACGGACTCCAAGACCAACACGGCCAATGACCCGCCCTCGGGGTTCCACGTCTTTGCCGTGGGCCACGAGACCGTGGCTTTCGCCGACGACTTCGAGACCGACAAGGGCTGGAAGCCCGCAGGCGACGACAACGCCACCCGCGGCCGATTCCATCGCGTTGATCCCATCAAGGCCGACACCCAGGGACGCACGGCCCAACCCGACGACGATCACACCCCCGGCACCGGCACCATGTGCTACGTCACCGAGAACGGATCGGGGGGCTCGAACCAGGCCAGCATCCACGATGTGGACAACGGTAAGACCACCATCATCAGCCCCGTCATCGATCTCAGCAAGATGCCCGCCGGGGCGGCCAAGATCAGTTTCGCCTACTGGTTGACGGTCTACTCGCAACTAAACGATTCCGTGCGGTGCGGCGTCTCCACCAACGGCGGCCAGTCGTGGCAGGACTTCTGGACCCAATCCAGCTCGGCCACCCAGTGGAGAGAGGTCAAGGACCTGGTCATTCCGGGGACCTACACCAACAACATGCAGGTGCGGTTCTGGACGGCCGACTCTCCCAACAACTCGGTCACCGACGCCCTCATCGACGACGTGGTGATCCAGTCCATGGATGACAACGTGGCCGCCCTCAGGGCCCAGACCCGGACGCCGGGCATCGGGACCACGCTCAACTTCACCCTGAATGCACTCCGGGAGCCGAACGCGGCCTACGTGTTTGCCTTCTCCCTCACCCAGGGCCCCACCCCCATCCCGAACGTGGGCGTCACGGGCCTGGGAGTACCGCTATATCCGGTCATCACCCGCGTCCTCAATGCCTCGGGCAACGACGCCTTCCCGGTGGCCATTCCCAACGATCCGATCCTGAAGGGCCTTCGGGTCCACACTGAGGCCTTCGTGGCCGGCAAGGCCTGGATCTTCTCCAACCTCTGGACCCTCGACATCAAATAGGATCGCCTGATCCCATCGACCTCCAAAGGGGTGCCCCAGGGCACCCCTTTTTTCTGCCTGGTTCAAACAATCGCCTCTTGCACACTTCCCGAAAAGAGACCCACAGGCCCAGCTTCATGATGCCATGGAATCTGGCTATTTCGGACTCGGGGCCTCCCGGAAGCGATCCCTTGCCTTACATTGCGTCTCGAACAAAGATTTGGTAGAAGCTATGATGTCGCGTACCCCCTACGATTTGCGCCGCGATTCGAGAGAATAGCGGTGTTGGATGCCGCAAAACCGGGGAGGTACCCCATGGAGCTAGCGGCAGATTCACGGGAAGCTCAGGATTCAGATTTCGTTTCCTGTATCCCTGCAAGGAAAGAGAGGAGCCACCTTGTTTCATCCACGTACCCTCACTGCGCTTACGCTCGCAGCCTGTCTGATGTGGACGGCATCCGCATCGGGCCAGGGCTTCCAGGGCGACCACGCCGATCTGAAATGGTCGGCGCCGGGCCTGGAACTGACCCACGCCTCCCGGGACTGGATCGAGGTCTCGAGCCTGGTGAAAACCGATCCCGGCCTGAACCCCTGGGCCATGTTCGAGTCGGTCCTCGGTAAGGGCTGGCTCCTGAACCAGGACGCCGCCTTCGGCACCCCGTCCTGGATCCTCGGACCCGGCCATGAGACCGGC
>CAZAKZ010000301.1:0-2680 GCA_964485695.1 uncultured Planctomycetota bacterium | reverse complement strand
GAAGGCCTCGGCGGGACCGGTTGGGGCCGCGGCGACGCGCAGCTCGTGGTAGCGGCTAAGCACTTCCAGCGTGCCAACTGACAGCGGCACGAGACGGGACTTCCGGAACTTCGACTGGTGGATCGAGAGAACGCCATCCTCCAGGTCCACGTCCTGCAGCGTGAGGTGCAGCCCTTCGGAGATCCGCAGGCCTGAGGTGGCCAAGAGCAGAATGATCGCATGCATCGTCTTCGATCTGATCGGGCAGGGTTGCCTGCTTTCCCAGTCACGCAACGACAGTGCACCATCGAGCAGCAGGCGGACCTCTTCTCGCGAGTAGATATGGGGCGGCTTTGATGGTCGGCCACGTGGGCGGAGAGATTCGCCGGGAACAAAGGTGCCTGGACGGCGCTTCGCCAGAAAGCGACAGAAACGACGCAGTAGATAGTAACGAGCTCGACGGGTGTTGGGCCCGCGAGAACTGCAGGGTGCCAACCACGCCCTGGCGAACTCCTCGTCGATAGTGCCTGACCGTAGCGGCCTCTCCTGGGTGAAACGATCCAGCGCCCGGAGCTGTATGAGCGTGGTCCTGCTGGCGCTGGCCCCAGCCTCGAGGGTGGTGACAAAGTTTGTGAACTCGGCGGCCAAAAGTCCCGAAAATTGGTTCATGACACTACCTCCGGCTCCAGCGCCACCGTCCTCAGATCCTCGACGTTCAGCTTGGTGTAGATGAAGGTCGTCTCCGGGCTGCGATGGCCGAGCACATCGCCAATACTCTTGAGGGTCTCGCCGCTGCGCAGCAAATGGATGGCCAGTGAGTGGCGCAAGGTGTGGGCGCTACGACGGGTCGTCTCGATGCCCGCTTTAGCAAAGCAGCGGGCTAGCCAGGGGTTAATCTTGCTACGCAGCGGGCCACGGGGTGGGCGGGTGGACAGGAAAACCTCCCTGTGGACCGAAGGAGGTCGCTCCTCGCGAAGGTACTCCAGGATCGCGTCACCCACCGTGCGTGTCAGCGGTAGTCTTCGGCTACGGCCAGTCTTGGCAGCGAAGATGGTTACCTCGTCGTGCACCCAGTCGATATCATCGACACGTAGCGCCCGGACTTCACAGCCGCGGAGACCGTACGTGGCGATCAGTAGGAGCATGGCGTAGTTCCGACGGCCGTTCAGTTCTTGCCGATCCACTACGGCCAGCAACCGCTGTACTTGCTCCCAGGACAGCGCGCACGGCACGTCCGCCAAGCGATAGCGCCGCCTCCGTGGAACCGCGCCGATCAGGTGTCTTCCGCCGTGGCCACACAGGTCCAGCCACCGGTAGAAGCCGGACAACGCCGTGGCCAAGTGGTTCCACGCCGTGGTCCCCAGAACGGCCCCGCGCTGCCGGCTGAACGCGAGCAGGTCATCCGCTGTCAACTGCACCAGCTCGCTGGGGCTCACCGCGACCCCGCGGCTGGTCAGGAAATCACGAAGGTAGCGCCGGTAGTTGGTCACCGTGGTCTCGGCGAGCCCTCGGTCGTGGAGCAGGAACCTACAATAGCCCTCAAGAAGCTTGTGGCATGGAGGTCGGTCCAACTGGAATGGTGGGATCACACCTTCCTCGCGCAGCATGGCGAGCAGATGTGCCAGGCCATTCCGCACAGCGTTCGCTCCCCGACCCGGTCGCTGGTGGTAGCAGCGACAGACCGGCAGATGCTTGTCGATGAAGGTCTCGACGATCGCCTCGCTGAGAGCCTGTGCAGTTACCTCCTTCTGCACCTCGGCCAAGACTCGGCCGAGATGAGCTACAGCGTGCCCGTAGCTCCGCCGGGTTTGTTCGGCGTACCCCCGTCGTCGCAGCCACAAGACCAGGCGAATCGCCTCCGGGCCCAACGGGGCGTCCTCCCACCGCACGTCGAACAGTCCGTTCCAAAATGCTTCGCACATCTCTGCCTCCTATGAGTTAGGGTGGAGGCAGAGCATCGCAGCCCGCGAAAAGTTATGTGAAGCGGCGTGGACCAGGTTCCCAGCAGGTCAGTTCCGGTCGCGTCAGCTCCACATATTCTTCAGCTTCACATAACCCGGGAAATGTTGAGCTCAACATTTCCCGGGGTGGGCGCCATCTACGATCCCCATCATCACGTCGTGTACTACGGCTCGCTGCCCGCAGAAGGGCGAGGCCGTGCCCATGTCTGGTCCGTCGCCAACGGACACGTCGCCGAGCTCCCTCGAGCCACCGATGATGGCGAGGAGATGAACCTACTCGCGACCCATCTGACGCGATCTGACGAGGAGGCCTTCCAATCTTTCACGCCCAAGCTCACGAGATTGGCCCCCGCTTTCGACGGCACCTACATGCTCAACAGTGGCCAGCTCGCCCTGGCGTATCTGGCCGCAGGCAACCTATCGGCCTTCGTCAACAGCCGCACCAAGATCTGGGACGTCGCGGCCGGTGAGGTTCTGGTCAAGGCGGTGGGTGGTCGCGTCACCGACTTCTCAGGCAATGCTCTGACGTACAGCGGTGATACCAACGTCGCGGTCGCGGCGGGGCGAACCGGGGCGAGCCATGGGCGGTTGTTGCGGATGTTGCAGGCGTGAGGAGAGAAACGAAGGGGCGGCATGATGCAGTCCCGGGCCTCAGCCCGGGGGTTGGTTTGTAGGCAGCTCACAGAGCTGCCGACACCAGGTTGCACGCAGTGTCGCGCCCCAAGAAAACACCTCGCCGA
>CAZAKZ010000300.1:0-2695 GCA_964485695.1 uncultured Planctomycetota bacterium | reverse complement strand
ACCGATCGTGCATCAAATCCTATCGAAATCCCTCGCTTTTCGTGACGCTGCTCAACACTGCGCAACAATGAAACCGCGTTCATCCACGCCCACGTGTAGTTTGCGCCAATCTCGCGTGCCGCGAGTTCCGTGCTTGGCGGCAGCCCACGGACCCTCGCCAACGATCTGCAATCCAGTGCTGTCGACGATCAGGTGGATCGCTCCAGGATGCCTGCTCGCCCTGGATGCGACGTCAAGCGACTGTGCTCGCCGCGACAGCGTGGTGTGATCCGGGATCGGAAGATGGTCGAGACCGAGAATCCGCAGCAGTGATCCGAGGAAGCCCTCGGTCTGCCGAAGCGGAAGCCCGAACACGGTCCTGAGTGTGAGCGACGTCTCAATCGCGAGATCAGAGTAGAGCCGTGGCCCTCCTGGCCCCCAGGCCCAGGCCCGCCTGGCGGCGGGCCTGGGGGCCATGTTCGTCCTGCTCGTGGTCGTGCCCTGGATCATCGCCGGCAAGGAGCGGGAAAAGAGGATCGAGACCGAGGGGAAGTTGCGCTTTTCCGACCGCACGCGGGTAGAGATGCTGATCCAGGCCGAGGCGGAGAGCCTCTGGCCTGCCGTCCCGGAGAAGATCCCGGAGATGAAGGACTGGATCCGAGATGCCGACGACCTTCTCGGCCGGCTCGATACCCATCGCCGGGATTTGCACGCGCTTCAGGCGAGGGCGCTGCCCTACGACAAGAAAACAGAGGTCCTGGACCGAGAGTCCCACTCGCTGTTCAGGAAGCTCCGGGAACGCAAGGAGCAACGGCGGGACTTGCTAGGGAAGATTGCCAAGAGCCGCGAGGCCGGTTCCGTTGCGGGGAGAAGCAAGAGGGCCTCGGGCCGTGGCCCGACCAATTACGAACTTCGGCTTGCGACGGCGGAGGCGGACATCGCCAGGATCGAGAAGGAAGTCAACAAGCGACGCACCTGGAAGTTCGAAAACCACGATGATCAGAAGCTTCACGTTCTGCTTTTCAAGCTGGTCTCGAAGCTCGACAAACTGGCCGACAAGGAGACCGGGGCCCGCCGGCGAGTGCAGGAGCGGATGCACTTCGCCCAGACCCTCGTCGAGAAGAGCACCGAATCGCGGCGCCGGGACTGGGACCGGGCCATTTCCTCCATCAGGGACCCGACGGAATGTCCGCGATACAACGGACTCGTCATCTCTCCGCAGCTCGGCCTGGTTCCCCTGGGAGCCGATCCGGACTCCGGCCTCTGGGAGTTCGCCCACCTCCAGACCGGACAGGTGCCCGAGCGCGGGAAGGGCGGAAAACTCGACCTCGGGGAAGAGACCTGCGTGGTCTTCGTCCTGGTTCCGGGAGGCACCTTCCGCATGGGTGCCGAGCGCCCCGTGCCGGGCCGCCCGGTGGGAGCCCCCAACGTGGACCCTGAAGCCAAGGACTCGGAAGGCCCCGTCCATCAGGTGACGATCCGGCCGTTCTTTCTCTCCAAGTACGAGATGACGCAGGGACAATGGTACCGGTTCACCGGTGAGAAGCCGAGCTGCTATGATTTTTCTCACTTTCCCAGCCGTCCCGCGCTTCTTTATCCAGTGGAGCAGGTGTCCTGGAATGATGTCGACCGCGTGCTTTCCCGCCTGAATCTGAGACTCCCGACCGAGGCGGAGTGGGAATACGCGGCCCGGGCCGGGACCACAACGATCTGGTGGACCGGGAATGAGAAGGTGTCACTCACAGGGGCTGCGAACCTGGCGGACAGGGCCCTCCATCGTAAAAAATGCGAAACCAAGGTATACGAGGATTGGCTGGATGACCGATATTCGACACACGCACCCGTCGGCAGGTTCAAGCCGAACGCCTTCGGCCTTCACGACATCTGCGGAAACGTGCACGAGTGGTGCCAGGATGGGTCCAACCCGGACCATGCAGGCGCCCCCACGGACGGCTCCGCCCGGGAGACCGGATCCTACCGGGGCCGTGTGGACCGGGGCGGCGGCTACGACCATATCGCGTTCAAGGCCAGATCCGCCAGCCGGGGCGTGGATGCCGCCGACGCTCGATACCCGAATCTAGGCTTCCGGCCCGCTCTATCGCTGCGCTGATCCGGCGGGGAGACCAGTGCTATCTCCACGGATATTCGAGATCATGTACGAGAACTCGTCATGGATCCAAGGAAACCTCCCGTCCTCGGTAAGCTGGACTGGTCGAGGGGGAACCGGAGCTGAAATACCTGTGACCGCATCCAGGAACCAATCCGGGTAGACTACCCGAAATGGGGTGAAATGGAGTGCAATCCAGTGTAATATGGCCCGCAAGGCCGGATCCAGATGTACGGTAATAGAAAGCGGTTACGGCCGCACCAATCTGGCCCAGTGGGAAATCAGGCCCGCCTCATTACCCGGAGGTCGCAGGTTCGAATCCTGCCCCCGCTACCACGATAAGCAAAGCGCAGTCAATCCGTTGTGGTTGACTGCGCTTTTTGTTTGGGTGCTTTTTGGCAAACCAAGATCGGGTAGTTCACGCGTTTTTGGGTAGCGAGGGTGAAGAGCCCGTAGATCGATGGTTCACTTTTTCGGGCCTGGACTGATTCGGCCTAAAGAAACTCAGTCCTACCAATTTCCAGGTGAGGGTAATAACTCATTGAAAAGTTGAGTGCTAAATAGCCGGTCTTGATTCCTAGCACTCCATAAGTGATTCGAACAACTACG
>CAZAKZ010000299.1:0-2704 GCA_964485695.1 uncultured Planctomycetota bacterium | reverse complement strand
CCTCGATCGTCGCCGTGACCCGGTACGAGGTGCCGGCTTTCAGGTGGTGCTTGGGGATGAGGCAGTAGGCCCGAGCGGGTGCCAGGTCCAGATTGACGGGATTCTCCGGGGTCAGGAAATAGCAGTCGACGACCTGCTTGCCCTGAAGAAGGCGCATCTTCACGCGCTCGCTCTTCTCGAACCGTTGCAGCGTCACCGGATAGCCGAACTTAGCCTGGTCCTGGCCCGGAATCGGATTGGGCAACTCGGGAACGAAAGTCCGCGGCACGTCCTTCATTCCCTCATGGGGCCAGGCGATCCAGCCGTACCTCGGGCTCGTGTCCACGATCGATCCGGAGTCCAGGACCGCCAGGCGCTGATCCATGCCCCATCCGATCCGGACGAGACCCGCCTCCAGAAGCGGTAGGCGGTGATAGAACGTGCCGATCCAGCCGTCGATGGCTTCGCGGGGCCCTCTCACCCCGGGCGCAATGACCGAATGCAAGCCAGCCCAGTTGCCCTCGACGCTGAAAAGGTCTCGATCCGGGTATTCCTCGTGGGCGTCGGGCCAGGCCGCGGCCTGGGCGGGGTGGCGATTCAGGTAGCGGGCGTGGCAGAGACAGCCGCGTGAAAGCGCGGTGTCCTCGATCACCGGGACGTAATCGCCGAGGTCCGGGCACTTCCAGGCGGCCCGCCGGATTTCGTTGAGGTAGGCGACCGTGCGCCGGATGTCCTCCGAAACGGGGAGGGGTCCGGTGGACGCTACCCGCTGGCGAATACCGCTGACCGGCATGAACCACTGCCGCCACCGCGCCTCGAACGCGGCAAGAGGTTCACCGAGGGCCAGGGTCAGGATCTTCATAGGCTCGCGGTGAATCCGCTCCTTGGAGACAGTTCGCTTCACCAGCGGGACGAATCCGTCGATCTCCTGCAGGTATTCGACGACGAACGTCGCTTTGAGAAGCACTTCGCTCTTGATCACCGCGCTGTCTTCCACCATGGCGTGGGACCAGCTCGGATCCTGCCCCTCGCGAACGAGATACCGCATCCAGGCGCGGCTGCCGGTAATCCCCGCCTTCGCCATCCGGCGCTTCGACTCCCGCTCGATCGTGGACGGATCTCCGGCATACCGGGGGGGCCGGACCGTGACCTCGGGATCGCTCTCGGCCAGGTGGGGAAGCTGCACCCCCAGGTAACTCATGCAGATCCAGTTCAGGTGCCCGACGAAAAGGCACGGCTGGGCTAGGCCCCCGTACGCATCCCATTTCCAGCCGCGCGAGCTGAGATCGTAGACCAGGCTCGAAAAACCGTCGGCAAATGTGCTGAACTGTCCCACCGCGAGGCCGGATGCGACGTAGAAGTCGAGTCGATCCGGCGCTTTCGCAGCGGCCTTCCGGTCGATCCAGCGGTGCTCGAGAGCGTTCCGGATGGCGAGAAGATAGTTCTTCTTGTGCCGCACGAAGAAGTACCGAAACTCGAGACTGTCGGGGGGCAGCGACAGCTTGCCGTCTCGCACGAAGCTCGAGTACGCGTAGGCCCGGACCGCCTCCACGAGGATCTCACGGAGCATGGCCTTCTCGAAGTTCCCGTAGATCCGGATCCCACGAAACCTCGCCTCGGCCGGGGGGTCGAAGCCGAGCCCCCGGAACTGCGCCTCGGTGCAGGTGTGGGTCGTGACCTTCACCTCGAGGGACCGCGCCTTCTGGAGGGCTCCGAGAAAGGCGCGGCGGCGCTCGGCCGCCCTGGCCATTTGCGGGGAGAGCCAGCAATCCTGTCGCTTCACGTGGCCGAGCGCCCGGTGGGCGTCGGGTTGCCGGACATCCAGCGCGAGCAGGGCCTGCGCGATCCGCTTGCGCTCCGCCTTTCCGGCCCTGGCCATGAACCGCGCCAGCCGGGTGACCGTCCCGTCGAGCTGACGGAGGAGGCCGCGGCGCTTTCCCGGGGAAACGGCTCGTTTCGGGGCCAGCCCGGCGCATTTTTTCCGGAGGGCCTCCGCCTCCTTCTCGGGGAACCCCAGGTCCGACAGGATGCCCACGACTGTCCCCGCCTCGGCCGCGAATCCCTTCCTTGCCAGCTCTCTGGCCGTACGAGCCAGACGATGGTGGATCTCGGCAGGGACCGGGCGCGCCTCGGCCTGGGCGCCCAGGCCGTTCAGGCCCGCCGGACAGAATGCGAGAAGGATGCCTGCCAGGAGCAGAGCCCCACACCCACACTTCATGACTCCATGAACCTCCAGCTAGACTGCACCGCGTGCTTCCCGGAATCTGCCATCACGGACCGGCCGGGAATCGGGCCTCAGGTGCTTCGTTGACCACGACCCCGGATCGACTCCGCAATGTGTGTGTAAAACCCGTCGTTGCTGGTGCGATTCCCGTACCCGTCCATTCCGGCCGGCCGGATCCGCGCCACCAGAGGGAGTCTGGCTCCCCTGCGGACCCCCAGACGTGCAGGCTACGTCCGGGCGAATGGATTGTCAATCCTGTCCGGGTGTTCCGATGACCTCGCCCCACCGGCAAGGCAATGACCGGGGCGATTCGAATCCGGCATCGCGGGAACCGCCCACGCCTTTCAACGCCTCTCGATAGCGGCGATGGCGTACCGGATCGCGTGGCGGAGGGGCTGGCCGACGCCTGCCGCTCGCCTGACAGACTCGGGCATTTTCATCCATGTCCGCAAGGCAATGCCGTTAAGCCCCCTGCCGTCCTCTCGGCCCCCACCGTGGTCG
>CAZAKZ010000298.1:0-2738 GCA_964485695.1 uncultured Planctomycetota bacterium | reverse complement strand
TTTGAGCGGTTCACCCTTTTCAATACCTCCGGCTCTGCCGGAGGATAAGTTATTCGGAGTCCTCGGCCTGTTCGGTTTCCTGCAACAGAATCACGGGCAGGCAGACCTCGCAGGAGAGAACATCCGTCCCGGCGTTTGCTCCCGTGTCCCCGAGGCAGCGCAGGTACCCGGGCCGGTCGTCGGGCTGGTACCCGCTCCGGGGCAGCCAGTCGGAGAACATTGCATGCCAGGCCCCGGCGATGTCGTCCAGGGTGCCGCGAAAAGGCATCACCGCGAAGGTGCCTCCGGGGACCTCCGAGACACGGGCCGGATCCTCCACAGCATCCACATTGTAGTCTGCGGGAATCTCCACGCAGGCGTCGGTGCGGCACTTCTCCGGCAATGTCATCGTGGGATCGTCGTGGTGGATGACCAGGATCACGGTGCCGGCCTTCACCAGGCCCCGGGGTCCGGCCCAGCGGTGAAGCGCTTCCAGGACCTCGGCTTCCTCCTCGCTGTACGGACCGTGACGACGGAGGAAGGCCACGCGGTACTCGGGCATCTCACGGATCTCGACGCGGGTCGTGGCGAGACGCTTGTTGCCAGGATCCTTGAACGCCTCGGAGTCGAGGGGATCGGCCTCTGCGAACTCCATCTCCCCGGCCTCCTCGTCCAGATCCTCGAGTCCGTCACTGGAGCGCCACAGCGCCGGCGTCGTCCCGTAGTGTTCCTCGAAAGCAAAATCGAAGTCACCCGGCAAGGAAAAGCCCACGGCCGCGGCGATGTCCGACACCGAAAGGTCCGGATCGCGCAGCAGGAGTGCGGCGGCCCGTTCCACGCGCTTCCGGCGTATGCACCGGTTCAGGGATTCCCCCATTTGAGCCTGAAAGATCCGGTGGAAGTGGAGCGGCGGGAAGCCGGCGACCCGAGCCAGCTCCTTCAGGGTAAGGGACCGGTCCAGATTCCGGTCGATGTGGTCGAGAACCCTGTGGAATCGGGTCGCGTATTCTCCACGAGAGTTTTCTGACGGACTGTTCATGGGTCACATGGTATCACGGTCTCGCGGGGTGTCGAGAGTTTGCACATAACGTCGGAGGGCCTGGCTACCTGGGAGGTAAAACACCACGGATGTAGTCGAGCAGATTCTTGAAGGAGCTCTCCAGAGAGGAAGGATCCAGGGGAATCATCTGGCGGCTCCGGAGTTCGATCGGGAGATCCGCCACGTCCACGTTGTGGGCGAAGGTGAACAGCTCCCCCTCCTTTCGGTCGGAGAGGATCTCGTTGAGAAAGGTCGACCACTCGTAATCCACCCAGCCCGATCGGAAGTGGTCGGGATGCCTCCCCGTCACGATGAGGCAGGTCGCGCTGGCAAGCCCGGTATTGATGGTAGCCCTGTAATTGCTCGCTCCCTGGCGCTTGATGCTCTCCTCGCTGAAGAAAACCCTGTATTTTCGGTCCGTAAGGAACTTGTGAAGCCAGCGGATGATGTGGAGGTTCTCGGACTTGTGGCAGAGGAAGATCTCGGCCTGATCGGCCTCGGTGATCGAACTCTCGACCGGAACCGGGGTATCGACGCGCACCGATTTCCCCTCGAACCAATGGAAATACCGGTCGGTCACGGAACGGGCGATGGGGCACAGGGGTTTGGGGTAGGAGAACTCCGCCTTGTGTACGGGCTCCATGATTTCAAGCTCCACGAGCCTGTCGAGATACTTCCCGATCGATTCATCGAGGTGGGCCGGTTCCCACCTCTTCCCCTGGTGGAAGTAGAGGTCCGGAATGAAATCGGATTGGCCCATCTGTCGGCGCTTCTTCTCGAACGCCTCCACCTCGAACAGGCCGATGACTCGGTCCAGGACCGTGCCCTTGAGCATCTCGCCGTCCAGGAGGCGCACGTCTCCCCTCAGATTGGTATGGACGATGCGGTCCACCTCGATGGCGTTGTCCTCGGGGGTGATGCTGAGGAAGTAGCCCTCCGTCGTGCACTCCTTCTTCTCCACGAAGGCCCGGACGCGATCCGGACCCTCCATCCATTTCAGGGGCAGGGGCCGTCTCTCGAAGTCCTCGAGGTCCACATCCAGGATCCGGCTCCACTCCGCCAACGCATCCTTCTGGAATCCCGGCGGCCGGTTCCCCTCTCCTGGATCGAACGCGTAGATGACGCGCTTGTCCGGGTCGCAGATGAACAGCTCCTCGCCGAACTCCCGGAGCACGGTCCGCCCGGGATCCAGCAGCTCTTCCAGGTTGTCGGACGCGCCGTTGGCGATGTTCCAGCCGATGGGGGGGATTTCGCGGTAGAACAGGCAGAAGTAGTCCCTGGATTCGAGGTGGACGATGGGCAGAACGCCGCCGTTGGCGTAGCGGAACGGAAACTCCGCGCAATCGAACCGGTAAGCGAGTAGGGCGGGATCACTCTGGAACGTGTCAAACTTCTTCCTGAAATCCCCGGCGGAGATGCCCCGACGTTCCTCGAGTACGGCGTTCAGGTCCTTCTTCCCCAACCCGTCAACGATGGAGAGACTATCTCCCGGAACATTGACATCGATGAGGAGGCCGTCGGATTCCTTGATGAGCGTAAACCCGGGCAGCAGGACCTGGAGAAAGTTGCGGCGGTCGCAGAGCCGGACGATGTTGTCCTTCCCGGCGAGAACCTTCTGGGTGCTGTTCATGCGGACATGATTGTCTTTCTGGAAATGGCTGTCAACAGACCCAGAGACAGATCGCCGCCCCCACGACTACTTTCTGGCCAGAATCGGGCC
>CAZAKZ010000297.1:0-2851 GCA_964485695.1 uncultured Planctomycetota bacterium | reverse complement strand
CGACGGGCGTTTCGAATACGGCTTGGAGCAGCTCTTTCCAAGGTCGCATGGGCATCGTGGTCGTACCTCCCTTTCGGAGTCGATGGTCGTAGTCGCGAACAAAATCGAGGAAGGTGAGATAGAAGAACACTTCCTGGCGAAGCTGGTGCTCGATCCTTGGCCAGCGCGGGGCGAGGCTGTTCATGCGATATGCCGCATTGGCCGAAGGCCGGGCAAGATCCAGCGGTGCACGGCGAAGCACACGCTGTAGCTGGTCCCACAAATAGGCCCCGCCGTACGCGCGGGTGAGCACGTAGGGCACGGAACGAATGCGAGCCAGCAGGTACGACTGGTAGTTCTCGGAAATGCCAGGCAATGCGTCCGGGAGCAAATCGAGCGAGCGTTCCGCGCGACGTTCCCCGATCTCTCGGAGCTGTCGTAGGACGGAGGGAAGAGCGTCTTGGATGACGCTGCGAAGATGAATGTCACCACGGCTCGGTTGACCTGAGAAATAGAACAAAACGACGCGGTAGTCATCGTCGCTGAGGCCGTCCGGCAGTGCCATCTCAAATCCCGCCACGTCGTCCAGGTGCTGCTGCAGGCGGCGGCTTGAGCTTTCCGGTTGGAGCCGAGACGCCAAGTTCGCAGCGAGTCCTGTAAGCGCGTGGGCGTCCTGCGGAGCGTCATCCAGAATCGGCAGTAGCAGCCCCGCGCCGTAGATCGTCGGTAGAGCGGCAAGAGACCTGCTTGCACCCGGCGGCGGGCCGGGGGATCGGGGCACCGGCGAGAACAGTTCGCGGGTGACCTCAGCACAAATCGGCCGCGACAGCTTGTCGAAGTAGGCAGCGCCGCAGTACAGCGAGCGGTAGCAGTCGGAGCACAGGGCTAGGCTTTCGACGAGCAACTTCTTGTTGCCTCCGTCCGCCAGCGGACAATTCCAGCTCGGCAGATACCACGGCCAGGCCTTGCAGTAGGAGGAGGTCAGCGAATCATCGCGCCCGCATATCGAACAGGTTCCATGTCGGCGCCCGTGTTCTGCGGCCTCAGCGATTCTCGCGAGCCAGAAAAGCTCGAGGATGCGATCGTGCCTGGGCGCGAGGTATTTGCCAGTTGAGGCTATGCTGGGGCCCAGCGTCTGGCCTGAAGGGGAGTCGACGAGCTGATAGGGGGAATCGGAGAAAGCAACGTCGCACAGAACAAGGAGGGCCAGAGCCTTTCTGGGTCGGGAGGAAGCGTCCTGGTTGATCCGCTCAAAGAGGCGCCGCGCGACTGATGCGCGCTGTTGTTCGGAGAGCGTCAGGGAACGGCAACGTGAGAGGCGGGCTTCCAGGAATCGGTCGATGCTCTCCGGTGATTGCTGGAACTGCGAGAAGGTGGGAGAGAAGACGGGGAACGCGGGGGTGCCGTAGGTGCCATTAGGAAGTGTGGGATTGCCGCCCCTGGGAGAAACGAAGGGGGCGCCAAGAGCGCGTCGAGCGTCCAGGTGGAATACGGGCTTCTTGGCCTTGGGATGGGGTAGAGATTCTCCTCCCCAAGTTTGCTTCGGAAGCGCGCAGATGGCATCGTCGCCATCCGGTCCGGTCACTTCAACCACGAAAACGTTGTGAAAGAAGCCCGCTGCCTGGGGATTGCCCACATCGGACACGAGCAGCAAGGTATCATCGGGCGGCAGGCCGCTGCCCAGCAAAATGCGCCCGACACGTATCAAATCGTCGATAATCATCCGGTCTACATCCGCTGGTGTGTTGGAGCCATCTGATGGACGACGCCGAAACCGCGCGAAACCGACTTTCCGATGCCAGCCAGTGTTGGTATGCGAAAATTTACGCGGAACTGGCCGACGAATCCGAGCATGGAAATGCCCTTGAGCGTAGGCCGCACAGGGCGCAACTTCGAGCAGTCGGCAACCAGTCGCTGTTGGACGACATGTCCAAACGATTTGGCCAGGGAGAGCACGTTGCCGATCATGATCCTCTCCAGGAGTTGCGACCGGTTGCGAGCGGATTTCAGTGCGACGAACTTGGCGTGGTTTCGCTGGTTCAGCGGCAGCCAAGGGGAAAGGAAGCGAAAGTCGAGCGGGATATCCGTCGCGCTGAGCGACTCGTGACGACACTCGATGCGAGATTCCAGAACGCGCAAATCCTGGCACCCCAGCCGGGCGACGTCGACTTCGAGCCAAAGGCTTTCCAACAGGCGAGCGCCCTGGTCGATTCCAAGCAACACCGCGGTCTGGTCAATCACTTTGAATTGCACCCGAGGGTAGTCGTACAGGAGTGTTCCGTCCGGTTTGTGATGATGCATAAGCACGGCATGGGAGAACCGTTGGCCGAAAAAGCCGCGGAGTTGAGGCGTCTCATAGGAGCGCAGCGACCGGGACAAGCGAAGTCGGTACTCCGCAAGTCGAATGGCGGTCGGGTGTTCCAGGGACTCTGACGCCGTGGCGCCTGGTTCGACACGGGTTTGCTTGGCAATCGCGGTCATTTGATTTTGGTGCTTGGTGTGGCGGGCCGACTAAGCGGAATGAAACGGCTGTAGGATGTGTCCAACATATGCACGACGTCTTAATGGCTACGCACCCGATGTGGCATCGTGGTCCGACCGGGAATTCCTCCCAGTGGCTCGGGCAATCGCCGCATGACCTGGCCAGGCGTCTTCAGTCAACTGTAGCCTACGCAAGGTCTTGGACGCGTGCTCGGTGAGGATAACTCGCATTCCAAAGATCTTATCGGCTTGTAGGGTCGTTGCCGGTAAAGCAGTTCTGCGCGGGAGTCCGGATTTGGCACAAATAGGGGGCGTCATGCGAAAGAAGAGGCGAGAAGGTTTGCGAAACCAGAGGACGGCTTTACCGCGGCGATCTCATCCCTGAAGTGCG
>CAZAKZ010000296.1:0-2851 GCA_964485695.1 uncultured Planctomycetota bacterium | reverse complement strand
CAAAGTCGGCGTCTTGCGTATTAACGAAGTGAGCCGTCTAAATACAGCCGTTGGCCAGAAAAAGGAGATGCGGTGATGAAGTCAAAGAAGAGATGTTGTCTCGTCGTAATTGGTCTGATGGGAATCGTGTCGGTTCTGGCGATGTCAGGCTGTGGCAAGTCACGAAGTACATCGGGGACGGTGTCGGTTTCATGCAGCAAAGATCAAATGGAGATATGGAACGCCTTTGTTCAGGAAGCCAAGGCGAACGACTGGACTCCCGTGATTCTCTACACGCGGAAACGCACACCGGTCAGGAGCCTAGGCGAGTTGAAGGCCAAGGATGAGTTCGCTATATGTGCGATGTACAGTAGCTACAGCAGTGTCATGCTGAGTATGCTTGGGCACAAGAAGGATGACCTCGTGGGATTACAGGTATGCGGAGGCCACCCGGACACTCTGGATGATCCGAAACTTCGTCTGTATCTTGCCTTTGAGCAATGGGAGAAGGAGTTGAACTCGTATGGATGGGTTCGCGTTGATCTCGTGGAGCAATAGGTTGCGCTGACACACCATGAGGTGGTGTGAGCTGTGTGCATTGCCCCCTACTAAACAATAGCATGGCCAACAACCACCTGAACGCGACAAGTGAAAGGCCGCGCTTCGCTTGCATTTCGCTTGCGCGTTAGGAGAAGCGTTGGCGACTGGAGAGAGAACGGGACGACCGAAGGCAATCGTGATCCGTTCTCGTCGCCGCTCTCGTCGACCGAACAGGGGAAGAGCCGGTCGACGCGAACGGCGACGCGAACGGTGGACGAGTGAGCAAGCTCGGACCAAGCGCTGCCCTTCCTCAGGTGTCGAGCAGCAAGAACAGAGAGGCTTCGCCAACCAAGCAGTGCACGCTATCGGCGGGGGCCGCCGAAGCGTGACTGCGCACGTTGTGTCGAGTCAATGAAGAAAGGGGCCTACCATGAGCGACTTGAAGTTTGCATGCCCACACTGCAATCAGAATCTGGAAGTCCCGGAGGAACTGCTGGGCCAGACAGTTGAATGCCCGACGTGCGCGGGCAAACTCGCCCTCCCAAAACCGGTACGAGCAGTTCAACGTACCGTGACCCCGCCTTTGCCATCTCAACAGGCTGGGCCGACTACCGCAGGCCACGAGCCAGATCCACGCCCCAAAACAGTCACGACGGCAGTGACACTGCTGTACATGACACTGGGAATCGGCGTCATTCGCGGGATTCTGGAGGCCTCACGTTTGTCCGAGACAGCGCCAATCGGATTCGTCGTATTCATCATGCTGGCTACCTTGGGCATAACAGGCCTCTTCATCTACGCGATAGCCAAGGGACGGAACTGGGCTCGCATCACGTTTCTCGTTTTGGCCATCATCGGAACTCCACTTGCCGTCAAACCCCTATTGGAGTCTTTAGCAGCCAGTCCCTTTTCCGGCGTTCTTGGCATACTTCAGTCGCTCCTTCAGATTGTCGGTCTGGTTCTTCTGTTCCTGAAACCGTCATCGCATTGGTTCAAGAAGATGAAAGGCAAGGCGGGGCCGTCTGCCACTCGTTCCGCCACCACCCCAGGAGATGTATCACAAGCCAGTCCAGCGGGTTTCTGGCGGCGTGTTCTTGCACTGTTTGTAGATGGTGTTGTTCTGATGCCCATCACGTATGGATTCATGTTTGGCGCAATGGCAGGATTTGCCGGGACCACAGGCGGCAGAATAGACCCCATGTCATCGGACCTATTTCAGGGCGTCATTGGTGGATGCATTCTCCTGTTCTGGTGGCTGTATTCTGCCATCCTCGAGGCCTCGCGAGCACAGGGCACGCTGGGTAAGATGCTCCTTGGCATAAAGGTCACCGACTTGCAGGGACACAAGATTTCATTTGGGAAAGCATCTGGGCGTTTCTTCGCCAAGTTTCTTTCCGTGGCCATCATGTATATTGGGTTCCTCATGGCGGGTTGGACTTCTCGAAAACAGGCCTTGCATGACATGGTCTCCGGCTGTCTGGTGATGAAGAAGTGAGGAGGCCCATCTGCGGAAGTGCAGAAGGAGATGGAACCCGAACACCCATAAGCGCGAGTGATGCAAACACAAGAAACTCTTAGAAGGGATTTTCTTAATCCCCTAACCGAATCGACAGATTCGGATATCGCTAGAAATGAGAGGCCAACAAGAGCGGTCTCGCCCATTTGGCCCGGCGCCTCCGGCGCGGGAACCAAAGGGATCGAGCTGGAAAAGACGAACAAGGCAAGCGGGTCGCTTCGCGCCCCTCACCTTGTCCGCTTTTCCGCTCATCCCGGACATTGTGATTACGACAGGAGAGATATGAGAACACCATTACTCATCATCGCTGTGACCCTGGCAGCGGTTTCGGTCACGCTGGGTGAATCGGCCCACAAAGGTTGGCATACCTATTCCGACGCCCCAAGCGGTCGGAGCAAGACTGCTGCGGTCAAGGTCTACATGACCGGCTCAATTGTGGACATTCGGAAACCTGATCCAGAGGCCAACTGTCAGTTCAAAGGGGGGCTATGGGCCAATGTGAAGGACAAGGTCTCGGTTCAGAAGATATACCTACTGTCACCCAAGAAATCCGGCGTGCTTGACTCACGAGAGATCACGTTCGATCTGGTTCGCACAAACGTCACCGGCGTGGTCAAAGGGAAGTACGGAATCGAATTCCGCACGGCCAAGACAGCTTTTCGTAAAGGAGATGTTTTTGCGGTTATCCTCACGGTAAATGACTCAAGAACAGTCGTTTTCCAAAGAATAGTCTTTGAGAAGTTCGTACCCCATTAGATCACAACAAAGCACTGCAGAGTGTCTGCTCCGAGTCAACGGAAAATCTGAGAAAAGTTG
>CAZAKZ010000295.1:0-2881 GCA_964485695.1 uncultured Planctomycetota bacterium | reverse complement strand
CGGGAAGAAACCCGATGCCATTGCGAGCACGAATGCCATACTTAATTTCGTGATCTGGCAGTCATAGGTTGGGTGATGGGCTGGTCATGAGCCCGGAAATCCACCGGGGCCGGCGCACCGGATCGGAGCGCAATCACGCGGAGTGCGCGGGACCGTCCCTATCGTGGACTTTTTCCTGCACCACCCGCAGGCTCCGCATGCGGTTGATCACCGCGGTCAGCTCCAGGCCTCGGAATCGGGCCAGACCGCCGGTGGGGCGCCGGGTGAGGACATCCAGACCCCCGTTCTGGATGCGCTCCATGACCAGGCTCACCACCTCTTCCACGGTGCGGCGGCCGTCGGTGAAGTCCTCGCGCGCCATGCGTAGCCCCTCGGCCAGGGCCGTGACCTGGGGGGCGTCCACGATCTGCTCCAGGGCCGAGATGTCGACGGGTTTCTTTCCGTAGAGCAGGGTGTCGAGGCCCCGGGAGCGGATCTTCGAGTCGCCTCGCCGGGTGTCCGGATCGACGAAGGTGGCCTGCAGGAGGGTGCGGTGCGGAAACGGTTTCTCCGGGAGCGGCGGGGCCTCCTGGATGCGGCCGGTGGGGTGGGCCGCCGCCACCTCGCGGGCGCGGGCCGTGGCGTCCAGGGGCACGAACGCGTCCATGTGCAGGACGGTGTCGGCCACGTCCAGGTAGTCGCCGCAGCCGCCCAGCACCAGAAGGGTGGATACACCGAGGCGGCGGTGGAGGTCCCGGGCGCGGTCGATGAAGGGCGTGATGGGCTCGCTCCCGGGCGGCACCACCAGCTGCATGCGCCGGTCGCGGATGAGGAAGTTGGTGGCCGAGGTGTCCTCGTCGAGGAGCAGCACCCTGGCACCGGCCGCCAGGACCTCCATGATGCCTGCAGCCTGGGAGGTGGAGCCGCTGGCCAGGTCCGTGGAGAAGGCACGGGTGTCCTGGCCGAAGGGCAGGTTTTCCACGAAGGGGGAGATGTCCACCTTTTCCACCCTGCGGCCGTCCTCGGCCCGGACCTTGAAGGCGGAGGCGTCGGTGACCACGCCCTCGCGGCCGTCGCCGGGGACATGGTTGTAGACGCCCCGCTCCACGGCATGGAGGAGGGTGGACTTGCCGTGAAATCCGCCGCCCACGATGAGGGTTACGCCAGCGGGAATGCCGAGGCCCGTCATTGTACGGTCGTGGTCGAGAAAGAGGGTGGTGCGGAGTTCAGGGGGAGATTCCAGGGCCACAACCCGGTCTCCCTCGAGAGGGCGGTCGTCCACGCCGCTGCGGCGTGGGAGCCGGGCCCCGTCGGGGAGGAAGGCCACGAGATTCAAGTCCCGGAGCTGGGAACGGAGTCGGTTCTGGTCCCGGTTCCACCGGACGTGATCGTCTAAGGCCTTGCCGTCCAGGTTCTGGTGCAGGAAGGATTCCTTGATGACGGGGGGGATCTCCCGCTTGAGCATATGCTTGAGGACGGCGGTGGTGATCTGGCGTCCCTTGGCCGGAAGGCCCACGTAGATACGGGCATCCACGATGCCTCCGGGCCGGACGGTGACGGCGGTCCGTTCCAGGATCTCCTGGCCCGGGCCCTCGATCTGGATGAGGCCGCTCTTGCCCGAGCCCCGGATGCCTTTGCCGTGGCGGCGGATGGCCTCGGCCGCCCGCCTGGCAAGGAAATCGCCCACGGCTACCCGTCCCGCCGGATCCTGGATCAGGTCCGGGGGCAGGCCCGCCACCCCGGCCGGAACGTGAAGGCGCACCCGGCTGGGGGAGGCGAAAGGATCGCTCTGCACCTTGTCGATGAAGAGGACGTACTCCCCGAAGTCGTAGCGGCCGGCGATCTGCTTGTAGGCGCCGTAGCCCCGGCCGTCCATGGACTCGAGAAGCTTGAAGAGTTTTCCAGGTGGTGCCATGTTCCCAGGGTTCGCTAAAGTTTTTCCGGAAATCCATCCCGCGTCATGCACGTGAAATATAGCAGGCTGCAGTGATGAAGATCAGCTTTTCCACCGGCTCTCTCTATTGTGTGCCCCTGAAGAGCGTGTTTCGTCTCGCTGCCGAGGCCGGTTTCGAGGGGGTGGAGCTCTTCGTGGCCCCCGAGGTGGTGATCCGCGGCGGCGCCGCCGTCCGCGACCTGGCCCGGTCGTTCGGCCTGGGCATTCACGTGATCCACCGCGGCCTCCTGCCGGTTCCGGGATGGAGGGAAAATCCTCGGGGCATGAGGCGCATGGTGGATCTGGCTCGGACCACGGGCGCGGACACCGTGGTCATCCATCCCCCGGCAGGATGTACGTCTCTCGAGGACCCCGTGGCCCGGCGGTTTGTCCGGACCGTGGCCGCCTCGGTGGAGGCCGGGGGCGACGAGATCCGGGTCGCCGTCGAGAATCAGGACTTCAGGAAGGACGCCCTCCTCCGCAATCCATTCACCCGTCCCGCCACGCTCAGGCGGTTCGCCGAGGACCACGGCCTGGCCATGACCCTGGACACCACCCATACGGGCTGCACGGGCCACGACCTGCTGGAGATCTATCCCCACTTCCAGGGCCGGCTGCGGAATCTCCACCTCAGTGACTACCGCCCCGGATCCCGCCTCGTGAACAACCGACTCTTCATGAATTACCTGGTTCAGCACCAGAAGCCAGGAAAAGGCGTCCTGCCGCTGAAGGCGTTGCTCGGGGCGCTGGTGGCCGAGGGGTACACGGGCAACGTGAGTCTGGAGGTGGGACCGTTGGCCACCCGGGCCTGGTGGCTTCCCGCGCTGAAGAGGAACCTGGCCGACATGGCGCGGTTCGTCCGGGAAGTCAGGGACGGGGGCCGGACATGAAAAAAGCAGGCCGTCCGGCCTGCCCTTTTCGGTGTGCCGGGCATGCTCGACAGCTTGGAGGTGAAAGTCCTCTACCCAA
>CAZAKZ010000294.1:0-2982 GCA_964485695.1 uncultured Planctomycetota bacterium | reverse complement strand
ATCGACACGCCGGACACACCCGCGTCCCACCCTCGTGAATAATTCGGGCTAGCCACCTCATCGCATTACCCTCGGCTCGAGAACCGGGAAGTCGCCTGCGACGCCAGCCTCCGCGCGTACGCCCCCACTCAGGTACCGCAGCTCCTCGAAGCCCCTCCCGAGCACGTTGCAGCGCAGGAAGACGAAGAAGTGGCTCCGCGAAGAATCCTCCGAATCACTTCTGAAGAGAGCTCCGAGAATCGGGATCCGACCGAAGAGGGGCACGCGACTGGAAGTGCTGCCCTCGGTTTCTACTTCGACCCCCCCGATGACCACGCTGTGTCCGTCGGGCACCACAACCGTGCTGGTGAGCAGGTTCTCCTGACGGGGAGGGGGCAACGCAGGGTCGATTGCAGCGCCTACGAAGCTCGAGATGGAGACGGAGTACTCCAGCCGCAGCCGATCCCCATCCAGAATGTGGGGCGTGACCGTGACGCTAGTGCCCGCGTCCGAGGTTCCTCCGAGGGACGTGGTTGCCACGGTGTTCGTGGCGGTCGTGGCCAAGTAGGGAGTCTGAAGCAGGGAATTGAACTCGGCGTCGGCGTGGTTGGCGACCAGCAGCTTTGGGGTCGTGAGGGTGCGTCCTCCGCTCACGGCTTCCAGTGCCCGGACGAGGCCCACAAAGGTACCCGGGTCGAGCACAACTCCGCTGGCTCCACTTCCACCAGAAGTCGGGATCGAACTCTCCGTGATCCCTGGAGCTCCGAGACCAAAGAGGCTCGCCAGCTCCCCGAACGTCCCGCCACTCTCTCCGCCGTAGCGCAGCTCCACGCCCAGATCGGCGATCTGGCTTTCGGTCAGGCTGACCATCAGGACCTCGACCAGGACCTGAGGGTGCTCCACGTCGAGGACACCGATGAGCTCCTCGAGCTGGCCGAGCAGGTGCACCTCCCCGTAGGCCAGGATGCGATTCGTGGCCTTGTCAGCGGTGAGAGTGAGGCCATCCGCAGGCGCGACGCTTCTGGGGCCCGTCGGTTTGACTGGGTCTCCGGCTACCGCTCCCCCCTGTGGATGCGGAATCGAGCCCCGCTCCATCAGCTCACCGAGGAGATCCAGTAGCTCTTCCACGTCGCGATAGGCCACCGGGTAGGAGCGTAGGTCGCGCCCGAGTCCGACATCCGTGGACTCCAGTCGCTCGAGAAGCGCCGCGATCTCTTCATGGACACCGAAGGGTGCAGTGATGAGCAGGCTGCCGGTCAAGTCGTCCAGCACTAGGCGCCATCCCTTGGACTTGGTGCCGACGACCTCCTCGATCAACTCGGCTGTCTCGGCCAGGCCGAAGCGCCTCGGTGCATAGCTCTTGGTCAGCACGGCATCTTGCCGATCGAAGCGCTCGACCCACTCGCGCCAGAGCGGTTGCTCGTCGCTGGGAGCTACCAGCAGCAGCGTTCCCGTGGCAGCGCTCGCAATGGGTGTCCCGAGGAGCTTCCCGGCCCCTGCTTCTTCTCGTGCTCGGGCAACCCGTTCAAGCTGTGATTCCAGCGCCTGAGCGGAGATGTGCACGGGCTCGATCTCGTCGATGGTCACGGACTTGGGGCCGGCGTCGAGAAGGCCCAATACTGAGATTGCGTCCGAAACCTGAGGTCTCGGCCCTGAGACCATGACGTAGTCCTGACCAGCGAGGGATCCGATCGCTGTCCCGTCATTGGGCAGCAGGATCTTCAGGCTGGCCTCCAGCAGGCGCGGATCAGCGTGCTCGATCCGATAGAGGACCCTCACGAAACCCGCCTTGACATCCTCGAGATCACCGTGCTCGATCCGCGCCAGACCTGGCGCATCGTCCAATGGCACGACAGTCAGTGTGTCCTGGCCGGGACATTGGATGCACGCCATGCCCTCGTCTGCCAGTCGCCGATTCGTCAGGGCCCAGAGGCCTTCGAAGGTCAAGCCGTCGGGGGCCTCAATGGAGATCCTCCCCTTGATCTTGGAGCGATCGAACTCGATTGGTACATCCAGGTGCTGAGAGCAGGCGCGCAGGAGGATGTCCAGTTCTGTCTCTTCCTGCCAGAGGTGGTAGCGCAGGTCTTGGCCGAAGACCGGAACTGCGAGCCAGAGCGCGGCGAGTCCTGGAATGAAGCCTCGCCGCAGAAAAGACAAGAGCCGGGCGAAGGGCCGACGATTGCGAATGGGACTGGACTCAACACGACGCATGCCTGAACCTCGTAATGCCTTGTCCGATTCAGAGCCCTCGTGAACAAACGACACGGCACACTGTGCCTGTCCTCCCCAAGAGCATGGGTTCGTGCGCATTATGACCCGGTCTACCAGCAGACCCAGTTCGTTCTCTGCGTGTCCTCTCATAGCCATCACGAGCAGTTGGGACACATGACCGCCGCGTGCACTGGCGATTGGCACTTATCCTCATCTCACTACACTCTCTCGAAGGCTACTGTCAGGGTCTCGCTTCCGCTGTCCTCAGTGGTGCTGGTGAATGTATCGAGCTCACGGCCATCGAAAGACGTCACCGTCTCCGTCGTGGTCTTTCCGGCGATCTTGATCCTGACCTCCAATGAGTGTAGGTGGCCATGCTCAATATCCCAGAGAAGCTCGCCTTCGAGGGTCCTTGACTCATGGTGTTCAGTGTGCCAACTCAGCGAGCTGCGACCAGTCTCACGGACGCGGTCACTGCTACGTTCGACCTCGATCTCGCCCTTGATCTTGACAATGCCCAGACGGGTCCCCTCAGCAGCGCGTTGGCCGCTGTAGGTGAATTTCAATTCACCAGCGATTGACTCGGACACGCTCGGATCATCGCGGAACGCTGCCTGCTCGGAGTGCTCGAGTACCACGCCCAAAGTCTCATCCTGGCCTTCATCCCCGTCATCTTCACTGGGTATCCAGATGGGGACACCCTTCATGAAGTGCACGGTTCTCGTGAAAGCCTCAGCGTCTACTGTCCATGCGTCACCTTTCTGCACCTCTCTCCGGGGCAGGAATTCAGCA
>CAZAKZ010000293.1:0-3046 GCA_964485695.1 uncultured Planctomycetota bacterium | reverse complement strand
CGACGCCGCACCGTACCAGGGGCAGCCTCGCCTGCGGCAGGTCAACGACCTTGCGGTAGAAGGCCCGATGCCACTCGCTGATGCACGCGGTGAAGGTGGCCCGCCGGAGCTTGGCGGAGAGGAGAGTGCGGTCCCGGAACAAGTCGGCCGCATGTCCGGTGAAGCTGAATCGGACGCCCATATGCCTGGCCGTGTACATGGCGATGGTGGTGGCCACGTGGGCCATGTGGGCATGGAGGTGCGTGACGCGGCGGAGGCGAAGTCGCCGGGCCAGGGCCAGGGATATGAAGGCCTGGACCGGGACTTTCACACGGCTGAAAGCCCGGACGTCCTTTTCATGGAACACGTCCCGGATCGCCAGGGCGAGGGTGGAAAGCGCCCGCCATGGATGCAGGACCATCTCGGCGGCCACGTCCCGGATCAACTCCACGGCCCCGCCGCCGTAGAGCACCACGGCCTCCCGGGCGAGGGCCTCGAGATCCGCATCCCCCAGATTCCGCTCGGGTCGGTGGACCGACACCACGTCGACCGGGAGTCCGAGGCCACGCAACCCCAGCAACTCCCGGTAGACAAAGGTCTCGGATCGACACGGAAGGGTGCTTCCGACGTAGGCGATTCGCGGCCCGTGTCCGCTCCCGGCACCCGCCGATTTCATTCAAATTCTCCGTCCATGCCTCCTCGGGGCTTCCGGAAGAGATTCCCAACCTCTTGTGACGTGCAGGGTTGAAAATTCCCGGCATCCGGAACCGAAAATATCCGGACCTGTATTTCATCGGCATGATTCCCGGATTTGATTCTCTCAAAATTTCTCTATTCCCAGACAGCCCCGGGCGTTCAGGCTCGGCCCCGACGATCAACCTGGGAGAGGATCACCTCAGGATCCCGAGCCAGAGCTGGTAGACCGCAAAACCTGCCAGGGCCGCGGCCGACAGCCCCAGCAGGAATCGATTCACCTTCGGCCCGAGGTGCCGCGCCGTGCCGAAGACCAGGATGATGGCCGCGAAGGTCCCCACCAGGGCCCCGTAGAATCCGGCGAGAAATCCGAGGCCGAAGGCCGGGGCTTCGCGCCACCCCGAGAGGAACGTGGGACCCGCCACCAGGCTCCAGAACACGTAGGGACCCGGGCTGAGGAAGTTCATGACCACGGCCTTGACCAGCGTCCTGCGGCCGGACTCGTCCGACAGGACGGGGCCGTCCCCGGATCGTCGCCATTTATGGAACGCGTCCCAGGCCAGGTAGCCCAGGAAGAGGGCGCTTGCCACGTGCAGGACACGGTACAGCGACGGCGGCAGCCGGGTGAGCACCAGGAGGACGAGGGCGATGATGGGACCGTCGCTCACGAGCGGCGCCAGGGCCGCCACCATGGTGCGCTTCCAGCCGCTGCTCAGGGTCCGGGAAATGATGAACGTCTGGAACGGACCTGGATGGGCCGCGCCGACGAAACCGAGACCGATACCCTGGGCCAAGTACGCGATCACGGCGCTACCCTCCAATCCAATGACCCGGCAAGGGGATTTCAGCAAGGACTTTTGAGCGCCACGGTGCTTGACCGTGGCGCTCCGGAGAGAAATAAAATACCATTCTCGAGAGGCCTTTATCCACAGGCTGCTAGAATCCTGGCTACGATTTGAACACTTCCAGAAAGAGAGAGCCATGATGTCACTACAGGCGTCTTCCTGGTGCAAGGGTTTATCCGGGTGGATTCTGATGCTGGTTCTGTGCGGATGTTCCTCCCGGGCGGAATGGTCGCGGGTGTACGAAGGATATCTTCCCGGAACCGAGCCTGAACACGTCTCGGTCACCGTGGTAAGAGAAGCGCTTACCGGCGCCCCCCTCGCCGGCGTGAGGGTCCAGCAGTTTATGGAGGACATCGACCCTCGCACCCGTTCAGCGCCGTTCGTGACCGAGGCGGAGACCGACGAATTCGGCCTCGTTTCCATTGCCTGGAAGGAGGAACCCCGGGATTCCCACTGGGTGTTCGAAAAATCCGGGTACGCCGTCGAGCGCGGCTACGGCGCCATGGCGGATCCACACATCGACCTGCATCCCGGCCGGACGGTGCACGGCCAGCTGCTGGACCCCTTCGGGAAGGCATACGCCAGAGTGGGAGTGGAGCTCTTCCTTGGATGCGGGCACAGCCCCGCTGTCCGCCGGACCACCACGGACACAGAGGGGCGTTTCCACTTCCGGGATATCGACCCGGACATGGGCATGCTGTGGTTCCCCGCGGACCGCCTGGAAGCGGACTACACAGATGTCCTCGTCGGCACCCAGGATCGCCCCTTCCTCATAGCACCCGACCCAGGTCGAGTGGTGCGAGGCATTGTGGTGGACGAGAAGGGCAAAGCCATGGCAGGCGCCGTGGTGCGCGGCCGCAGTGTATTCCGGGGACCGACGGCAATCACGGCGCAGGACGGCACCTTCCGCCTTCCGGGCCTCGGAATGGGGAAGCATTTCACCGTTCATGGACCCGGAAAGGGCTATGCCTGGATCAACGGGACATCCGTCGATGCCGGTCGCCCGCTGCGTATCGTGGTCAGGCCCTCCGAGGAAAACGACGGACGGGCGGACTGGAAGACAGAAGAGACCGAGGCGCGTTTCAAGGTGGTGGACACCGTGTCAGGAGCGCCCGTACCCGATGTGAGCGTATACCTCCACCGGCCCGGCGACGGCCGTATGTTCTGGGCGGACCCATCCGAAAACGCCTGCATCCAGGCCCCACCCGGTCACTACCTCCTCCGGGTGGGAGACGCGACCGAGAGCCACGCCTCACCGCCCAGACCGTTCACGGTGCGGAAAGGGGACAAATCCGAGCACCGGATCATTGCGCAGCGCCGGCCGAAGCTTGAACTGGCCCTGAAGAACTTACCCGACAAAGATGCCACCCTGTCCCTCGTGCTTCCCCAGGGAGTGTACCCCATCCACCCTGGGAAGTCCGGGCCACACCACTTGCCGGCTGAAGGCGTAGCAGCCCTGCGCGTCCGTGCCGAGGGGCCAATGCCGTTAAGCTCCAGGAGGCTGCGGACTGAAGCGCGTCCTGCTCGTT
>CAZAKZ010000292.1:1873-3146 GCA_964485695.1 uncultured Planctomycetota bacterium | reverse complement strand
GAACAATAAACGTTCTAGCCGAGCTGAGGCACGAAGCTCGGACTTGAACGATGGTTGAACAAGCCGCTGAGCGCCGATCAGCTCAGTCTGGCCTTAATGCGTTTTCTTTTTTTCGCTGGAGGGCGTCGTGGCTTACCTATGGTGGTGAGTTCTGCTTTGGGGTGCTTCGATTCTCGCGCTCTGATTCGGAAACGTGGTCTGCACTGAAAGAATTCGACGATGGATTTAGGTGTTTTTTGACTCGTTCTTTGCGCAGTGCACAAGCGGCTCCGGCACCGTTCGTTTGGACGCGGCGTTTGAGTCGGTTCGATGGCTCGCGTTGGGTTCATGCGGCCACGGATAGAAAAAAGTGTTCGTTGCGCTGGCACGGGGGTGCGCGGGGCATGCGGCGCACGCGCAACATCACCCCGCCGCAGCGTGGACAAGTCGGTTCACGAGGGCTGATCGGGCTCACCTCGCGCTGCGGCTGTAGTTTGGCATCGAGGATCAGTCTTAGCCAGTCCAGTGCGGCTTTGCCTCGTGCGTGCAGGAAGCCTCGGTAACGGATACGATGGAAGCGTGGCGGCAAGGCATGACGCAAGAAGCGGCGCACGAACTCGACGCCCTCAATCAGCCGAGACTCGTAAGCTCCTGTATCACGATTCCTGATACGGATGTGCACGGACTGCCCTTCGATTCCGAGGATGCGGCCGTCGGAGATTACACTGCGACGCACGTATTGGCCGAGGTATTTGACGGCGTTCTCGCCAGTTCCGGCGCGATCCACAGAGGCGTTCCAGCCCATCTTAACCAATGCCCAGAACTGAGCCTGGTCGATCCGTCCGACATCGAGCAGTGTATTGCTCAGTAAAGTGCGCAGCCGCAGGGCTAGTGGTTTGGCGGGCAGCAGGAACTTTGGGTCTTTGAGCCGTTTGGCTCGCCAGCGTGCATCGAGCCCGACGGCCGGGACGATATAATGCACGTGCGGGTGCAGGCGCATGTCCTGCGTCCAGCTTTGGTAAACGCCGAAAAAACCACTGCGCTCGAAGCCGCAACGCTTGGGATCAGCGAGCAGCTCGCTCAGTGCTTGCGCACTACAGCGCATTAGCAGCTCCATGGCTTCACGGTTGCCGTGAATCACCCTGCGCAGCTGATCCGGCAGTGTGAAGGTGACCATGTAATACGGCACCGGCAAAAGCCGCCCAAGCTGCTTGGCCACCCAAGCCTGCGTGTCAGCCGAGCCGCAGCGCGGGCACAGCCGGTGATTGCAACTGTGGAAGGCGTGGTGCTCATG
>CAZAKZ010000292.1:0-1773 GCA_964485695.1 uncultured Planctomycetota bacterium | reverse complement strand
AGCCGCAGCGCGGGCACAGCCGGTGATTGCAACTGTGGAAGGCGTGGTGCTCATGGCCGCAGCTGCAGACATAGCGATGCCCGCCCAAGGCCGGGGTGCGGCATTGAAGAATCGCTTGCAGAGCTCGCCGCTCGTCCACACGAATCGAGTCGCCATAGCGTTGCCAATAGGCAGGCGCAAAGCGTTCGATCACCTGCGCCACCGTCGGCACTGCGGTGGATGAACGATGCGAGCTACAAGATGGCCCGCAGTCAGGCACTTAGCGTTTAAGAATCGGAGCGACCAGATCGTTGATATAGCCAATTGCCTCGACGTGACTGATCGGCGTTAGGTGCGTGTAAACGGTGGTCGTCTCGATATGCTCATGGCCGAGGTAGGACTGGATCTGGTGCAGAGGCACCCCCATCGCCGCCAGATGCGTGGCAAAACTGTGCCGCAGAATGTGGCAGGTCACCTTCTTGGTCACGCCGACCTTTTGAGCCGCCTTGCGTAGGTGGGTGCGCAGGCTGTTCGTGTCCATACCCTCGCAGGCAATCGCCATGTGCTCTGCCGCTCCCTGTGAGTTGCGCAGACCGCGCCCAACTGCGGGGAAGATAAACTTCTTGTTTTTGTGAAAACACCAGTAGCGCTTCAACTCGTGATAAACTGGAGAGCCCAGAATCGTATAGCGATCCTTGCCTCCCTTACCGTCGCGCACGAACAACCGGTTGCCCGTCCCGTCAATGTCATTGACCGTCAGGTTCACGCACTCACGCACCCGCAATCCACAGGCATAGATCAGCAACAGAGGCACCCGGTAGCGCAGCAGAGGCACTGCCGAGAGCACCCGTGCGAGCTCTTCAGGCGTAAGCACTGTTGGCAAGGTCTCACGGTCGCGCGCTTTGATCTGATCCAAACTCTCGAAGCCCAGCCCGAGCATCCCCCGAAAGAAGTGCTTCAGGCCAGCCAGATGCTGACGGCAACTCTTCGGAGCCCAGTTAAGCACACTGCGCACGTGCACGAAGTAGCTGCGCACCTGCTCTTCAGTTAAGCCCGAAGGATCACAGTCAAAGTGCTCAGAGATGAGTCGAAGCGCTCGGTAGTAGTTCGCAGCAGTCGTCTGCCGGAAGTCCTGCAACTCCAAATACTCCGCAAAGCGAAGCATTGACGCATGGGCATGCGTGTTATACTGACATGGTTTTAGCTTTTTTTACTAGACATAGGGTCGTCAGCATGACCGCTGGCGACCCACTTGAAAACCATCCATTTACACCCAAACAAACTGCCGCGAAGCGGCTTCGTTCAACCAGTCCGACGAGGCAATAGATTTCGCTGGCGCTCATCTATTCCTCTCGTCTACGTTCGCTGAAAGAAGGAATGAAAAACCTATTAATAACACTCGGTATATTCCTAGGAATTATTCTAATCGGGCTCATTGCACTATCGCTAGCGATTGGATTCGGCATGAAGCGAGCGACGGAACCAAAGGTCTCGCTGGAATCGTATGAAGGTATCATCTCTAAGAAAACAGAGAATTCTAGCTTCTATTCGTTCTTACCCGCTAAGATACCCGTCGAAGCTGAAGACGCAGCGTTCTATCACATTCCAGGGTTCCTGCAAGGTGGTGATGTTATTAGCCTCAGAATGAAGTTGCCGCAAGATATCGTTGGAAGGCTCCTTGTTGATATGGAAAAAAGTGGAAGGACGGAGGCTAGTAGAAATGAAATAAACAAAATCTCCCCTTATTGTTATCCAAAATTTGGAATCGAAGATGCGTCCGGTGATGCTCTGTTC
>CAZAKZ010000291.1:0-3233 GCA_964485695.1 uncultured Planctomycetota bacterium | reverse complement strand
CCCGCGAGCGATCCCAGCCGAGGGACTTCCGGGTGGAGGTGGGCGAGACCAAGCTCCCGGCCGAGCTCATCGTCCATGACAAGGACCTGAACGTGGCTCTGGTCCGCATCCGGTCCGAGAAGGCGTTGAACCTGCCGGTGATCCGGTTCGAGGAATCCGCCGCCCTGTCGCTGGCGGACCGGTTCCACGTCATGACCATGCTCAGCGAGAAGTACGAGTTCCAGAAGAGCTTCCGGAGCGGCCGGGTCCGGGCCGTGGTCGGCAAGAAGAAGAAGCGATACCTCCAGAACGCCGTGAGCGGTTTCTCCGGCATCAACATGGGCCGCGAGCAGATCCTGGGCGGCCCCGTGTTCGACAGCCGGGGCCGGGTCGTCGGCATCATGGGTCTGGAGCCGGCCAAACCGCCCAAGGAGAAGCGCACCACCGGCCTCAATGCCCGGAGCGTGGCCAACCGGGTATTCATCTCGTCCCTGCGGGCCCAGACCCCGCTCATCATCCGGGCCGAGGAGCTCCTGCCCTTCATCCAGAATCCGCTACGGAACGAACAGGCCAAGGGCTGGCTGGGATTCCAGGAACTGCAAACCCTGACCTGGAGCATGCGCCGCCACCTGGGAATGCGCAAGGGCAAGGGCATGCTCATCAGCCTGGTGGGCCACGACTCGCCCGGACTCGAGGCCGGAATCCGGGCCGGCGATCTCCTTCTCCGGATCGGAGACCTGGTGGTGGTGGGCAAGAACGAGGAGGATCTGCGCGGCCTGAGGCGTCACATCCGGAACCTCCCCATCGGGGAGGCAGTGGAGGTGGAGGTCAAGCGCGGGGACGAGGCCCGGGTGGTCCAGGTCACGCCACGGACCCGGCCCAGGAACGTGTACGAGGCCGAGACCTTCGAGAGCGAGGCCCTGGGCATCGGCGTCAAGGAGATCACCTACGACACCATCGAACGCAAGAACCTGGATCCCGAGGACCTGGGCCGCGTGCTGGTGAACAAGGTTCCGTACGGCGGCCTCTTCAGCCTGGCCGGGGCCCGGACCGGCGAGATGGTCCGTGTCGGGGATATCATCCTGAGCGTGGACGGCAAGGTCGTGAAGTCCGTGGAGGATTTCAAGAAGACCTTCCAGGCCCTGGAGGCGGACAAGGCCAAACACGCGCTGGTGAAGGTGAAACGCCACGCTGACACCCGATTTCTGAAGGTGAAGCTGGACTGGAAATCGACGTGATCCGAACTGCTTGAATTGCCGGGGTGGGCTGCTACCATTCATTGCCACTTCAGACGGTCGAACAGCAGCTGAAAGAAGTGGGAATCGGTCGAAGGTACAGTCAGCCGCCAGAGGGACAGGATCCAATGGAACACAAGGACAAAGCCAGAGTCATCGAAGGGGATCTGAGGGGAGAAGGCCGGAAGTTCGCCATCGTGGTCGGCCGATTCAATTCCTTCATCACCTTGAAGCTCCTGGACGGCGCACTGGACGGACTGAAGCGCCACGGCGTCTCGAGCGACGACATCACGGTGGTGGAGGTGCCGGGCGCCTTCGAGATCCCCCTGGTCGCCAAGCGCCTGGCCGCATCCAAGTCCCACGACGCCGTCCTCTGTCTCGGCGCGGTGATCCGGGGCGCCACACCGCACTTCGACTACATCTGTGCGGAGGCCGCCAAGGGCATCGGTCAGGTGAACCTGGACAGCGAGGTGCCCACCATCTTCGGCATCTTGACCGTGGACACCATCGAACAGGCCATTGAGCGGGCCGGCACCAAGTCCGGCAACAAGGGCTTCGACGCGGCCCTGGCCGCCCTGGAGATGGTGAATCTTCTAGAGAAGCTCTGAGAAACTCTGAGAAGCTCTGGCAAACCAGGGACCTGCACAAGAAACCCGGAGGCATTCAGTCTGCCGCCATTCGCCATGCGTAACAGGACCATCGGCCGGGAACTGGCCCTCAAGTTCCTCTTCATGCTCGACCTTCGCGGGCCCGAGGTCCGGGAAGAGCTTACCGAATTCCTCGAGGCGTCGGAGGCGCCGATCGAGGCCAGGCGGTTCGCCAAGCGCCTCGTGACCGGCTACCTCGACAGGGCCGAGGCCATCGACCAGCTGGTGGACCGGGCAGCCGAGAACTGGGACCTGAAGCGCATGGCCGCCGTGGACCGGAACATCCTGCGCATCTCGGCCTTCGAGCTCCGGGATGAGGGAGACACCCCGGCCAAGGTGGTCATCAACGAGGCCATCGAGATCGGCAAGAAGTTCGGCTCTCCGGCCAAGAGCCCCTCCTTCATCAACGGCATCCTGGACCGCCTGCGCAGGTCCGGCCTCGAGGCGAAGTCCAATGACGACGAACCCTGACCACGAACGAACCCGGACTCCGGGGCCGCGCTCCAAGGCCGCGCCGGAGTCCCCCACTGGACCGCACGGCGATGATCTTCGATAGACTGAAAGCCGGGCTGAAGAAGACCCGGGACAAGTTCTCTTCGGGTTTGCGCTCCATCCTCACCCTCGGCCGGAACCTGGATGACGCGCTCCTCGAGGACCTGGAGGAAAAGCTGGTGACCTCGGACATGGGGCCCACCACGGCCATGGACCTCATGGAGCAGCTCACGGCCGCGTACAAGGCGCGGGAGATCAAGACCACCGACGAGGTGATCCCCTTCCTGAAATCCCGACTCCTTCACATGCTCCGGGAGGAGACCGAGGCCTCGGGCCTCCAAGAAGCCGTCGCCCCCCCCACGGTGATCCTGGTGGTGGGCGTCAACGGCACGGGCAAGACCACCAGCATCGCCAAGCTGGCCAACCATTTCCACAATCAGGGCAAGAAGGTGGTGCTGGCCGCGGGCGACACCTTCCGGGCCGCGGCCGTGGAACAGCTCGGCATCTGGTCCGAGCGCATCGGGTGCGAGATCATCAAGCACGCCAAGGGCGGGGATCCGGCCGCCGTGGCCTTCGACGCCGTGGAGGCCGCCGCGGCCCGGGGCGCCGACGTGCTCATCGTGGACACCGCCGGCCGCCTCCATACCCAGCAAAACCTCATGAACGAGCTGGAGAAGATCAAGCGCGTCCTCGGCAAGAAGATTCCCGATGCGCCGCACGAGGTGCTGCTGGTGCTGGACGCCACCGTGGGCCAGAACGCCATCCGCCAGGCCCAGGAGTTCAACCAGGCCGTGGCCGTCACCGGGCTCATCCTGGCCAAGCTGGACGGCACGGCCAAGGGCGGCGCCGTCATCGGGATCCGGAACGAGGTGCCGGTGCC
>CAZAKZ010000290.1:0-3251 GCA_964485695.1 uncultured Planctomycetota bacterium | reverse complement strand
AAGACAATGTGTTACGCAAAATAAGTTAACAAAAAATGAGGGGATCCCTCAGGGGTGAGGGATCTTCCCGGATCGCCATGTTGACCTCAGTGCTGGAACGGTGATAGAATCTTCCCTGCGGGTAAATTGTATATTTTGCGAATATCACCCGACCAGACCGGCAGCAATCCGAGGTCGTTCCTCGGATATCCCAGGGTAGTCAGTACCCCACCCCATCAGCGGAAAGGAGCATCACGATGCGTTTCATTCTGGTGTTCGTCGCGGCGATAACTCTCGCCGTTGTTGTGGCTTCGGCCGGCGAGGTCGGCGTCCCGGACAACAACCCCACCACGGGTGCGGCCTGCAACGTCGGCCCCTTCGGATACGCGGAGGCGCGCCATCAGACGCTCGTCCCGGCGTCGATGCTCGGCAGCAAGTCGTTCGTGATCAACGAGCTTTCCTTCGCCTCGTGCTTCTCGGCCTCACCTACCCTGGTCTTCAGCACACTCGTGGTCACCTTCGCCCACACTTCGCAGGGAAAACTCAGCACTGCTCTCGCAACGAATCTGGCCAAGGACGCGACCGTCGTCCTCAACGGTCGCGTGACCTGGCCGACCACCTACCGGAAGTGGTCCCCCATGGGCCTGACCGGGACCTTCCGCTACAACGGTGTGGACAACCTGGTTGTGGAGGTGAAGTTCATCGGCAAGACCGGAGGTAGCCTCGGCTGCTACCGGAGCAACAACGTCGAACGCGCCTACAAGACCGGGGCCGGCACCTTCAACATCCCCACCGCCCCGACCAGCTTGACGGCACTCAAGATGCAGTTCAAGTTCGCCGACATCTCGCTGACACTGTCGGGCTCGCCGCGCCCGGGTGGCAAGGTGACGCTCGATCTCATGGCACCGGGCGACGCGAAGCTGCCCTACCAGCTCGGCTCCTCGCTCGGTCTGGGACCGATCCTGCTCGGCAACCGGCAGATCGACCTGTCGCCCGATGATCTCCTGGTCCTGACCGTCGGCAACCTCGTGCCGGCGGTGTTCGTGAACTACAGCGGCATTCTCGACATGGCCGGCAAGGCGCAGGGATCCATCCTCATCCCGAACAGCTCCGCACTGATCGGGGTGCGTTTCCATTCCGCCTTCGTCACCATTGACCCACAGGCACCGTTCGGTATCCGGTCCATCTCCGGCTCGGAAATGCTCACGATCATCAAGTAGCGAAAAAACCGGTCTGATCCTCTGGCCAGGATCAGACCGGTTGCTCTCGCCCAATTCTGGACAGATCGAATTACCGGGTCAGTTCCGTATTCACGGTGTTCGTGCAAGCGATGATGCCGCCCGCGTTGAAGGCTTCTGCAGCGTGGTAGACCTTGAGTCCGATCAGGGCCGTGAGGGCTGGAGGGGCGAACTTGCCCATACCGGCGGGTGCTTGCCTTGACCAACACCTACTCGTTCAAGATCATGCCGTAGGCCGTGGCCTCAGCAGGCCGGTGGTGGGTTTGCCGATAGATTACGGCGCTCACCCCTCCACCTCAGGCGTCCAGACCCAGGTTCACCGGCACATTCCGTCCAGCACGCGGCCCAGGCGCTTCAATCCCTCGGCCACCGTTTCCGGGCCGGCGCCGATGGAGAGGCGGAAGGCGCAGGGCCGGCCGAAGAAGTCTCCAGGCACCACGTAGGTGCGGGCCGTCTCGCGGCATTGCTCCGTGAAGGCCTTTCCGTCTAGGCCGGGCGGCAGGTCTACGAGGCTGCAGATTCCCACATCCGGCGCTCTCCAGGTGAGCTCCGGGTGGCTCGCCACGAACCGGGCGGCCAGGTCCCGGCCCGCTTTCACGCGGTCGTGGATGCGCCGGCGCAGCGCGGCCCACTTCCCGGTATTGGCCAGGATCCGCTCCACGAGCCACTCTCCCGCGAGGCTGCCGCGGCCGAGCAGGACCTTGTTGGCGGCCATGCACTGCTCCACCACCGCCGCGGGTCCGGCGATCCAGCCCACGCGAAAGCCGCCCAGGCCGTAGGCCTTGGTCATGCTGGAAGTGATGACGGCGTTCTCGCAGCAGGTCACGGCTGAAGGCGCCTGCTCGCCGCCGGGAAACTCCCGGTAGACCTCGTCCACCAGGAGGAGGGCTCCGGCGCTCTTGCAGGCACCGGCCAGGTCCTCGACCTCGCTTTGGGTCATGAGGCGGCCGGTCGGATTGTGCGGATTGGTGATGATGCAGAGGGTGCAGCCGGCGAGCCCCCGGCGCAGGGTGTCCGGGGCGAATCCCCAGGCGAGGTCCGCGGATCGTTCCAGGGGCACCACGGTACCGCCGAACCCCCGGACCGCGCTGGCCAGGGGAGAGTAGGCGGGGGTCTCCACGGCCACCCGGTCTCCGGGCCGCACCCGGGCGGCCAGGACCAGGGCGTTGGCGCCGGTGCACCCGGGCGCCAGGAGCACCCGGGCCGCGGGCAGAGACAGGGAGGCGGCAATGCGCTCACGCAGCGGCTCGTACCCGTACCAGTTGGCGCCGTCGGCCGGCATCTCCCCCGGGTCGATGTCCCACTCTGCCCAGTCCCACTCCAGGGTGAGGCCGCTGCTGCCGAGATCGCAGTCGAACCACTCGGGTCTTTGCTCCTGGGCCCAGTGGATGTAGGGATCGAGGAAAGGAGAAACGTGCTTCATGGATCATCGCTGAGCCGGGTTGACCAGCACCTTGCCTTCCACGTGGTAGCCCCACACGCCGTAGATGAACGGGATCTGGAACTTGCTCTCCTCGATCTTCCCGTCCACCAGCGCCACGCCGCCGGGCACCGACTCGATGGCCTTGTTGATGGCCACATTCATGTCGTGGCCCCGGAGCTCGACGGGGATGACGAAGACGATGTGAATCGTGTCCTCGGCCTGCACGGGATTGGCGGTCCGTCCGTACGTGGCCAGCATTCCTGGCTCCACCTTCTTGGTGGACAGGATGGAGAACTCCGTGACCGTATGGGTGCATCCGACGAGAGCCGACATCACGAGCAAAACCGGTAGCCAGCGCGCCATGAATCGATCCTCCATCAAGGGGGTGTCAGCAAGGAATCCGAAAGGGAAACCATATCACCCCGCCGGCAGCCCGTAAACATCATCCCCGGTGCCCTTTGCAACTCTTCAGGCGGTGAGATCCCGGGCCGAGCGTCTCAAAACTGGATCCGGCTCAAGTTTCCCGAGCTCCCTGCGCGAAAAGGTTTTAGGACCGCTAAGTGGTCGGTTCCATAAATACATTGACGTATAATTTTTGCATATTCTCTCGA
>CAZAKZ010000289.1:0-3370 GCA_964485695.1 uncultured Planctomycetota bacterium | reverse complement strand
AGGCCGCGACCACGGTGGGGGCCGAGAGGACGGCAGGGGGCTTAACGGCATTGGACAGGTACCCGGTCACGGGGATCAGGTCTCTGATGCGGACCAGCGAGCCCGTTTTCACCATCACCCGCGCGCCCACGGCATCCGATTTCCCTCCCGGCAGCCGGGCTTCCACGGTCAACCAGTGGTTTCTGTTGCCACCGTCGTTGCGCAGGAGTCTCGGTGAATCATTGAGGTTCACAACCAGCAGATCCAGATCGCCGTCGTTGTCGTAGTCGCCGTACGTGGCTCCGCGACCGACATATTTCTTCTTGAAGTAAGCCCCCGACCGTTTTGCCACGTCCACGAACTTCCCCTTGCCGTCGTTTCGCATCAGAACGTCTTCTTCCGGATACTCGTGGTGCGCGTTGCCGTTGGCCACGAACACGTCCAGATGGCCGTCACAGTCGTAATCCAGCAGCAAGCCACCCCAGCCGGTGTACTGGCCGCATACCACGGCAAGCTTCGATTGTGCGGTGTGGTCCTCGAAGACCTCGCCTCGGTTCATCAGTAGACAGCCGTAGCCCATGTCAGGGATGTAGATGTCGAGACGTCCGTCCCGGTCGACGTCGCCGACGGCCGGCCCCATGGACGAGACACCCTGGCCCCCCTCTCCGAAAGCGAGCCCCGTCTCGAGGCCCTCTTCCTTGTACTTGCCCTCGCCGGTGTTCCTGAAGAAGTAGTTCTCCATGGCGTCGTTGGTGACGAAGAGGTCCTGGAAGCCGTCGTTGTTCAGATCCACAACAGTAGCGCTCATGGCACGGCCCCCTGGTTTGTGTAATCCCGCTTCCCTCGTGATATCCGTGAACGTGCCGTCGCCGTTGTTGCGGTAGAGGGCATCCGGCCGGCCCGGGTAGCTGAGCGGCCCCGGATACCCCGCTGCCGCATAGTAGGAACGAAACTCGCCCTTGTCATATTCGAGGTAATTCGCCACGTAGACGTCGAGATCCCCGTCACCGTCATGGTCGAACCACGGGGCCGAGAGGCTCCAGTGGGGATTCGCCAAACCCGAGGCCCTGGAAATGTCGGTGAAGGTCCCATCACCGTTGTTGCGGTAGAAGACGTTGGGCCCGTAGTTGAGGACGTAGAGATCGAGGTCGCCGTCCCGGTCGAAATCGGCAGCCGAACAGCCGACGCCGTACCCCGTGTCGCCAACCCCGGCCTTGCGGGTCACGTCGGTGAAGGTGCCGTCGCCGTTGTTGCGGTAGAGGCTGTTGGCGAGCTTTCCCCTGAGTTTGCGGCCGCGGTTGTCGCTCAAGTCCTTCAACCAGCATCCGTTGGGGAAGTAGATGTCCAGCCAGCCGTCGCCGTCATAGTCGAAGAACATCGCACCGGTTCCGGTGCCCTCGACGATATTGGACAGGTCGAAGTCTCCGTACCCGTGCTTGAATCGGATTCCCGCCTCCTCGGTGACGTCGGTGAAAACGGGCAGCTCGGGCTTTCCGGTGTGTCCCGCCAAGAGGGGGAGCCCGATGAGGATCGCCAGAACGCACGAGGCCTTCACTTCTTCGCTCCCTGCATCCCGTTTCGCCCGCCGGGCAGGGTGCCGGCGGCGGGGAGGCCGCTCCGGAACGCGCCCATGTCGATCCACTCCACCAGCGTCCTCCTCTCTTCCCGGCCGAGCCGCATCGCCCGGCAGTCCGCATCACGGATCACCGGTACGGCGGCTGCGGATCCATCCCAGGGGCGGGACGTGTTGCGTCCGAACACGTGCCAGACGAGCGGACTCGTCCGCGCCCGACCCGGGTGGATGGAATTTTCCTTGAACCGCCCCTGGCGGTGGCAGGCAGCGCACTTCCGGATGAGGATGGGCATCACGTTCCGGTGGAAATCCACCGTGCGCCTGCGCCCGGGCGGGGGGCAAAGCGGGACCGACGCCGCTGCGGTGGCCTCCGCGAAACGGTTCTCCGGCGTCAACTCTCCGTCCTCGTGACAACCGATGCATCCTCGCGCCTCGTGATTCTTGGCCCAGATCCAGCCGCAGCTCCGGAGCGTCATGCCGTCGGAATCCAGGATCTGCAGCTCGAGAGGCGTGTTCGCGGGCACTTCGATGTTGAAGGAACCGTCGCTTTTGACGGAGATCTCCCCGAGAATCCGCCTCTGGATGAGAGACGGTCGTCCGGGCCTCTCCGTTGCGGGAGAGAATGCGCTGCGATCACCGGCTCCGGGGGGAATACCTTCGAGCACCCGGAGCCGTTTCACGGTTCCACGCGACATCCAGTCCGGATTCTCGAGGTCCGAGGTGTAGAGGTTCAAGCAGTAGAGCCTCCCGCGAGGATCTTTCTCCGTGACGACGCTCGATCGGCCGTCCGGTTTCGGTCGGGGATGAACGATCCTCGCCTGGAGGTCGTGGCGGTGGGGGTCGTCGAAAACCGCCTCTGCCTTTCCTGAAGAAGGATCCAGTCTGTAGACGCCGTGCGAGCCCGATCCGTCAAGGGGTCGTCGGGAAACGAGTATCCTCCCGTCGGGAAGCGGTGATGGCGAGTGGAACAGGCCGTTGGAAGGCCTCGTGATCTGCCGGTGGGAGTGGAGCGGCCGGCGGAGGCGCACGCAGGAGACAGCACCCGCCCCGTCCCAGGGCACGCGGTCGGCCTCGATGAACACGACCAGACCACCCGGTGTCGTGCAGGGCATGTGCTGGATGCGCTTTCCCTCCTCGCCGGCGAACCGGGCGTAATCCGTGCCGTCGATGTTGATGCCGAAGAGGCCGATCCGGCCCAAAACGCCTCGATCCAGTGTGCGTCTCTGCCAGCTCGCAAACAGCAGCCGGCCGTCGTCCATGATCCATGGATCCATGTCGCTGGACAGGTTGAAGGTCAACCGGCGGACCCTGGAGCCGTCGAGCCTGCAGGAGTAGAGATGTGTGGAAGGCGCGGACCCGTATTCATTCACGGTGCCCGGGGAGTTGCCGACGAAGGTGAGCTGGTACCACGGTCTGGGAGAAATGATCGTGTAGAGGGTGGATTGATAGCACGGGCTCCGGCAGTCTCCCAGATCCCCGGTGATGCGCCGAACGCTCGAACCGTCGACGTCCATCTCGTACACGTTCCAGTTCTCGCCGGCCGTCCTCTTTCCGGTGAACAGGATGCGCTTCGCGTCGAAGGAGACCGTAGGGTCACAGGCGCTGTGGAAACCGCGGCTGAGAATCCGGGTGGAGGCGTCCGGCAGCACGAGAAGAATCCGGGCCCGCGCTCCGAAGGGCGCCCGCAGCATACCGCCCGCGACCGGACCTCGTTTTTCCGGTTCCGTTCCGCAGGGAAGCTGCGTGACGATGATGGGATGTTCCAGCCCGGTGTAGGCGAGGGGGGCGTCATCAGGGCCGGCGGCGGCAGCGGAACGG
>CAZAKZ010000288.1:0-3437 GCA_964485695.1 uncultured Planctomycetota bacterium | reverse complement strand
GCGGATCATGCCTCAAGAGATGTCTGCGTGAGTGCACGCATTTTGGTTACGCTCTGCTGGATTCGGCCGTCGGGTACGCCCGCGGGTGGCGGCCTGAATCGGTCGTCGAGCGCGCAATCTGGATCTTCATTGCAGCCGCCCTGGCGATCACGACGGCCGCCCTCGCCTTTCGCCGTGGGCGGCGGTTCTACCGGACCCGGTCCTGGCGGCTCCTGCTCATGGCCGCGGTCACGGTGGCGGCGCTCGGCGCCGCGGAGGTGGCGGTTGCCCTGGTGCTCCGGCCGGTGCGGACCTACGGGGAATTCCACCTCAAGCCGCCCGGTTCGCACTTCGTGTCGCGGCCCGACCCGGCCCGGATTCCCGGCGTGACCGGAGACTCGCACTACCGGACCAACGACCTCGGCATCCGCGGACCGGCCTGTCCGCCCCGCGACGAGGCGTATCGGATTTTGTGCGTCGGAGGCAGCACCACGATTTGTACCTATCTCGACGACGAGGAGACGTGGCCCCACCTCCTCATGGAGCGCCTCGACCGCGGGGCCGGCATGAAGCCGGTGTGGGTCGGGAACGCGGGGAAGAACGGATATTCGAGCCCGCACCACCTCGTGTTCCTGGAGACGACCGACCTCCTCACAGAAATGGACTGCGTCGTCCTTCTCGTGGGCATCAACGACTTCGCCCAGTTCCTCTACGGGAAGAAGGTGCGGCTCCGCGTCAGGCACCCCCCGCTCTGGAGGCGGTCCGGCCTGGGCGAGGTCCTGGTCCGGACCGTGGATCGCCTGTTCACGCCGGCTCTGGAGGTCGAGGACGAAGCCGGGGCGGTCTACGAGTTGCGGCGCGAGGTGCGTCGGAGGGCGCGCAAGCTGCAGGAGCTTCCGGACCTCGAGGCCGGCCTCGGGGTATACGAGGGCAGGATTCGCCGGATGATCGAGGCCGTGCGGAGAAAGGGTGCAAGGCCGGTGTTCCTGTCCCAGCCCGTCCTCTGGCGCCGCGGGTTATCCCCGGAAGCCGAGAGCCTCCTCTGGTTCGGACTCCTCACGACGAAGGACTTTCTCTCGACGGCCGCACTCCGCGCCGGCATGGATCTCTACAACGCCCGTCTCCGGAAGGTCTGCGCCGACACCGTCGTCGAGTTCGTGGACCTCTCGGCCATGCACGGCCGCGAGGCATACTTCTACGACGACTGCCACCTGACGGAAGCGGGGGCCCGGGAGTTCGCGCGCCTCGTGGCCGGACACTTCAAGAAGGAACGAAGTGCCGCGTCCTGGAATCCAGGCGGGAATTGAGCCCACGCCCCGGACTCGAAAACGAGAATCCGCTTGACCCACCTCGACACAGGTCCAATATTTCGTTAATTGGCGAAATATAGAAAGGCGGCATCCCTGGAAGCGCTCCTCGACATCACCCGGGCCCTGGCCGACGGCAACCGGCTCCGCGCCCTGAACGCCTGCCGCGAGGGCGAGGTCTGCGCCTGTCAGATCATCGCGCTTCTCGGCCTGGCCCCCTCGACCGTGTCCCGCCACCTCGCCATCCTCAAGCAGGCCGGCCTGGTCCGGAGCCGGAAGAGCGGCCGCTGGATGCACTTTCGCCTGGCCGGGGAGGACGCCCCCGCCGTGGTCCGGGATGCCCTCGACTGGGTATTCCGGACCACGGCCCGTGATCCTCAGATCCGGGAAGACCGGAAACACTTGAAGAAGATCCTGAAGACCGACCCGGAGAAACTATGTCAGACCATGAGAAGCGACTCCGGTTGCTCTTCCTCTGCACGGGCAACGCGTGCCGGAGCCAGATCGCAGAGGGGTGGACCCGCCACCTCAAGGGGAATGTGATCGAGGCCTTCTCCGCGGGCACCCGGCCCGCGGGGCTGGATCCCCGGGCAGTAAAAGTCATGGCCGAGGCGGGGGTGGACATCTCCGACCACGCCTCCAAGGGCATGGAGGCGTTGGAAGGCATTGACTTCGACCAGGTGGTCACCGTGTGCTCCGACGCCCGCGACGCCTGCCCCCGGTTTCCCGGCACCACTCCGACCGTGCACGCGGGCTTCGACGACCCCCCCCGGCTGGCCGAGAACGCCGCCTCCGAGGAGGAAGCCCTCGGCCACTACCGCCGCGTCCGGGACGAGATCCGGAACTACGTCGAGTCCCTGCCCGAAGCCCTCACAGGCCGGCCCCCCCGGAGTCCCGGCAAAGGCCTCGGCGTCTTCGAACGCTTCCTGACCGTCTGGGTGATCCTCTGCATCCTCGGGGGCATAGCCCTGGGCACCCTCGCTCCCGGCATCGCCTCGGCCCTGGACGGCCTCTCCCTCTCTGTCGGCGGCGCCCCGGTGGTTTCCCTCCCCATCGCGGTGTGCCTCTTTCTCATGATGTACCCCATCATGGTGAAAATCGACTTCGCCGAGGTGCTCAAGGCGGGCAGGAACATGAAGCCGGTCACCCTGACCCTGGTCATCAACTGGGCCGTGAAACCCTTCACCATGTACGGCATCGCGCTGCTCTTCCTCGGGGTGGTGTTCCGCGCCTTCATCGGCGCCGAAGCCGTGGACCTGGTGAAGATGCCCTTCGGCCTGGACCTCGCCGTGGGGGAGAAATACGGCGCCGGCACCGTGGTCACGGTGGAAGGGATCAAGATGCTCCAGGTCCCGCTCTGGCGCAGCTACCTGGCCGGATGCATCCTCCTGGGCATCGCCCCGTGCACGGCCATGGTGCTGGTGTGGGGCTTCCTGGCCCGGGGGAACGACGGCCACACCCTGGTCATGGTGGCCATCAATTCCCTCACCATGCTGGTTCTCTACGGTTTGCTGGGCGGTTTCCTCCTCGGCGTGGGCAAGCTCCCGGTGCCGTGGGAAGCGCTGCTCCTCTCCATCGGCATCTACGTGGCACTCCCCCTCGTGGCCGGCTACTTCTCCCGCCGGTGGATCCTCGCCGCCCGGGGCGAGGCGTGGTTCCGGGAGCGCTTCCTCCCCGTTCTGACCCCCGTCACCATCACGGCGCTGCTCTTCACCCTCGTCCTCCTCTTCTCCTTCAAGGGGGACGTCATCCTCCAGAATCCGCTCACGATCCTGTGGATCGCGGTGCCCCTGTTCCTGCAGACGGTGCTCATCTTCTGCCTGGGGTACTGGCTGGCCAGGAAGATCGGACTCACCTACAGGGACGCGGCGCCCTCGGCCATGATCGGCGCCTCCAACCACTTCGAGGTGGCCATCGCCACGGCCGTCATGCTCTTCGGCCTCTCCTCGGGCGCCGCCCTGGCCACGGTGGTGGGCGTCCTCATCGAGGTCCCGGTGATGCTCATGCTGGTGAAGTTCTGCCTGGGTACCCGGCACTGGTTCGGCCCGGAATAATCGACCACTCGCATAGCGAGTGGTATTAGGAAGCCCCCTCGAAGGGCAATGCCGTTAAGCTCCAGGAGGCTGCGGACTGAAGCGCGTCCTGCTCGTT
>CAZAKZ010000287.1:0-3438 GCA_964485695.1 uncultured Planctomycetota bacterium | reverse complement strand
TAGAAAGGTGTCCGCCTTCAGCCCTGAGCACTCCGGATAGAATCCTCTTCATTCAATAGGATCGAGTGTCCAGAATTCAAGACAAAACGCGCCTCTCAGATCGCAGGCTACAACTACTCCTTCTCGAGCTTCAGTTCCACCCGGGTGGCCTGGCCCGGTGCGATGACCACGGTCTGGAGCCTCGGGGCGTATCCCGTCTTCGTGGCTTCGACCTGGTACTCGCCGGGGGGCAGGGAGCGAGGATGGATTTTTCCGGCGCCGTCGGATCGATAAACGCTGCCGTGTACCGAACGCAATTTCATCAGCGGGATCTTGTCGGTGAGGGATGGGACCCGAAAGCGATGCGATCCGAACCGCCGCTTCACGAGGATCCGGGCGCCGGACACCGGCGTGTCGTTTTCCAGAACGCGCACGTGCAGGATTCCGCAAGCCAGGAGGGTCAGGCGGATCCGGGTCTCGGTTCCCCTCGCGAGCTCCACCAGATCCATGGCCTCGAGGGTTTCCTCGCCGGGCCGATAGACCCGGACCAGGCAGGGCCCTGGAGGAAGCCCACGGACCCGGAATCCTCCCTTATCGTCCACCTCGAGGGTTTCGCGGACCAGACGCCCTGCTTTTGCCCTGGAATACACAATCACCCGGCCGCGGCCCGCGGGTTGCCCCGCGTGCGTGCGGACAGTACCGCTCAGGGTTGCGCCCGGCTCGAGGACCAGCTCCAGGCAATCCGGCATGTTCCGGGGATCGACTACGAGTTCGACCGTTCCGGACCGCAGGCCCGACAGGGTGCCGGCCGTGATCTGGTAGGTCCCGGCGCGGATCGGCGTGGTGAATCGGCCCTCGGGATCATTGAAGAACCGCCGGCGCGGCACGACCGACATGGCGTAATTCTTCTTGATCCGGGTGAGAGGCACGGCGTCCACCCAGAAGGAGGGGACCGGGCGGTTTACTCCTGCGAGGATCACCCGGCCCTCCAGGGTCAGCGGCTTCTTCAGGGTGATCACGAGGTTTCTCGTGCCCGTCTCGAGGCCCTTCCGGAGGCGTAGGTTCTCGTACCCGTGCTTGGTGGCGGACAGGTAGTCCAGTTTTTTAATCACCGGGAGTCCATCCAGCTGAAAGAATCCGTCCCCGTCCGTGATTGCACTTCGTCTGTCCAGGCCGGCCCCCAGGAACCGGTGGCCGGCCTCGATGCGGACGCCCTCGATAGGGGTGCCCATTTCGTCGACCACCCGGCCCTTCAAGAACGTGCCGCGGTGCAGAAGAATGTTGATTTCCATGTCCGCGCTTGCGGACACCTGGATGCCGGGGAGATGGGCCGTCCGGTAGTCCGACCGGCTGGACCGGATGACTTCTTTTGCGCAGGCCGTGACATCGTACCGCCCCGGTTCAAGACCCTCGATGCGGAACCGCCCCTCTCCATCCGCCCAGGCAGAGCCCCCCGGCCTTCTGGGTCTTGAACTGGAGACCATGATCCGGGCCTCAGGAACGGATTGTCCGGCCTCGTCCCGCACCCGGCCGTGCAGGGCTGCGCCCGCCCCCTTTCTGAGCCGGATGAGGATGCCGGTCTTTTCCTCGCCCGGCCGGATCTTGAACGGCTTGGTGGTGTGTTTGACGTATCCCACCGCCTCTACCCGAATCGTGTTCATGTTCGCAAAGGGCGTCACCGGATCCAGGAGGAACTCCCCTGCCTCGTCCGTGACCGTCCTGGCCTTTCCGCCCCCGTTCACGTGGGCTCCGGCCACGCCTTTCCCATCGGGTCCCACAACCCGTCCGCGAATCGAGGGAGCTCGGTCCATGAGGATGTCCACCGACAGGGTGGAAGACGCGGAGGAGAGGAATGTAGTCATCCGCTTCTGGGTGCGCATGTATCCCCGTGCCCTGACGTTGAAGTCGCTGGAAGTAATATCTTCGGGATCCACGCCCGGGAGTTCGTAGTGTCCATTTTTGTCAGTCAGGGCAAACTGGTGCTGGTTTCTCCAGTGCCACACCCGCGCTCCGGGCACAGGCTTGCCTGACTCCAGCTCCCGGACGATCCCGGTGACCCGGACGCCCGGCCCCACGTGGATGTCCCGGGTGCTCTCCTTGCCGGCCAGGACCCGGACGCACACCGTGTCCGTGCGGGGCCTGGGGTGCTTTCGCGGGTGGACCTGGACGCTGTAGGTGTCGGGCGGGAGGTCCGGGAAGGCATAGGCGCCCGTGACATCGGTCCGGGTCGTGGCGTAGGCGAAGGTGTAGCGCTGCCACACGTACTCGAAGAGACTTTGCCGGCGCAGGATGAGAATCGCATCCGCGCAGGATTTCCCGGTTCCGAGGACACGCACGTGGCCGGAGAGGCGGCCGCCCTTCACGAGGACGAAGTCCAGGGTGGTGCCTACCGTGCCCTTTTTCCGCTCCGTGGCAAAACCTTTGGCCGCGGCTTCCACGAGTATGTCCTGACGATAGGTGTGCCGGGGGAAGGGGCCGAGGACGTAGGCCCCGGTGGCGTCCGTCCGGGTCCGGAGGTCGGCCCGGTATTCGATCCGGTCGGGCTCGGGAATCATTGCGCGCACCGCACCTCCGGCCACGGGTGAGCCGTTGCCATCGCGCACCGTGCCCTGGATGGCCAGGGCACGCGGGATCGCCTTGGCAGCCGGCGCCGGGACGGCCGATTCTTCGGGCCGCGGTGTGGGGATCCGGGCCTGCACGGGCGTAGGCCTGTCTGCCTGGTTTTTGCTACTCGTCCTGTCTGTGGTTTGCGTACCCGCGGATTTCTCCACGGCAGGTTCCGGCCCGCGAGGCCAGAACACCACGGCAGCCGCGGCCACCACCACGGCGGCCATGCCGATCTTCACTTTCGTACCCATGATGAGTGCTCCTGACAGGGCGGTGGTCGTGGAGGCTGCTGCCGCGGACACCGTGAACGGCACCAGGGCCGTGCACCAGGCCTCGCGGTCGCCGAATTCACGGTCGAGACGAGCACGAAGCTTCTGGATGCCGCGGCGAAGGCGGCTCTCCACGGCATGCACCGAAACCCCGAGCCGCGCGGCGATATCCCGCGGAGGCAGGTTCTCGTAGTAGCGGCAGAGGAGAGCCGTACGATACGGCCCTTCCAGCGTGAACACGGTCCTGGCCACGGCGTGGCGCGTCTTCTCGCGGTCCCACAGCTCGGACACGGAGGGCAGGGACTCGGACCGCGCCGCGACTCGTTCCCTTCTCGCCCGGTGGACCTCGGACCGGTGGCGCAGGCGCACCAGGTTCCGGACCACGCGCCGCAACCAGGAACGCAGGGGGCCCGGCCCGATAGGGGGATGCTCCAGGGCCATCACCCAGGCGTCCTGGGCCACGTCCTGTGCCGCGTGCTCGTCGGTCACCAGGCGTCGCGCCAGCGCTCGGATCCACACCTCCTGGGCCAGGCAATGCCGTTAAGCCCCCTGCCGTCCTCTCGGCCCCCACCGTGGTCGCGGC
>CAZAKZ010000286.1:0-3767 GCA_964485695.1 uncultured Planctomycetota bacterium | reverse complement strand
AAAAATACTCTCAGAATCGATGGGTGTCATGCAGGCTTGCCGAAAGGACACGACACATCCGAAAGCACCCCCTCGAGGCCTCCTCGCACTAGGGCTCGTAGTGCCCCTACTCGTTCTCGCTGCTGCCGGCTGCTTTACCCGGTATCACCCGGAGCCCGGCCCCTACAACCTCGGCGTCGACAGCCTGGATAAAAAGCGCTACACCGACGCGGTGGACCACTTCAAACGCGCCCTGGAGATCGATGCCGAGGACTACCGCGCCCGGTTCAATCTGGGGTGTGCGTACGAAGCCATGGGCAGGATCGAGGCGGCCCGGAAGCACTACCGCGAAGTCCTGAAGCTCCAGGAGGACAACGTGCCCGCCCGTCTCAACCTTGCGGCTCTGGCCCGAATGGAGGGGCGGCCGGAGGCGGCCCGGAAGCTCTACGAAGCAGCGACGGCCAAGAACCCCGACGATCCCCGCGGCCCCAGCGCTCTGGCCCAGCACCTCCTGAAGACGGGGGACCTGGAAGGCGCCGGAGCCGCCCTGGAGGAGGCGCTTCAGCGCGACCCCAAGCACACGGCCTCGCACTTCCGGCTGGGCCGGCTCCGGGAGCAGCAGGGCCGGAACCAGGCCGCTCTGAAGGCGTACGAGGCCGCCCTGGGCAGCGGTCCCGAGGACGCGCCCTCTCTCTTTCGCCTGGGTGTCCTGCACCTGGAGGGGAAGAACCACGCCCAGGCGATCCGCTACCTGGAGCGCCTCACCGTGGTCCGGCCGGACCACCGGCCCGGTTGGATCCACATCGGCCGCGCGTACGAGGACGCCGGCCGTCTCGAGGATGCCCTGGTGGCGGCCTGGGAGGCTCGCAACCTTTCCGAGAACGAAGACGGAAGGGAGAATCACCAGCGCCTCTTGCACCTGTATGAACGGCTCCTGAAGGCGCAGCGGAGCCGGGAGAAGGCACCCGAGAAATGATCGAAGTCACGGGGAGGGAGCCGCCAGGATCATGCCGAGTCGCTTGCTGAACACCACCATCAAAGTACTTCTGGTGCTCATGCTGGTAGCGACGCCCCTCACTCTGGCCATCACCATCGTGGGGGACCTGGACTACCTCACCCAGGGCAGTGCCGGCTTCATCGCTGAGGCCTTTCCCAGCCCCGACGGCGGGGAGGAATTACGCATCGCCGAGGTCATACCCGGCACGGCCGCCCAGAGGCTGGAGATACGTCGCGGCGACCGCATCGTGGCGGTGAACGACCAGCCCGCCCGGTTTCCCGATGAGGTGAACTTCAGGGCACCGGGCTCGCAGCCCTCCATCACCCTGGAACGGGACGGGTATCGGTGGGAAGTCGCTCCTCTCTACGGGAAGATCTTCAAGCAGATCAACCTCTCGGTGAGCCTCTGGATCTTTTCCCAGGCCGCAGCGCTGAGCTTCTACCTCATCGGCCTGGTGGTGGCGTGGAAGTCCCGGAAGGACGTGGCCACCCTCCTCGCCTTCACCTGTTGCTTCCTCTCCCTGTCGTTCAACGGTTCCACCGTGATCCGCCTACCGGCCCTGACCGACTTCCCCCTGATCAGGCGGTTCCTGATCTTCGGCCGGGACGCCCCCGTGTTCACCACCCTGGCCATGAGCCTGACCCTCCACTTCACCGGCGTGTTCCCGCGGCCGAAGCGGGTGATCCGCCGGCGCCCGGCCTGGGCGCTCCTCTTCTACCTCCCCCTTCCGGTCACCCATACCCTCTATTTTCTTCTGACCGACGTGTGGACCGCGGAGATGGTGGGCCTGGTCCTCTTCGCCGTCATCGGCTGCGTCCTCCTCCTCGCCCTGGGACTCCTCAGCCACAGCATGAAGACCTGCCCCGTGGAGCGGGAACGGCTCCAGGCCCAGGTCCTGTTCTGGGGCACCCTCGTGGGCCTGACCCCGCACATCCTCTACCTGTCCCTGAGCCCCTTCTTCGACCCGGGGGAGCCGTGGCCGGCGTTCATCAACGTGACCGTGCTCCTCTTTCCCATCTCTTTCGCCTACGTGGTGCTCCAGAACCGGTTGCTCGGCGTGCAGCTCATCCTCACCGCCGGCGCCAAGCAGGCCCTGGTCACCCGCATTGCGGACCTGGGATTCATCCTGGTCGCCATCGGCTTCACCGGCCGCCCCATCTACCTCATCGGCCGCGACGGCCCCAAGGTCTCCACCGTGGTGTTCCTCGTCACGGCCGTGGGCATCCTGCTGGCGCTGGTGAGCGTGCGCAGGTGGGCGGGTCGGGTCCTCGAGGAGCGGTTCTTTCCTAGGATCCATGACGCCCGGCGAACCCTGCGGGAACTGGGCCAGGTGGTGGTGACGGTGCTGGACCTGGCCGAGTTACTTAAGCTCACGGTGAACAAGGTGAGCGAGGCATTCCACCTGGCCCGGGCCGTGGTCCTCATCCGGGCGGAGAACCATTACGAGGTCCACAGCGCCGTGGGCTACCCCTCCCACCTCCCTGACACCGTGGTCTTCGAGACGGGCGGGGCCGTGGAAAAACTACTGGAAGACAATCCCCAGGGGGTCCGCCTCTACCTGGACGATCCGGAGTGCAGAGTGTGCGGACGCCTCAAGAAAAACCCCGGCGAGCTGGAGGGCATGCATCGCCTCGGCGCCAGGTTGCTCGTGCCGCTCCGGTCCCGGCGCGGCGGGGTCGGATTCCTGAGCCTCGGCCCCAAGCCCGGCGGGGAGATCTACACCCGCGGCGAGATGGGGCTCATGTCCGAGGCCGCGGTGCACGTCGGCATCGCCGTGGAGAACGCCTACCTCACCCGCGAAGTGGCCGCCCGGGAGCAGCAGCGCCGGGAGGTGGAAAAGGCGCGACACCTCCAGGTGAGCCTGCTGCCGGACGAAGATCCCGGTCTCGAGGGACTCGATGTGGCGGGCCGGTGCGTCCCGGCCACGGAGGTGGCGGGGGACTACTACGACTACATCCCCCTGCCCGATCACCGGTCGGCGGTAGTCCTCGGGGACGTCACCGGCCACGGCCTGGAGGCCGGGATGATGATGGCGGTGGCCAAGGCGGCGCTACGCACCCAGGTGAATGCCCGGCCCGACCTGCCCGCCATGCTGGCCGCCGTGGACCGGGCCATGCGCCTCTCCGAGGCCCAGACCCTGTTCATGACGGCCGTCCTCGTGATCCACGACGTCCAAACCGGGATGCTGGAATACGGCATTGCCGGGCATCCCCCGCCGCTGCTCCTGCGCGCGGACGGCCACGGGGTGGAGGCCCTCGAGGGCGGCTTCTATCCCCTCGGCATCGAGATGGACGGGCCCTACGTGGCCGAGCGCCTCGAGGCGGCCCGGGACGACTGCCTCCTCCTCTACTCCGACGGCATCCTCGAGGCGAGAAACGCCGGGGGCGAGGACTTCGGCCTGGACCGGCTGAAGCGTGTCTTCCTGTCCGCCCGGGGTACCTCCGCCAAGGCCACCCGGGACAAAATCCTGGAGGGCCTGAACCGGTTCGTCCAGGGCGCACCGTTTCACGACGACGTGACGGTGGTGGCGCTGAAGGTCAGATGACCTGATTTTGACAGGGGCCGGATCTCCGGATTGACGGCTGGAGGATTCAGAGAAGATCTCGGATCGAGATCCTCCGGAATCGAGAAAAATGGGCGACAGGACTTCAACTCGGCTCCGGAGTTGTATATGATTGAATTTACAGATTGAGTTCTTAGTAGGTCTGATGAAGCAAGTGATAGAGAGGTGAACTAAGGGGTGACGCAAAAACAAATTCACATAGTATCGGGTGAATATTGACATATTCAG
>CAZAKZ010000285.1:0-3954 GCA_964485695.1 uncultured Planctomycetota bacterium | reverse complement strand
GTCTACAAGGGGGCTGGAACCGACCCGTTCACCGCCCACCACCCGTGGGGCAAGAATCGTGGGACCCTGACCTGGCGCCGGGTCCTCCCGGCAAGCGAATCCGTGGAATCCTGCCTAGCCCGGGCGCTGAAGGGACGGAAGGTCAAGTCCGGGCCGAAGGAACTCGCGTTCATGGAGCACGGGGCCGCTCGCCTGGCCGTGACGGAAAACGGAACCGTGATCGCCGCCTTTCAGGTCAAGGGGGCCGGGGTATTCCTGCTGGAAGGGAGGGGAGAGAACTCGACCCGGATCGAGATGGTGGTGGTCGACGTACTGGGCGAGGTGCGGCTGGTTGACCTGAAGAAGGAAACCGATCGAGTAGCCGACCTGTCACGGAACCTGAAGATCGCCCTCGAGACCGGATCGGAGAGCGAGGCCATCGCAACTGTCGAGGACCTCACCGACCTCTTCGACCTGACGGCGGTCCGGTCCGCGGTGATCCGAACCCTCAAGGTCGGCACGCCGCGGGTAATGGAAGCCGTGATCCGGGCCCTGGGTGAGCGGACGGACAACCTGAGCATCCGGGAGCTGGGAAAAACGGCACGCCGCCTGCGGAAACAGAACCGGCCCACGACCCTGGCCGCCGCCTACCACGCCCTGGGCCGGACGGCCCGGCCGGCCGCCATAGGGCACCTCACGGCCGGCCTCGAGTCCAGGCATCCCGTCTGTGTGGTGGCCGCGATCGAGGCGCTGGGCGCCCGGTTCGGCCGGCCGCAGAAGACCTTCAACGTGCTCCTGGGATTCTGGGAGCGCCTGGAGGCATGGGCCCGGCAGCGGCCCCAGCTCAAGAGCGAGGCCGCGTATCCCCTGCTGGCGAAAACCGTGAAATCGCACCTCGAGCGACTTTCGGGGGAAAGCTTCACCGATCCCGCCGTGGCCCGTGAGTGGTACAGAGCCAACCGGCGCCGGGTGGGCCGATAGCGGGTGGTATCGATTCATCCTTGCGGGGAATCCGCCTGCAAACGTTATATAATCTGGTCTCACCACCCATGACATTGTAATGTTACGACCGAAATCGAAGTATTCACGGTAGCCCGGAGGAAGCATGCAGGAGACCGACCTCGTGATCAATATCACCTTGCCGGACGGTTCCGTGGTCCGGCATCCGCAAGGCATCACCGGCAGGAAGATCGCGGAGAGCATCTCCGAGGGTCTGGCCCGAAAGGCCCTGGCCGTGAAGGTGGATGGAGGAATCCTCGACCTGGATCGTCCCATCGATCATGATGCAGAGGTCAAGATCATCACGGAAAGCGATGACGATCCCGACGCCCTCTTCGTCCTTCGCCACTCCTGCGCCCACGTCATGGCCGAAGCAGTGCAGCGCCTCTATCCCGACACCCGGCTGGTCTACGGCCCTCCCCTCCTCGAGGACGCCAAGTACGGTTTCTACTACGACATCGATTGCCCCGAGTCCATCACCCTGGACGACCTCCCCCGCATCGAAGCGGAGATGAAGAAGATCATCAAGGAGAAACGTCCATTCGTTCGCCGGGAAATGAACCGAGACGAGGCCATGAACCACCTCGGGGGCGATCCATACAAGACCGACAACGTCCAGAACGCCGAGGGAAGCGTCATCTCCTTCTACACCCAGGGCGAGGTCGGCAAGGATTTCGAGGACCTGTGCATGGGTCCCCACGTGCCGACGACCGCCCGGGTGAAGCACTTCAAGCTCCAGAGCGTCGCCGGCGCCTACTGGAAAGGCGACGAGAACCTGAACCAGCTGCAGCGCCTCTACGGAAACTGCTTCGCCACAAAAAAGGGACTGAAGGCGCATGACACCTTGATGGAGGAGCTGGCCCGGCGCGACCACCGGAAGCTCGGTCGAGAGCTGGACTGGTTTTCCTTCCATCCCGAGGCCCCCGGCCACGCCTTCTGGCACCCCAAGGGAGCGATCATCTACCAGGCCATCGCCGACTACATCAGCAGCGCCTGCTATTTCCACGACTACGAGGAGGTGCGCACTCCGACGGTGCTCAAGAGATTCCTCTGGGAGCGGTCCGGACACTGGGAAAACTACAAGGACAAGATGTACAACTTCGAGCGTGAGAACGAGAGCTACGCCGTGAAGCCCATGAACTGCCCCGGCGCGGTGATCATCTTCAAGTCCGGCCACTACTCCTACCGGGACCTTCCTCAGCGCTGGAGCGAGCTCGGCTTCGTCCACCGGCACGAGAGCGGCGGCGAGGTGCAGGGGCTGCTCCGCGCCCGCGGCTTCACCCAGGATGACGCCCACGTCTTCTGCACCCCCGAGCAGGTGGAGGACGAGGCCGTTGCCCTCATCGATTTCGTCTACGAGGTCTACAGCACCTTCGGTTTTGAAGACGTCCACGTGGAGCTGAGCACCCGGCCCGAGAAGCGCATCGGGTTCGACGAGCACTGGGATCTGTCGGAGAAGGCCCTCGAGGGAGCCCTCGCCCGGAGGAACATCGATTTTCAGCTCAATCCCGGCGACGGCGCCTTCTACGGGCCGAAGATCGACTTCCACATGACCGACTGCCTGAACCGCCGCTGGCAATGCGGCACCATCCAGGTCGACTTCAACTTCCCGGAGAAGTTCGACCTCAACTATACCGACAGAGACAACCGGTCAAAACGGCTGGTGATGCTCCACCGGGCGATCCTGGGTTCCTTCGAACGGTTCCTCGCCATCCTCATCGAACACTACGCCGGCGCGCTTCCTGTCTGGTTGATGCCGGTGCAGGTCCGGGTGGCTTCCTTCACCGAGAGACAGACCGATGCCGTGAAGACCCTCACGAAGCGCCTCCGGAAGGAGGGCATCCGCGCCAAGGCCGATCTCCGGAACGAGAAGGTGGGCTTCAAGGTGCGCGACGCCGAGATCAACAAGATCCCCTACCTCCTCGTCCTCGGCGACCGCGAGGTCGAGGCCGGCACAGTGGCCGCCCGGGCCCGCGGCCGGCGCGACCTCGGCTCCATGGCCCCGGAAGCCTTCATCGACCGGATCAAGAAGGAGATCGCGGAGAAGTCCCTGCCCTGAAAACATGGGGGTGGCACTGCTTTCTCCTGGTATAATCGTTGCAGTTCGGGACATCACCCACGCCTCGTTCTCGTTCAAGGAGGATTCGCCATGCTTTCCAGATCGACGGGCTTCCTTTGCCTGCTTGTAGTGGTACTGACCGTTATCACCAGCGCCCAGCGCTTCACCATGATCACCAACAACACCACCCCCGATCAGTACCCGAGAGTCTGTGAGGACGGAAGCGTGTGCACATGGGTCAACAACGGGCAGGCCTGGGTGTGGGATGGCGGCCCGTCTCCGCGCCAGATCACCACCGGGACCTCGATTCCCATCCCCTACTACCAGACCATCAGCGGAGACGGCCGGTCCGTGGGCTACGTCTCGAACAAGGCGGTCTGGACCGTCCCCGTGTCGGGGGGCACCCCGGTGAAGGCCTACGACGCCGCCTCATCGGGCAGCGTTCAGGGTCCCTTGACCCTCTCCCACGACGGCAAGTTCATCTGCTTCACGAAGTACGACAGCTCCTCCCGCTCCAGCGACCAGTGGGTGGCCAAGACCGACGGCTCGAGCGCCATCAACGTGACCAAGCGCAACGGCACCAGCTACCACGATCGGGAAGGATGGATGAGCGCCGACGGCACCACCGTGACCTACAGCGTCTCCTTGGGCGGCGCCCGGGAAGTGTGGCTGGTCAACGCCGACGGCTCGAATCCGCGAAAGCTCACGAACTTCGGCACCAACGACAACATCCGGTTCCCGGTCCTCGACCGATTCGCAAAAATCGTCGCCTTCGGGAGGAACATCTCCTCGAGCGTGTATCAGATCTACACGATCCCCACCATCGGCGGCACACCGACCGTCGTGTCAAAACCGGGCGTGGACCTGAGGGATCCCCTCATTTTTTGTTAACTTATTTTGCGTAACACATTGTCTTC
>CAZAKZ010000284.1:0-3970 GCA_964485695.1 uncultured Planctomycetota bacterium | reverse complement strand
AAGTGAAGTTATGGGCTGGAGAGGGTCGGCGGAACTCCGTGGACCAGTACACCGGCACCTCAACCCGGGGATGCTGACGCTCCGGCGTTGTCCCACATAGGTTTGATACGATAGAGCAGCAGTTACCGCAACCAGTTCCAACCTGCGGCCAGCCTGCTCCGCCCCCGCGTTTGCGAGGGTTGCGAGTGAAAGGTACTCCTATTAGAAGATGTCAGGAGAATAGCCTTTTCTACCGCTCCACCATCTTGGACCACTTTGGGGCGAAATCTTTGAGCGCCGCGTCACTTCCTCGATGATCTCTCCCGCAATACCGTATATCTTCCTCCGCACCGAGAAGCGAGGGCGCGCAGTAATCCGGTGGGGCCGTTTTTGGCCACTGAGACGGTGTGAATGTTTACCTGCTTGAGCCGATTCAACCGTTCGATTTCTTCCACGATGTCGGCTTCGACGGCGATATCGCCTCCGCTGGCGGGTCCCCCCGCGACGATGAAGAACGTGTCCGCTGCCTTCGAGCGTAGATGAGCACTCGCTTCGCGGCCGGCGGGATCGAATGCTCGTACTATCGCATCAAAAATGGCCGCACATCCCTTCGGCTTGACTCGCGCCAACCAATCGCGGGCCGCTTTCTTGTTGCTCGCGTTCGCAGGGACGAGATCATGCTTCCACGCTTTCACCTTGTTTCCGTAGACCAGGATGTTGAAGGCCGAGTCAGAGGGTAGTGCGGCCAGTGCATCGGCCATCGCCTTCCGCGCATAGCTCATCTTGAGCTCGTTCGGGTCGACCTTTATGCCTGGCTGAGGACCGAGTATGGCCGTCTTCCCCATTACGAGATTCATGGCCACGGACCCGTCAATGATGAAGGTTATCCGCCTGGAGTGCGTCTGGATTCCGAAGCACTCTATCCCGGTCCGCTCGGCCGCCGGTCTCTCCTTCCTGGGAGAGTCTTTTGGTTTCGGAGCCGGCCCGTGGTAATGTTCGCGATTCCGGTCCCACCACTCCTTCCATCGGAGAGCGTCTTGGTGAAATTCCATCCCGGTCATTAGATGGAGAGCACGATCGACCTCATTACGAACGCGACTCTGGGTATTGCCCACGGCTGACACGAGCACGTCGACGGCGTCCCTTCCTCCTGCAGCACAAAGAGCATGGACTGCGGCTACCTTGACCTGCCAGTGGGAGTCTTCAAGGCGTGTTTTTAGCGCAAGCACGTGCGCAGGACCTGGGTGTTTCTCCAGCGCCCTGCAAACCGCAACCCGGGCGCCTGCCGATGGCCCTGAAGAGGCACCCACAAGCGCATTGCGAATCGTTTCCGAGCGCAGGTACCCACAGAGCTCGACCAGCCTGAGGGAGTCGGTCTGAGGCCGAGTATTCTCCAAGCACTTAACCAGGTGTGCCTCGAAGGGGACGCGCTGTTCCGCGTTCATACGATCGAACACCCAGCCGGCCACCGTCACAAGTGTTTTGATCCTGAGATCCCGGACTCGCAGCTCCCGACGAGCTTCTCTATGCCTGTCAAGGGCCTTCTCGAAAGTCGATCTCAATGGCTTAGGCGTCTTGGCGGAATCAGCTGCTTTCCTGATTCTCTCCTTGGCATTCTTTAGGTCAGACAGTGCGGACATGGCTTCCCACAGAAGGTCTCCAAGGCTTTTCATATAGCGTGTCACGCTGATAAACACCTTGCCCTTGATAGCTGCACTCTTCTTTGCAAGCACGCGATAACGCCGGTAGTGGACATCTCGATTGCGCCACGCCCGATGGAGAGCCGCTTGAATACGCTCAAAGGCCTCCGGCCAAAGCGGTTCAGATGTTGTCGGCGTGGAGAATGCCCGGACATGCTCATCACATGCACGTGCGGCCGCGAGCCCGACGACCGTATCCGTATCGGCCAAGCGATCGAGCATAAGCCTGCGTGAGGCAGGTGTTGGGAAGAACCCGAGCGCGCGCAGGGCCTTTGCCAACTCGGTCCTTTTGCGCACCGCGGCCTGCCTGGCCACGAAGTCGATGAACACTTCGGGATCGGACCGGGCTGCGACTGCGGTGAGGCTCGACCGGAAAACGTCGAGTACCGCTTCCTCCGCACCCAGCTCTGCCTCGAACCTTTTCACCTCGTTCTTCTGAATTTCCTCTTTATGCCAGAGTTCCGAGAAGAAGCCAAGCATGCCATCATCGTCTGGATCCCACTGATGCGTGACGGGCCGGCGGGCTTCAACCAACTTGCGCTCGATCTCGTCCCTGCGATCCACAACCTCACGGACGACTTCGAAAGCGAGAGACCAGTCTTCAGGCTGGGCGGAGGCCACGAAGGCCCGGGCGTTCGCCTCTCTCCACGTTGCACTGCAACCGGTCTCCAGTACGGCGCGCGCCATTTTCTTCAGGTCTGACTTTCTATCCTGTGCCTGACCTTCCGAGGATATCCCCAACCAGATGAGCACGATGAATCCCAACCGAAGGGAAGGGAACAGTCCAGCAATGCCGCACATTAGATACCCCCGTTCCAGTATCAAAAGTGCAAACACCAATCACATACATGTTTGAGGAGGTGCTGCATAACAGAGAGATCTGTAGTATTTCTGCTTTTCTCATTCAGGCAATGGGCCGATGTATCGTTGATATGGGATATCTTGGGTTTTCTTCAGCCAATGATTCCCGTCTGCCTTTCTTCCGAGTATATCGCTCACCGTGAGATCAGCAATCATTCTTTTTACTCTTCCTCAGTACCTACCTTTGGCCATCAAGCAACGACCGTCCGCCGTGGCACCGCCCACGCCACGGACTTCGCGCCCTCCTGTCGATGACCTCCGCGACGGGCTGCGCCGGCGTCGCTCGTCTTTCACCCGATCAGGATCGGGCCTTCTGGCGGGTCATTGAACCACCGGACTCCGACCGGTTCCCACATGCCGGGTCCTTTGCTCATGTATTTTGATATGTACCGGATTTCTTTCTCGGTAGGCGTCGGGAATACACGCGCCCACCCGTAAATCGGGTGGTCTGCGCACCAATCCACGACATTCATCCGGCGTAGTCCCCTTGTTCCTGCAAGAAGTCCATGCCAGTGCCACGAACCGCTTTTGTGCTTTTCAAACGCGACGATTCCGTAGAGACCTTTTAGCCGATCTCTCCACCTGAGGCCCCAGGCCACGGCGGAGAGATCGGCTATGAATCGTCTCATACACTTTCTGGAATAATCCAACGTATGATTTTCGCCATCATTCCTCGGTTTGAGCGTGTTCGTTGTCCACCACTCCCATGGAAATCCGGATAGCCATTCAATCAGTGCCTCTTGAATTTCGTCCTTCTCTTCGCAGAGATTTTTCCGGCGGTGCCATTCCTGAAGCTGACTTGGAGTCATTCCTATCAGATGACTGCAATCCTCGGTTTTCATGTTTCTCTCAATCTACAGGTCCAAGTCTGCCGGCCGGTTCATCCGGTCCATCTCGGCCTCCTCGACGGGCGCGGCCCGTCACAATCCGCTTGACCCGGCACAGCAAATCGACGCTTCGCGGTCGCGGCTACGCCGCTCTGCTTGCTCCAACGGGTCCCCCTCCGCACTCCCCCGTTGGCGCTTTGCAGAGCCGGGGCCGGCGCGGAGCGCTCGCTCTGCTCGCTTTGCGTCGGGTTCCATCCGCGCCCCAATCGACCCCGGCCTCGTCGGCCTAGATGGCCGGGCCGAACCGGCCTCTGGTCCTTCATGGGGTGGGGGGGGCTTCCTTGCCGAGATTGTGGAAGTCCTGTTTTCCCGAAGACGAAGAGGTGATAGCCGACCGAAAACCCATGTCGGGATGCATCCGGCGGGCTCATGTGGATACGATGAGGCCCCCGTGAGTGCCCTTGGGCTCCTCGATTCCCTCGAGCAGGTTTCGGCCTCATCAGACGCCCAACCGCTCGAGCTCTGCCGCCGCCTTTTCAGACGCCTTCCTGAGCACGTGCACGCTAGATGAGGGTGGCATTCTCACGATATTTGATGGAACGG
>CAZAKZ010000283.1:0-4014 GCA_964485695.1 uncultured Planctomycetota bacterium | reverse complement strand
ATGCCCATGCGACCTTGGAAAGAGCTGCTCCAAGCCGTATTCGAAACGCCCGTCGGTGCCATGCAATTTGACGGTCCCGGCGAGTTGGGCTTTGCCTGTGGCGCGTTGTTGCGGCGATTCGCTCGCCAGTACTGGATCGCTACCAAGGTGGGCAACGACGGAAAAGACTACCTTAGACACCGCGTATTGGCGCTCGGTTCGGGCCTTTCACCGGAACTCGTCTCGAAGAGGGCGCTGCCGGGCATCTTCGACATGGAGGCCAGAGTCCAGCGCCTCCACCTCAAAGATGACTTCCGCCGTCGCGTCGGCGTGGTGCTCAATCTCCTTCAACAGAGCGAGGATGAAGTCCGCCGGCAACGCGACAACTTCATGACCGGGTTCTGGTCCGGATACGTTCTGCAAGGTCCGCAGGCCCGCGCAAAACCGCATGCCAATTCCAGCACCACGAATCAATCCGAGGAAGCAGTGACCCATGACTGATCACCAAGTTCGTTCGGCAGAAATCCTGTTTGTCAAGTCCGTCAAGGATGGCATCCCCAACCGCGACCCGCTGCGGGATGGTAACGCCAGGCGCATTTTTGGCGAAGAAGACGGCCGTATCTCCCTGTCCGACGTAAGCATCAAACGCGATGTGCGCGATTACACGCTGGCCCGTTATCCTGACGGGGGACCCGACAAAAACATGTTCGTGTTCGTCCGGCAGGAACGAACCGGCGAGAACAAACTCCTGGGGCGCGACAGGCTGGCCGAACTCTTGCTTGAAAGAGCCGGTCGAGCCCAGGACGACGATTTTCAGCAGGCGTTGATGCAGTCCGCCTTCGACACGCGCGTTTTCGGTGCGGTGTTTAGCGTGAAGAAAAAGAGCTTCCACCAATGCGGCCCCGTCCAGTTCGGCTGGGCCCATTCCCTGCATCCGGTCGACACGAAGTACGTCCAGGGTACCGTGGTGATGCCCTCCAGAGACGTCCAAGTCAACGCCGACAGCGGCCAGGAAGAAGGCGCCTCGCAAGGAACGATCTGGACCTCGTACATTTGCCCGTTCGCCATGTTCGCCATGCCGGCGGTCCTCAACGCTACCATTGCCGCCGAGACAGGCATGACCGCCACCGACGTCGACTTTCTTCTGGAAGCCCTGTGGAACGGCACCTACCACCGCCAAGCACGCGGTCGCGGAATCCAACAGCCGCTGTTGCTCGTCCATGTTGAGTACAACGACCCGTTCTTCCGCATCGGCTTTTTGGATGAGACCCCGACCATCGAGCCGGATCGCCAGGCTTGGCTGGGCCCGAATCCGCCAACCAGGCTGAGCGATGTGACTTTGAACCTTGACAACCTGGCATCCGTTCTCGCCGAGAACGACGACCGCGTCGCCCGATACCGTGTTTGGGCGGCGCCGCAGTTGAAAACCAAGGGTGACTTGCCGGCCGAAGCGTCCACGTGGGCCGGCATTTAGACCGCCGCAAATCATGCACCCGATCCCAGGATCGCCATCAATGTCCATGGTCATCTTCGACGCCCGTGGCCCCATCGCCCATTTTCGTCGTCCCGATACGTTGGGTACGCACGCCAGTTACCCGTTCATTACGCGGACGGCTTTGTCCGGCCTGGCCGCTTCGATCCTCGGACGCGATTCGCTTCCGGACTCCGTGCGCTTTGGCATCCAGCTCTTAGCGCCGGTCTCCACCGTCACGCAGCAACTAAGCCTGCACGGAAGATCCTGGGTCGCGACAGGGCCGGACACGCGGTTCCGGCGTCCCACGACCATCGAACTGGTCGTCAACCCCGCCTACCGGCTCTACTACGACGGCGAATTTGCCGACCAACTGGCGGACCGCTTGCGTCACCGACAAAGCCACTTTCATACCTATCTCGGGTCGGCGTTCTGCTTGACTTTTCCGCAGTGGGTGCGAGCGCTCGCCGATGGCGATTTGTCCCAGCTCACGCCCCGAGCCGACGAGACTTTTCAGTGCCTCACCGTCGTGCCAACCCAAGCTATACGCCGTTTGGCACCTCAAGAGGGTGACCACTACGCCCGCGTCGGCGGCGTACCCTACCGTCATCTCGGCCGGCGTCGTTTTCGGGGCACGGTCAGTCTGATTTACGAAGTCAACGGCCGCCCCATCCGATTTGTGCCAAATACAGCCAGCGACGTGGCCGGTCGCTGCCGATTCCTTCGCGTATCCGACGGAGGCGTTGTATGTCTGTGGTAGTGATCGAACCCCTTCAACCAGTACAATCGCTCCAACGTACGACCCAGCAGAATGTCATCCCTCAACCAACACCTCTATTTCGACAGCCCATCGCCAGCCGCTCGAACAAGCTTCCCCCCACCCACCGACGCTTCGTTCCCATGGAGGATACAGGGCGCCCTGCCAATTAACCGCTCCGTTGCCCGAGGCTTCAGCCTCAGTTCACCCCGCTCTTCACCGCGCTAAGTTCACGAATTCGCGTGCGGACTTCAGTTCGGTATTTGCCCGAGGAAATGGCGACCGAGCATCTTCTTCTGGATAAGTTCACTCAACCCGCGTTTCATTGATTTGCAGAATGCCTACATTTGTGCTACCTTTCTTCGGCTACCCAATACATCGTCGCCTTCTGGACCGACCAGCCAGCCTCGGAGTTTTCCCCAGGCAACCCAGGATAACAAGGATCGAAAGACGTCTTTCCTTATGCACCTCTAGAATCTTGACTAGGTGACCTTGCCGCGTTTCGCGGGCGATCCACTACAACAAGGATCTAAAATGACAATCTTCTCGCTGTCACCATTCAGTGGGCGATTCCACCATAACAAGGATCTGAAATCGCCACTTTTCATGCACGTCTAAGAATCTTGACCAAGTGGTCTTGCCGCGTTTCGCCGGCGATCCACTACAACAAGGATCTCGTCCAAGTTCGACAGTTTTCCTCGCAAGTTGCAGCGCCGCGATTGGCGATACGTCCAAGTCTTGACCACATCTCAGTCGCTTCACGGGGCCACTGCACCTGCAGTCCGACCTGCTCCAACTGTTATCCCCTCCGCTTGGCCCGACTCGGTCACTCGCACCTCTAATCCTGTCACGCGCCCTTGCGAAAGGTTCAGTTTCTTACTTCTTCCCAAGTGCAGTCACTTACAAACCGTGCTATCCTTCTCCCGTGCCCTTTCCGTCTACCACCAATCGCACCCGCAACCGCGGCTACGCTGGGCTCGACTTCATCAAGGCGGCCTTCTGTCCGCTGTCCTTCAAGGCGGTGCCTCTTAAAGACCATCCACTCTTTGCCGACCTGCGCGCCGATCACGCACTCGGCGTTCTGGAAGTCGGCGACGCACTCCACTATCCCCGCCAGTTTCGCTACAAGGATCGATCCGCCAACTACAAGCTGGCAACCCAACTCATCACGGCTCCCTTTGGCCTCGCTCCCAAGGACTTTGATTTGTTGCTGGGGCTTTACGCGCACTTGAAAGATCTCGACCACTTCCCTGATTCTGGCGAGCTTGATCTCACCGCCGATTTCATCGGCCGGCGCTGCGGTTTCTCCGTCACTTCGCAAAAGGACTACCTGCGCATCCGCAGCCGCATCTTCCGCTTCAGCTACGTGAAGTACACGAACTCGGCCTTCTGGAACCCCCAGACCCAAACTCACGACATACGGAACTTCGAGTTCTATTCACTCGCCTCCCTCTCACGCGTGACTGCATCGCGGCGCCCCATTACCTTTCATTTCAGTCGGGATTTCCTGGAGATCGCGGAGAGGTCGAAGTTCCTCCTCTTCGACTACCGCCTGTATCTCTCACTCCCCTGCCCCATGCGCCGCCTCTATCTCTTGGCCAATCAAATGGGCTGGAAAAATCGCGATAGCGTCATCTTCGATGTCGATGAGTTCGCGATCCACCAGATCGGATACCAGGCAGACATCGAATCGAAAAAAGAGGGGGAGGGCAGAAAGCTTCGTCGGCAGAAGATACGACGTCTTCTGAAAGAAGCAGAAAGCCGTGACTTGATCCGGCGATGTCCGGGCTGGAGCGACTACTTTGCC
>CAZAKZ010000282.1:0-4039 GCA_964485695.1 uncultured Planctomycetota bacterium | reverse complement strand
GTTGACCATGATGAAGATCTCCGACTTGGTGGAAGCTCCGGGTTCACTGGAGGAAATAGGCGCCGACGAAGTAGAGGGCGACATAGACCAGGATCAAGGCGAGAGCCTGGCACAGATTGGAGCGGCGCCTCCGTTCCACGGCGTCATTCTTGTTCCGAAGCCTGAATGGGCGAGTCGCGGCAGCGACGAAGTTCACCAAGGCGACGCTGAGTGCTGAAGTTGTTTTCATCGTGTCAGTGCTCCTTTGATCAAACGTGCATGGCCGGTTTGTGGAGAGGTTCGAGACCAAGAACTGGTTTACGGAATTCCTTCCGGCAGACCTTGGGATCGCCGTTCGAGACGGGATGGCTGTCCCAAGTCCGCTGGTCCGTTTGCAGCATGGATATGGGCGGGGAAGTGGAAGGCAGTGAGTTCAGCGTGAGCGCATACCATGGAGCCCAGTTGACCGTTTGTTCGACTTGTGACACGGTTGACCTCTTCACGCGGAGGAAGGAACGTTGCCCGCTGTCTTTGGCTCGTCCCTTCTTGGGGCGACCACGGTTTGGAGCTGGCGAAGGGTCATCCTGGGAAAAGTGGTGAAATGACACGGTCACATTGGAATCGGGCACCACCATGCCTGACCTCGGGCCCGGAGCCGAGGGTTGGAAGCAAAGAGCGGGGGCCATGAGGACGAGCGAGGTAAGGGCCTCGTGGAGGCCCTGATCCACCGCGAATTCGATGATTTGCCTGGCTACGTCGTAAGCTGTCATCCTGCTATCTCCGTGTGTCGAGCGGGTGAACTGGGTAGTATTTGTCCCGCTTGGGAGAAACGGCTCCGAGCGCCCACCCGGCTGGTATCCGGAGCCTGTTGTTGTGCTTGCCAGAAGGGGCAATGCAGGGGGTAGAAATCAACCAAGAAAATTTGCAGATTCTCGTAAGTCGTTGTAACATAAGGACATGGAAAACGAGAAACATGGAGTGTCCGATGAAGCATGGATGGAATTCTGCCGCGAAATCGGTCTTAATCGGGATTTGCTCAGGCAGGTTTCTGATCAGGCGTCGCCGGTGCCGCTGGATGAAGAGAAGATCCGGGCGTTTCACCGGGGCGAGTTGAGCGGCCCTGAGGAATATGCTGTGGCCGAGTTGATTGCGAAGTGCGCGGAGTGGCGCGACGCAGACGCGAGAATCACCGAGCAAGAATTCGGGGAGCTCGGAAAAGCCCAGCGGGGCGACGTGCAGCAACTGCTAGAAGACGACTCTTGAAGTGCGAGAAAATGGAACCGAATTCGGATGAGACGGTCGATCGTATTCGAGACGTGGTTCATGATGACGAGCTGTCCTGGGAAGAAAAAGCCGGGGAGCTGCTGGCCGTGACGTCAGGCTGGCTTAGTGAACACGTGGAGTGGAAGAGGAAACTCCACGAAATCCCAGACTTGGTTGTGGAAGACGTAACGACGGCTGCGACCGACTCTCTGCTGGAAAAGTACGCGAAGCAACGTTACGAGCCGAATGAAGAGAACGGCTACTACAAGGGGCGAACAATGAACTTCATTGCATACAGCGTGCTATCGGCAAAACGCAAAGCGATTCGTGAATTACGACGTCGTTCTTCATTTGACGAAAACGAGGACGCTTGGAAGCAATGGCAGGCAGCGAACGACGAGGAAAGGTCGAGCGACCGAGATGACTGGGGGCACGTTTGCACCATGCTTCAGATCTGTATCAACAAGTTGACGGCGCGGCAGCAAGTCGTGGTGAAACGGTGGCAAAGAGGCGAACGCAAGTCAGAGATCGCCAGGTATTTGAAGACCACTCCGCAAAATGTGGGGAAGGTTTTCAAACAGGCTTTGGAAAATCTGCAAGGGTGCCTTAGAAAGGCAGGGGTTACTGCGCATGCCGAGTGACGAACTAGACGCGTTTCTTGATGAGATTGGGCTCAACCGGAGAATCCTCAACGAGGTTTCGGATGAGACGCCGCCCGTGCCACTGGACGAAGAGAAGATCCGGGCGTTTCATCGGGGCGACTTGAACGGCCCTGAGGAATATGCTGTGGCCGAGTTGATTGCGAAGTACGCGGAGTGGCGAGACGCAGACTGGAGAATCACTGAGGAAGAGTTCCTGGGTGACGGCGCGTTCGAGATCAACAGGCAGGCGATCGGCAGCGCAATCCGTCAGCACATCGAACCGTTCCGCTCCGGCCAAAGGCGTATCTCGGAGTTCGACTTGGTTGCGATTGTACGGCACGTCGAGAACTCGTTGATTGGCGGCCGAGATGTGGCACCCTCATTGCGGCTTCAGTTCTATGAGGATGTTGCAGAGCAAGTGGAGGAGGCGCTAACGCAACGCGCACGTGAGCGTTTGGCTGCCGAGGAGTCGGCTGCAGACGAGGATGGCACATCGGACACCGTCGCCCTTTCACTGGAGACGACGCTGGTGGAAACTCCATCGGAGGCCAAACGCTTCCTGGCCCGACGCCAAGCGCTGGACGAAGTCGCCGAGTACGCCTCAGACGCTGCGCGATACTATCGCCTTGTTCGGTTCGCCTGTCGTAGCCAGGAAGAGATTGGTGAATGGACGGGTGAAGACGTAGCCACCGTAAGAAAACGCTTCGCCTTCGCTGACGCAAAGCTCAACGTCGCAGAGAGCGAGGCGGCAACGTAGCACGATTTCGAGAGGGGCCGATGACACCGGAAGCGAAAGAACGAGAGAGGCTGGTTCAGAAGTATTTCGAACAGTCGCTGGACGTCGATGGTGAAGATCTTGACGGCTTTCTCGAGAGCCTCCCAGAAGACGTACGAGAGAATGTCAGATTGCTCCGCGCTCATTCGGTGTTGGAATCAGAAATGACACCCGGCGCCCGAGAAGGGAAGTGCCTGGAAGACATCTTCGAGATAGAGGAAGAAATTGGACGCGGGGGCATGGGAGTGGTGCATCGGGCGAGACAGCGTCGGCCGAACCGTATCGTGGCCGTCAAGGTCATCAACACCAAGAGGCTGGATGAGGCACTCCCCATCGATCGAAAGAAAGCCCTGGAGCGTTTTGAGAACGAGGCAGAGTCCGCCGCCCGTCTGGAACACGACAACGTTGTTCCCGTCTTTGAAGTGGGCGAAGCGGAGGGGCAGCATTACTACGCGATGAAGTACGTGCGGGGTCGCAGCCTTGCCGAACTCGTCAGGGAGGGAGCGCTTGATAATCGTACTGCTGCACGGTACATGGAAGGCGTCGCGCGGGGAATCGAGCATGCCCATCGCCACGGTGTTCTCCATCGCGACATCAAGCCCAGTAACATCCTCATCGATGAGGCCACTGATCGAGCGATGGTAACCGACTTTGGTGTGGCCAAGTCGCTGGGGGGAGACGGCGAGGTTACCCGAGCCGGGGAAGTGTTTGGCACCCTGCCGTACATGTCGCCAGAACAAGCGGAGAGTTCCAACAAGGTCACGCGCGAATCGGATGTGTACAGCCTTGGGGCCACCCTTTACCATGTTCTGACGGGTCGGCCTCCATTCCAGGGGACAACGGACATTGAGGTGCTGCGCCAAGTCCGGGAGGACGCCCCCGAGCCTGCCAGGAAACTCAAGCCAACGGTCGATCGTGACCTGGAGACAATCTGCTCGAAATGCCTGGAGAAGGAAGCGGATCGTCGGTACGCAACGCCTGACGCGGTGGCAGACGAGTTGGTTCGATACTTGAACGGGGAGCCTATCGAGGCTCGGCCGATTGGCCAGTTGGGGCGAGCGTGGCGGTGGTGTAGGCGCAATCCCGTTGTCGCTATTTTGAGCGCGGCTGTTGCAATGACATTGATCGCCGGCGCTTCGTTCTCGTCCTACTTCGCAATTGAAGAAAACCAACGTGCCAACGACCTGGAAATCGAGAAGCAACATGTAACCGTCGAGCGCGACAAAGCGCAAAAGGCTCAGCGAATAGCAGAGCACCGAGCATCGGAGCTGGCGCTCGATCGCGCCATCGCTGCGAGCGCGAGCGACGTTCCGTCGACGGATCTTCTGTGGTTTGCACGCTGCTTGACGATGCCACCGGAAGAGGAGAATGAGTTTCAGCG
>CAZAKZ010000281.1:0-4075 GCA_964485695.1 uncultured Planctomycetota bacterium | reverse complement strand
TGCGGATCATGCCTCAAGAGATGTCTGCGTGAGTGCACGCATTTTGGTTACGCTCAAGTCGTACATCCCCTCCTCGACCTCATGGAATTGCCAGCAGATGTAGGTGCCCACAAAGGTGAGGCTGAGGGCCCGGGCGGTATCCAGGAGCGCCGGCCAGTGGGCCGGATCGTGGCGCCAGAAGTGGATTTCCCCGCCGATGAGGGGAAAGGGCTCGCCGTCCACCAGGAACACGGCACTGGCCTCACTTGAGTTCATGGCTTGATCCCCAGCGTTTCCGCTTCCGAGGCCCCCACCCGGCTGAGGAGATAGTAGAGGGTTTCCCGGCCCACTGCATCGCCGGGCATGTTCCGGAGATGGGTCCGGATCGCTGTCTCTGCCTCGCGATAGTAATCCCCCCGGATGGCAAAGTGCGCCTTGATCAGATTCGCGTAATCGGGATCCGCGGCCTCGATGGCGGCCATGGCCGCGGTGAACGCCCTGTGCTGTGCCTCGGACACCACCTCGAAGGGCATGCCGGCAACGGGGACCTCCTTACCCGGCGGCGTGAGCGACCAGAGGTACCGGCCGCCTCGCACCAGGGGAGGCGGCCCCGGATCTTGCACCTCGGGCGAGGCTGTGGTGGGCCGGGACCATACGGTCTTGCCCCGGAGGGTCATCAGGCGGATCACCTGGGGCCCCTTGTTGACGCGGGTTTCCCAGCGGAACGCGGGCCGGGTGTCCAGGACCTTACCTGAAGGATGGATCAGGACGTACGCCCTGTCCCCGCGGATGGCGGCCATGTCCCGGGAGACGCATTCACTGCGGCTCAGGGGAACGAAGGTCTTGAACAGGTCGGGATGGATCCGGGCCAGGTCTTCAGCGGCCCGGACCAGGGCATCGCGGGAAGTGGGGGGCGAGTGCGGCGAAAACAGGCCCGACCGGACAGCGATTAGAACACCGGCCGCAAGGACCAGGCCGGCCGCAAGGACCACGGGTAGGGACGTCGATTTCATCCTGACCTCATTATCAGGGGAAATATCAGGTGAAATCCCCAGCTCCGCCGGGGGACTCGAAATGGTTGACAGTCACCTGTCCCCACGCCCTGTTTATTTCCTGGATCGGGACATCTCAGGGCCGTGGGACACCCCACGGCCCTGAGATGTCCCGATCCAGGAAATAAACAGGGCGTGGGAAGCGGACACGAAACATACCGCTCTGAGGGATTCATGATCATCAAAGCCTCCGGCCCTCGGAAGGAGGATCTAGCGCCAGCGCCCCGGTACCCATTTCCAGCCGTCGTCGGATTGGATCCAGGTTCCCGGAATCCATTCCGCCTCGGGCCGGGGACGCACGATCCAGTGGCCGGGCCTCCAAACGTAGCGGGTGCCGTTCCAGGCCCAGTGCCCGGACACCCAGGCGTGCTTCGGTGTGGGTGCCACCCCCCGCACTTCCACCCTCGGCGCCGGAGGACGGAGGCCGGTGATGACCACCTTGCCCGGTCCGGGCGGATTGACCACTGCCACGCCCCTGGGGTGGAGCGGGCGAAGGGGCTTCACCTTCACGATCTGACGTCTACAGCTGCTGATCATGAGCAGTGAAGCGAGGAGGGCCCCGGCCGAGGCCGACAGGATGATCCAGCGCATCTCAAATTCTCCTCGAAAAAGGTGCGCTTCGCCGGTCTACCCTTTGGCAGGAGACGAATCGCTGTTTTCGATCCGGGACTTGGTTTACCTTTATACGTCGCCCGATTCTACCTTGTGGAGAACCCGATGAAAACGCTCATCCGTGACGCCGTCTGCGTGCTCCCCGGGGAGACCGTACAGGCGAATGTGCTGGTGGATGGACCCCGCATCGCCGGCGTTGACGTGTCCGCGGCTACAAAGGCCGACGAGGTCGTGGACGCTGCCGGCCTCCACCTGATCCCCGGCGTCATCGATGACCACGTTCACCTGCGGGAGCCCGGGGCGACGCACAAGGAGGATCTCCACACGGGCAGCCGGGCCTGCGCCCGCGGCGGGATTACCACCTTCCTGGACATGCCCAACACGGCCCCCCCCACGACCACGCAGGCGCGTCTCGAGGAGAAGCTGGCCCTGGCGGCAGAGAAGAGCCTGGTGAACTACGGCTTCTACTTCGGCGCCACACCGGACAACCTGGCCGATCTGCAGCAGGCGTCCCGGACCCCGGGCATCAAGATCTTCATCGGGTCCAGCACCGGCACCCTGCTGGTGGACGATCCGAAGGCCATGGAACGGATCTTTGCGGAGACCCACCTGCCCATCGGCGCTCACTGCGAGGACGAGGCCACCGTGCAGGCCAACGCCCGGGCCCTGGGCGGCGGCCGGGAGGTGGCGGACCACTCCCGGATCCGCGACCATGCGGCCGCGGTCACCGCCACCCGGCGGGCCATGGACCTCGCTTTCCGGTACGGGCATCGCCTCCACGTGTTTCACGTGTCCACGGCGGCCGAGGCCGAGCTGCTCCGCGACCACCGCGGTCTCGTTACGGGTGAGGTATGCCCGCACCATCTGCTCCTGAACATCGACGACTACGCCCGACTCGGAACCCTGGTGCAGATGAACCCCTCCCTGAAGACCGCCGAGGACAATGTCCGGCTGTGGCGGGCGCTGGCCGACGGCGCCCTTCAGGTCGTCGCCACTGACCATGCCCCTCACACCCTGGAGGAGAAGCGCCGGCCGTATCCCGAGGCCCCGTCGGGCCTCCCCTCGGTGGAGAACGCCCTGGCCCTGATGCTGGACGCCGTTCACCGGGGGCAATGCACCCTGGAGCAGGTGGTGCACTGGATGTGCGAGGCGCCGGCCCGGGTATGGGACATCGTGGGCAAGGGGCGGATCGAGGTGGGGTACGACGCCGACCTGGTCCTCGTGGACCTGGAGAGGCGAGAGACGGTGCGGAACGCGGACCAGGTCACCCGGTGCGGCTGGAGCCCCTGGGACGGCGTGTCCCTCACGGGATGGCCGGTCCGGACGTGGGTCCTGGGGCGGCTGGTTCACGCAGACGGCCGGTTCGATGACACCGTTCGCGGCCGCGAGGTGGTGTTCGATCACGCCCGGGGGGGATACTGGAGCCGGCCTTGAAACCTGCCCGGTCACTTCAAACCCAGGCTCTTCAGGATCCCGGCGTAGCTCTTCAGACTGTTCGCCCGCTCCAGTAGCGCGATTTCCCGTTCTCCGGGGAAGTAGTCGGCCCAGGCGCGGTAGAGGATCCTCATGCGGTTCCAGAACCGGTCCGCGTCCATCCGGATGGCGGCCCTGTCCCTGGGGAGCGCCCTTTCCGCCTCGAAGGCGAGGCGATTGAAGCTCCGCTGTGCGGCGCGCAGATCCGCCTGGATCAGGCGCTCGAGGTCGAACCGGATGAGCGGTCGGATGGAAAACGGAGCCTTTTTGATGGCGCCGACGTAGGCCCCGGCCGCGCCCGTGACGTCCTCGAGGCACTCCATCTCGAGGCCGGCGATCCACCAGCGCAGGACGGTCCGGGACCGGAGCTTCCACTTGAGCGGCCACCCTCCGGCGGCCTTTCGGAGCCGGGTCAGCCGGGATCCGAGGCCGGCGTCCCGGACTCCGGACAGGATCTCCAGGCTTCGCTGCACCTCCAGCACCTGGTCCCGCGAGGGGGACGTGATCTTGATCCGGTCCTCCAGGCGGCCGGCCAGGCGCTTGAGCAGCGCGGTCCTCCTGGCAATCAGAACCCTGTGGTAGAAGTAGTTCTCGTGTCCCTTCCCGGGCGGGAGGGTCGTGGTGAACAGGAAGGCGAGGTCGAGCGCTCCGAGCGCCTCCGCCTTCAGGGAGGCGCGCCACGCCCTCTTGTGCGCGTCGATGACGGCCTGAGGAACGGCGGGCGGCCGGGCCGCCGGTAGACGCTGTTCCTCCTGGGGAACGCCGTCGTTTTCCTCGACATCAGAGAACCTGAGCGGAATGCTCTCCATGGTGGAGGCGTCGAGGAGGGTGAAGTGGAGGTGGGGGGTTCCGCACCAGCCCGTGTGGCCGCTCTCGGCGATCACCTCTCCCCGGATCACGTAATCGCCCACTATATCTCCTTCCGGACTATGTCGCGCGATGTGGGATGTCCTCGCACT
>CAZAKZ010000280.1:0-4222 GCA_964485695.1 uncultured Planctomycetota bacterium | reverse complement strand
CGAAGCGAAGGGCGGCATAATGCTGAATGCTACGAATCATGACCGGCTATTTAGGGCTGACCTTCTGCCCGAAAATGGCGAGCGAAACTTCCTGGACCACTTCACCCCTGACGGTACCCAGCCAGAAAGTCGAGCCGCTGCTTGACGGCCGACTTGCTCATCTCGTAACGCCGGGTCAGCATCTTGACTTCATCGTCGCGTAACACGCGTATGAAATACTCTTTCTTTCGGTTGACCAGGCCGTGAACGTCGCACTCGTCCCTCGCTGCGATCTGGAGAATCCGCTGCGCCTCATGACGGGATACTTTCAATCCCGGCAGGATCGAGGGGATGCCGGGAGGATAGGGGACGACCATCTGGCAGGATATGCGGTCTCCCGCCATCCGGAGAGGAACGAGCTCCCCTTCGGCATAGTGGGCGTCACGCGGCACAACCGTCACCTGATCCTGAAACCGTCGGGATAGTCGGCAATGTCGTGAACCCCGATCGATCCAGCCGAGATGAGCACGGCTCTCTCTTAGGACCCGCTTCAAGGTCTCGGCATGGGCGGCATTGGAGCCAGCCGAAACCAGGAATAGCACCAGGCCTCCGGCAACCGGGCCCTCTCTGTCGGGTTCCCGATCCCCGTCTGCGGCTGGCATTCGGGACGATGCTTTTTCCCATGCGATTCCGTTGCGCCTCAGGATGTCCAGGAACGCATTGAAATGGCTGGGGCCTCCGGGCGCTGCCGATCCCGGCCTCACCACGACGCCGAACTTCAGCGGGTCGTGCTTGAAAAGGTGAGTCCAGGCGGGGTCGCCGATCAGCTCGTCCAGGCCGACACTCGCACCGAGCTGCCGGGCTGCCGCCTGCAGGTCGGCGGCAATGCTATGCAGCCGTGTCAGCAACCGGAGTCCCTCACCGGCCATCTGAGTGGTAGCACAGTCCAGGCTGGCAATGATGGGGTAGCTCGGGCTGGTGGTAACCCAGTACCGCGACACTTCGGCCAGGTAGTCGAGAAAGTCGTCCTGGTCGACAAAACGCTTCACGAGCCAGGCGAAAGGGTGTTCTCGGCCCGCGGCCAGGGCCTCATCAATGATGCGCATGAAGGACGGGCTGACATGCATCATCGACGCCTGGCTGAGTGCGGAGAGTGTCTTGTGTGTGGACTGGACGACCAGATGAGCACTGTCCTCGGCACCGGTGCCCAGGGCGTTGTACCTGCAGGTTGATCCGTCGGGCCGGGGGCCGTAGAACGGATGAAAACGGCCGTGGGGCAGCCAGGATTCGTCAGCATAGAAAACTACGCCGACGGTCTCGCAGAGCGCCGCGATTTCCTTGATCGGGAAGAGGACGCCCTCGTAGGTGCTAGTCGTCAGGCAGAAGACCCGGGGACTCATCTCCTGGATCACGGCCGGGTCATGTAGCACGTCGGCGATGTGTTCAAAGGAGAGCGGTCGAGAGATTCCCAGGTCTTCGTTGTACTTTGGATTGAGGTAGAAAGGAATGGTGCCGGAGATCACCATGGCCTGGTGGATTGACTTGTGGCAGTTCCGGTCGAGGATGACGACGTCACCTGGGTCGAGGAGGGTCATCAGCATCACCTTGTTGGATGAGGAGGACCCGTTGGTGGCGTACAGTGTTCTGGCACTGCCGAAGGTTTCGGCTGATCGCGCCATTGCCCGCGACATGGGGCTTTCCCGGTAAGGCGTCGAGAGGTCGCCGAGCTCGTCCACCGACACGGAGAGATCGCAGAGCAGAGCCAGCGATTCCCGTGGCGCGTAGGCTCTGGAAAAACTCTTCAGGAAGTGGGATTTCGAGAAGGACCTGCCACCGCTGTGGCCGGGTGTGTGCCATGAGTTGCGGCCGAGCTCGGTCGCGTAATCATGCAGCGCCTCCCAGAACGGCATCTCCCAGCGACTGCACAGATATCGGACGATGTGTCTGGCGAACTCCGAGTGATTCTCCAGGTACTTCCTGGGAAGATGAAGGGCCGCGGAATGTCTGTCCATCTCCCGGTCAGAGAGGATTACGACGGGCATGGCAGGCATATGGAGATGCAGCCACTTTGAGAACTTCATCCCGTGGCTGCCGGGTACATCAAGGTCGAAGAGCCACTCCGGCGCTTCCGATCCCGGGCCCGGAGCAATCTTGTCGTCGAGTATGAATGTATTCGGCCCCGGTGGACCCTCCGGGCTCGGGGCTGCGAGCGCGTCGATGGTGGAGACGAAGTCCGTGAGACTTCCGGATACTGTCAGTTCGACATCCGGCCGGCCGCTGTTCTCTTCGTCACCTTCTCCGGCTGCCGAGATGTGCAGTCTTGAAAAAAACTCGCGGGTAATCTGTTCCTCGACGAGGTCGAGAGTCTGGCGGACGTCCTTTGTCATGCGGGGATTGGATGTGACCAGGTGGAACTCGAGCATGGATTCATCCATCCAGTTCTTCAGAGGACTGACAGCGACTGAGCACCAGCTTGAACTTGCCGCCTCCCACGGTGCCTAGAGATTCGACCTCTTCGAACTCGATGTGCAGGTCGTTGCCGAGAAATTTCTTCATACCCGAGACGATGTCGCCTCTGTTTTCCATTGTGCCCACGATCCGGACCACCAGGGCGCCGGGGCGATCCTGGAGCAGCTGGTACCGAACCAGACCCTGGTCGGCCTCCATGATCATGATCGGACCGTACGCCGAGATGCTTTTCCCGTCGGAACGGAACAGGGCTTCCACGATGCGGCCCTGTACGGATTCCATGAGGGGCAGTCCGCGGCCGCACCGGCACTGACCTTCCCGGAGGCGGCCGAGATCGCCTACCGAGTACCGGACGAACGGCATGGCTTCATTCTGGAGTCCGGTGACAACCACCCGACCGGTCACGCCGGGTGGGAGCGGCCGGCCTTCGGCGTCGACGACCTCCACCACCAAGCCGTCCGCATTGATGTGGTAGCCGTCTCGTTCCGGACACTGGAAAGCAATGGGGCCGACTTCGGTTGCGCCGTACACATCGATGGGGTCACAGCCGAGCAGTTCCATGGATCGCTTCCGGAGGTGCTTGGACAGGTGCTCTCCGACCGTGTACACGAGGTGGGGCCTGAGAACTGCATTGTGTTCAATCCCTGCGTCCAGGAGGAGATCGAGAATGGTGGGGAGTGAGAGAATCACATCGGGTTCCCAGGCCAGCATCTTTTCGAGCTGCTCACGGATGTCTTCAGTGTGAGGAATGTACTTCTTTCTGAACAACTTCAGCTTCTCGATCCAGCGCGGCGGCGGGATGTAGGGTTCGGTCAGGTCGAGGAGTATGTCACGGGCGCGGTACCCGCCGCTCCGGAAGACGCGTATCGCGTTGAGCGCCTGAAGATCTCGTTCTAAAGGCGTCAGGTAGGTATGCAGCGTGATGCCGGTGGACCCAGAGGTGCATCGATCAATCAGCCCTTCGAAGGGATGCCCCTCGGCCACCACCAACTCATGCGGCAAGGCTCTCAGGACCTCATTGGTGGTGATGGGCACCTTGACGAGATCCTCGGGGGTTCGGATGTCATTGGGATCGAGGCCTGTCCGGAGGAACAGGTCTCGGTAGTAGGGAACGCGCTGGGCGGCCACCTGGACGACACGCGTGAGCCGGGTCTCAACCAGAGACCGGTAGGATTCGGGATCGACCCATTCCCGCCGGCGAAAAGCCGGCAGTGTGTACATCAGTTTCAGCAGGCTTCCAATTCTACCTGGCATCTGGAAGTCGTCTCAAAAAGGGAGGTCCGGATAGTCGAGCATTTCCAGGATACCACGAATCCTCTTGGATTCATCTGAGCTGTACTGGCCCATGGACTTTCGTCAGCGCTTGAGACACGAAGTCGTGCCTTGATTCTCTGTTTTGATCGGGGAACAGCCGACTTTCCAGGTTTTTTGGTCGTGGAATCAGCCGTCCGGAGTCGGTTCCCGCTGTCGGCACGAATCATCCCCTGGGCGACAGGCAAGTCTTGCTCATCTTTTCACTATGCCGCCCTGTTCAACTCGATGACCGGAAGATGCCTCCGTCCTTCCATGAAATTAACGGTGCTATCTCCACGGACATTCGGGACTTTCATGTACGGAAACTCGTCACGGACCCCAGGAATCCACTCCGACTTAATTTTTGACCCCACGCGGTCAAAATCGGGTAGTCCACGCGTTTTTGTGTAGCGGTGGTAGAGCGCCCCTAAATAGCCGGTCTTGATTCCTAGCACTCCATAAGTGATTCGAACAACTACGC
>CAZAKZ010000279.1:0-4279 GCA_964485695.1 uncultured Planctomycetota bacterium | reverse complement strand
GGTCGTCAGGTCCCACCCGGCGGCGGCCAGGGCGGGCGAGAGGGCCACGTCGGTGATCGTCAGCAGGGCCGGATCCCACCGCAGCACGAAGTCGACGCCCAGCACGTCAGTGGCCTCGTCGAGGCTGACGGTCAGCCCCGCCCCGGCAGCCGGGACGTTGACCGCCTGGCCCGGACCGCGGGCAACGTCCGCAAGGGACACGACCCGCGCGGTCACCGGCGCGACAGTGAACTGACTGACATAGTCACCGCCGGGGGTATTGTCGCCATCGCCGTCGAGCACGTCGCCGCCGTCGCCGACCACGCCGTCGGCCCGACCGGCCAGCGTGATGGTGTAGTCATCGGCCACAAGCACCCCACCGGTGGCGACAAAGCTCAGCGTGCTGCTCTGGGCGTCCCAGAGGACCGAGCCGGCAACCGGGCCGGTGCTCTGACCGATGAGCGTCACGTCCGGCAGGTCGGCCGCCGCGTCCTGGCCGTCATAGAGGTTCAACACGTCAAGGTCCAGCCCCGCCGGGTCGGCGCCCTTGAACAACTGCACGCCAAAGCCCCACGGCGTGGGGGTCAGAGCATTGACATGCAAGGTGTCCAGATTGGCGGCGCCGGTCACGGTAATGATCACCGCGGCGGTGTCCGTCCCGCCATGGCCGTCGGAGACGGTGTAATCGAACGCCGTCTGGGCCTCCTGGCCGACCGCCAGGTCGTCGAACGCCCCGGCCGGGTCGAATGTGAAGGACCCGTCGGCCTGCCAGTCCAGCGAACCGGTCAGGCTGCTCTGGTCAACGTGGCTTACCGTCAGCGTGCCGGTGTCATTGACCAGCACGTTGCCGCCTACGGGCGCGATGTGCTCTGTCTGGTAGGCGTCGTCCACCGCATCGACGGTATGCAGGACGTCGAGGAAGACCGCGCGCCACTGGCCCCCGGGCTCCCGGGCGGTGGCGACGATCTGGCCGGACTCGTTGATCGCATTGGCCGCCGTCAGCGTCCAGTCGACCGGCCAGTCGGCCACCAGGGCGTTGACGTCGTGTATCTGGTAGGTGCCGCCGGCGTTGCGGGCCCAGACGACGGCATGGCCGTCGGCGGCGCCGACGACGATGCCTTCGTCGTTGATGTCATAGGCCACCGACCACTGGCCACCGGGGAGCATCCCCAGCGACGTCATCCCGTCGGTCGCGTCCCAGACAAACGCCTCGCTGTCGGGGCCCTGGACGTCGCGGTTGATCCCGTAGTCGTTGTCGTCCAGGACCGTTCGCCTGCTGAGGACATCAGCGGAGAAGCCGACCACGTGGTCGGCGTCGTTGACGCCCAGGGCCGCACTGTGGGCGTAGCCGGCCAGCACGTCCAGATCGTGCATGGTCGTCCCGTCGTAGAAAAAGGCGTGGTCGTCGCCGGCGGCGGTCTTGGCATAGCCCACCGCGTGGCCGGAGGCGTTGATCGCCTCGCCCCAACTGGCCCCGTCGGCGTGCCAGCCGGGCAGGTCCGTCACCACGCTCGTCCCGGGCGGCTCGGTACTCCAGGTGTCCCGGATCTCCGCACGGTGCCGCGGGTAGACAGAGCCCGTGCTGTCGTTGACCAGGGCCACATAGCTGCCCGCGTTGGACGCCCCAGCGGCGACGTCGACCGGGAAGATGTCGTCCGGGATGTCCTGCCACAACTGGTCGCCAGTGCCCACGTCGTACCACATGCCGCTAATCGACGGCAGCCCGGCCTCGTTGGCGTTGTCCGGATCAAGGTAGCGGATCGACGGCATGGCCGTGGGGTCTTCCAGGCTGACGGCCTCGATGCCGTGGTAGATCGCACGCTCGATCCCGTCGCCGCAGACGTGCGTCCACGGCTGACCGGTCGCCGGGTCGATCGCCAAGTCCAGGAACACGTACGCGTTGGTCGAGCCGACCCACGTGGTCTGGCCCTCGACGTCGACCAGTTCCCAGTTCCAGAACGGCTCGGTGTCGCCTGACTGCCACCGATACCCGCTGTTGGTGCTGCCGAGGTAGTTCATGTCGCCGGCCACCTCGGGACGCGAGGCGTGCACCACCACCACGCCGTCGTCGGTGATGTCCACGCCAAACGTCTCGGCCCAGTCCGGCAGGCCGTCGCGGAACGTCCAGTCCCACGACTCGTCGAGTCCCGCCCAACCCGGCGGCGGGGCAAGGGTCGTACTGATGTACATCACGTCGAACCCGCCGGCGGCGGCAGGATCGTACGGCACGAGGGTTACCGTGACGGTACCCATGTCAGTATTCGCGCCGTTGCTGACGATGTAGGTGAACACGTCGGTGCCGCCGTAATCGGCAGCCGGGGTGTAGCGCACCTGTCCGGTCGCCGCGTCGAACGTCACCTCCCCGTGTGAGGCTACGCCAACGTCCAGGACCGCCAAGACGCCATCGTCGACAGGGTCATCGTTGGCCAGCACGTCGATCAGCGCATCGACGCTGTCCTTCTGCAGTTCGATCTCATCGTCGAGTGCTATCGGGCCGGCGACCGGGGGGCCGATACGTATCGGCACGACCACCGCCGCGGGAGGGTCACCCTCGCCGCCCAATACCGTCACGCTCAACGCGCCCAGCGTGCCGGTGGTCCCCGCCGGACGATGCCATGTAAAACTGTCGTCGTAGCTCAACGCCGTCTGGGCCGGGTCGCCGAGGTCGACCGGCACGCCGCCACGGTGCAATTCGCCGATGTCCACAGACTCGACGTTGAACACGATGGCCTGGCCGGTCGGGTCCGAAGCGTCCGAAGCCGCCATCAGCATGTCGTACGTGATCGGCAGCTCGTAGTCGCCCGGCGGGCATTCCAGCGGATAGACCTGCGTCAGTTCAGGCTGGGCGTTCAACTCACCGGTCAGCGCGAACATCGCGAAGTCCCCACCCGACGACCACGGGTGCTCGACGTTGAACGCCCAGTCCCCGCCGTTGGACTCGCCGCTGCGCGAACGCCCGTCGTTCTGGACGGCGTAGGCGAACGCATCGTGTGTGCTGTTGTACCCGTGGAGCAGCGCGTCGTTGAACGCTGAGGCGAAGTAGTCGCCGTAGCTGGCCTCATAGTGATTGCTCGCGGCCATCCCGAACACCGTCTGGCCGGTGGCCAGGTCGTCCAGCATTCCGCCGGAGAAGCACTGGGCGAAGACGTACGTCGTCGCCGCGGCGCTGATCCCACCATAGCCGGCCTCGATGCCGTCGTAATCGCCGGCGTCATCGCCGGGAGACAGGCCCTGGAGCCAGACGCGAAGCTCGTCGTCCGAGATCGTCTGGCCGTCGCCCCAGCCCTTGACGATCTCCTCGCCAGTGACGGTCGGCTGATTGGCCAGGCCCTTGCCGTGGTCGAACGTCCAGATGAAGAAGTGGTCGTTGGCGTCGACGATCGAACTCAACGACACCAGCGTCGAACGCAGATTGACCTTTGTCGCCGACTGGACGTTGGCCGCGAAGGACATATCCGAATCGGTCCCGCCGCGCTGGTCCGGCGACGGGTCGCGCCCGTCGGCGTAGACCACGAAGATGTTGTGCGGCTCCAGGCCGTAATTCGTGACCAGGATCTCGTACAGTTCGCGGAGGTTCTCGTAGTAGATCTCGTAGTTGATCGACGCATCGTCGCCGCCGCTGAACAGCACGGCGTAGTTGACCGGCTCGGCCGTCGAGGTCACCTCGATACTCACCTGCGCCGTCGCCGCCGAACCGACCAGGCCATCCGATGCCCGGACGGCAAAGGCGTCAATCGTCGCGGTGGACTCATCGCCGAAGTCGATCGCCGGCGGCGTCCAGACCAGCGACTGGCCCGCAGCGAAGGTCTGGCCCGTCGCATCGGCGCCGCCGAGGGTCAGCGTGCCGGAGGCGACCGACTCGATCACGAACCGCGCACCCAACGGCCAGCCTTCGGGATCGGCGGCGTCCGAAGAGGCCAGCAGGAGTTCATGGCTGATGGCAAACGGCACCGCTTCGACGGCGCCATGGATCAGATCAACGGCCGTCAGTGTCGGCGCCTGGTTCAGCGGGACCTGCTGCTCAAACGCCCCGACGTCCACGCGCGCCACGCCGTCGTCGCGGCCGTCCTTGAAGCGGTCCAGGCCGCGCTGGTCCGTCGTCAGGCCGGCCGACTCGGCCAGGGCACTGCTGCCCCAGTCGGTCACCGGAGAGCCCGGCTGGACACCGCACGTCGGCGTGGGCCCGCCGTTGTCGGCCAGGGGCAACAACAGCGGGTCGGCTAACGAGCCGCCCGTGCCGTACTGCGTGCCCGCACCGTCCAGGCCCGTCGCCCCGTCGATCACGCCGATGAAGTTGAAG
>CAZAKZ010000278.1:2806-4366 GCA_964485695.1 uncultured Planctomycetota bacterium | reverse complement strand
AATATGCCCGCTCACAAGGTTGGCCGGCTCTGGAAGTTCGACGTTTCAGAGGTCAACGATTGGGTGAAGTCCGGGAAGGCCGGAGAGAGTACCGAGGAAGACTGAGATGCAATTGACGGACTACCACGCGAAATACTACGCGCACGAGCTGACGAAACGCTGCCCTTCGGACAGCGTCGAGAAGCTCGCCGCGTCGCTGATTGACGCGCAGGTAGACCTGAACCCCCACCAGGTAGAGGCGGCGCTTTTCGCCTTCAAGTCTCCGCTCTCGATGGGCGCAATCCTCGCCGATGAAGTCGGACTCGGGAAAACCATCGAAGCCGGAATGGTCATTTCCCAGCGGTGGGCGGAGCGTAAGCGCAAGATTCTGATCATCGTGCCGTCGAGTCTACGCAAGCAGTGGAACCAGGAGCTGCTGGACAAGTTCTTTCTGCCGTCCCACATCCTGGAAGCTCGCACGTTCAATGCCGCGATCAAACGCGGCAAGAAGAACCCGTTCGGCCACAAGGAAATCGTCATCTGTTCCTATCACTTTGCCCGGAACAAGGCCGAGTTTCTTGTCGGCGTGAAGTGGGATCTGGTGATCATCGACGAGGCCCACCGGCTACGCAACGTCTACAAGCCCTCGAATAAGATTGCCCGTACTCTCAAGGGCGTGCTCGCAGGCACGCCGAAGATCCTGCTCACGGCCACGCCGCTGCAGAACTCCTTGCTCGAACTCTACGGCCTTGTCAGCTTTATTGACGAGTACGCCTTCGGCGACATCAAGAGTTTCCGGGCTCAATACACCCGCTTGACCAACAACGACACGTACGCTGAACTAAAAGCCCGGCTCGCGCCCATCTGCAAACGGACGCTTCGCCGCCAGGTTCTCGAGTATATCAAGTATACGAATCGCATTCCCATTACACAGGAATTCATTCCTTCGCCGCAGGAGGAAGCCCTCTACGATATGGTGTCCGATTATCTCCGCCGCGAGAATCTTCAGGCCCTGCCAGCCAGTCAGCGCACGCTGATGACGCTTGTCCTGAGAAAGCTCCTCGCGTCATCGACTTTTGCTATCGCCGGGGCGCTGGATTCCCTCGTTCGCAAACTCAAAGGCCGCTTGCGCGACAACGAGAAGGCGCAAGCCGCGGCCGACGAAGAACTCGCCGAGGACTACGAAGGGCTCGAAGAGCTCCAGGATGAATGGGAAGACGGCGAGGAACCCGATCCCCTCACTCAGGAGGACATCGAAGCCATCGAGTCCGAGATTACCGACCTCGAAGCCTTCCGCGATTTGGCGGTCTCTATTTCGGAGAACGCCAAGGGAGAAGCTCTGATCTCTGCGCTCAAGGTCGGCTTTGAGAAGGCCGTCTCCCTTGGCGCGGCCCGAAAGGCTGTGATCTTCACCGAGTCGCGTCGCACCCAGGCTTACCTGATTAGCCTGCTGGAGCAGCAAGGCTATGAGGGAAAGATATGCCTATTCAATGGCTCCAATAGCGATCCGGGGTCACGCGCCATCTACGCAGACTGGAAGGAGCGACACGCGGACTCAGACCGCGTTACCGGCTCACGCAC
>CAZAKZ010000278.1:0-2706 GCA_964485695.1 uncultured Planctomycetota bacterium | reverse complement strand
TTTCGTTTGACGCTCTTCAGGCGGAGATGGGCGAACAGATTGATGAGAACATTCAGAACACCCGGCGGAAGCTACTGGAGAACTTTGACGAGGAAGTCCACGAGAAACTCCGCGTGAACCTGCGGGAGAGCCGAAACTACCTGAACAAATACGAAACCATGCTGTGGGATCTCACGCAATACGCGCTTGCGCCCTACGCTGAATTCTACGAAGGCCGTCATGCCTTCATGCTGCAACGAATCCCGTTCGATCATGTCACTCTGCCCCTTGGCCCCTACGAAATGGGCCGCGACATCGAGAACGCCCATATTTACCGGATCGGCCACCCCGTGGCACAGCACATCTTGAAACTGGCCGGGGAACGGCAACTCGCCGCCTCCCGGCTCGTCTTCGACTACACCGGGTACCCGGCCAAGGTGTCTGTGCTGGAACCCCTCGTCGGCGAAAGCGGATCACTCATGCTCAATCGCCTGACCGTTGAAGCCCTGGACGCCGAGGACTATCTCATCTTCGGAGGCGTTACCGGAAATGGGTCGGAAATTGAACAGGACCAATGTCGGAGGCTGTTCTCGCTGCCGGGGAGAGTTGAACCGCGAATGGACGCGAATGAACGCGAATCCATCCGTGTGGATCAGTGTTCATCCGTGGTTCAAAAACACCGTGATGCCACCCTCGAACAGATTGGCGCACGCAACGCCACGTTCTTTGACCAAGAGATGGACAAACTGGACCACTGGGCTGGTGACCGCCGCGCCACGCTCAAGACCAACCTGAAAGAGATGGACGACCAGATCAAGGAACTCAAGAAGCAGGTCCGCCACTCAAGCAGCCTGCCGGAGAAGATCGAGCTTCAGAAGAAGGTCAAGACCCTCGACAAGAAGCGGGACGACGCCTGGCGCGAATACGATGAAGCCGCCAAGGAGATTGAGGGCCGGAAAGACGAACTTATCGACGCCGTGGAGGCGCGCCTGAAGCAGAACATCACGGAAACAACACTCTTTGAAATCGAATGGGAAGTAAGATGAACCGCGAATGGACGCTAATACACGCGAATTCTGGAGAGGAGGCTAAGATGCCTGAACCGGTGAAATACCATGTCGGGGCGTTCCCGCCCGGAGAGATAGAATGGGCGCATGAGAACCAAAGCAGGGCGGAAGCTATCCGGACGCTTTATGATGATACCGTGAGGCGAATTGCGGATCTTACGCGTTCTCAATATGCCGTACACGCCGCCGATTTTCTGTTCAAGCGCCCGATGTTTAAGGCTTCAGACTTTTACAAAAACCCCACCATGACACCGCCAAGCGCCAGAAAAATACTTAAGACCTTGTCCGAGAACGGTTTCTTTCATGAATTGCGTCCCGCCAGCGGTCGAAGGTCAGCAGTACTGGCATATCGTCAGTTAATGAATACGGCAGAAGGGCGCGAGGTCTTTTGATGATAGCAAAATATCAGCAACCTTACTTGTTGTTATTGTGCCGCTGGTGCAGTAGCAACAAAAGTACTTGTTGCTCGTCAGAGTCCAATTATGAGCCACAAACGGTGTTATTGCTATTTCATGAGTCACAAGATTGAGAAAGAAGATTCTGGACCTCCAGTATTCGCGTGAATTCGCGTCCATTGGCGGTTCGAAAGGAGTTGATATGGACAAGCCACAGAAGGCAGACCTGAAATCACTGGACGTTAGCGGCGACAAACGTCGGCAACTGGCGCAGCTATTTCCCGAGGCTGTGACCGAGGTAAGAGACGAACCGCGAATGGATGCGAATGGACGCGAAGTGGGAGGAGAATATCGCTACGCCGTGGACTTCGAGAAGCTCAAGGGCTTGCTGGGCGAGTTCTCCGAGATTCTGGAGAACCAGCGCGAACGCTACGGCATGACCTGGCCGGGCAAGAACGAATGCCTCAAGATCATCCAGCAGCCCAGCATCGCCACGCTCAAGCCCTGCCGGGAGGAGTCGGTCAACTTCGATGAGACAGAGAATCTATTCATCGAGGGCGACAATCTCGAAGCTCTGAAGCTTCTCCAGAAGTCATACTACGGCAAGGTCAAGATGATCTACATTGATCCACCGTACAATACGGGCCGAGAATTCATCTACCCAGACAAGTATTCAGAATCCCTCGACACATACCTCGCGTATTCAAATCAAGTGGATGATGAGGGGCGACAATTCAACACAAATACCGATGCCGGTGGCCGCTTTCATACCAGATGGCTGAACATGATGCTGCCACGCCTCTACCTCGCCCGTAACCTCCTTTCCGAGGACGGCGTGATCTTCATTTCCATCGGCGAAGACGAAGTCAACAACCTCTGTAAGCTAGCGGACAACATCTATGGCGAGGAGAATCGCTTGGGCATCGCCTGCCGGGTCGCCAAGAAGAGCAACAACAAAGGTGAGTTCTGGGCGCCGAACTTCGATTACGTAGTAACCTATGCCCGAAATAGAGATGCAACGATACCATTCTTCGGCGGCGCCAACGAGGCCGCCTACAATCAAGTCGATGCGGAGGGCCCGCGAAAGGGTGAGCGCTACCAGTTGGTCCGGCTCTATATGTCCACAATACAGAACCGCAATCCTGAGCAAAGGTACTGGATCGACTGTCCTGACGGTTCAAGAGTCATTCCGCCGGGGCAAACCTTCCCGCCCGAACGTCCTTTTTTGGGCGATGGCATTTGGCGTTGGACGAAGACGAAGTTTG
>CAZAKZ010000277.1:0-4512 GCA_964485695.1 uncultured Planctomycetota bacterium | reverse complement strand
CAGGTTGGGTAGAGGACTTTCACCTCCAAGCTGTCGAGCATGCCCGGCACACCGATGAGAGCGATCCTGCGCGTGCGCTGGATCGCTCTTCTCGTGCTCGGCCCACCGCCTGAGATCTGTTCAGGTTCGTAGCATCGAGAGCACCCGGCCGGCCAAGTCGTCCCGGTTGCTCCGCGTCACCTCCTGGATCTCCACGTCGGTCAGGCGTTTCACCTCGGCCATGAAACCACCGCCGCGAAGTACCACGGTCGCTACCACCGGCCGGTCCGATTCCAGGAGGCTCCGGACGGCGTCGATGAATCCCTGCGAGAAGCACTCCATCTTTCCGATCTCGTCGATGAGGTAGATATCGATACCCGCTCTGAGCGCCAGGGCCGGAAGGGCGACGGCCTCGAAGCCGGCCACGTCGACGCCGTACCGGCCGACCCGGTGTGGGGATTTCAGATCCACGTCGGCCAGCACGCCCCGATTTCCATCGAAGGTGATTACATGGAATCCCCGGCGGACTCCCTTCGCCCGCATCTCCTCGGTGTAGAACCCCCCCACCTTGAAGCCGGACAATCCCTCTGCGATTCTGCGCATCACCGTGGTCTTCCCGACGCCCGGAACGCCGGTGAGGAGAAGAGCGGGACCTTTTTTCAAGGGTCAGCCCTTCTGGAAGATCTTGAACCGCCCGAGCCCCCACTTCTGGAGGAGGAATTTCATCATGGTGAAGAGAGTGGTCCAGCCGTATCGGAAACTGCGCATGAAATTGATGGAAGAAGCTTCTTCAAAGTAGCGCACGGACATGGGGCAGTCTCCGATACGGAATCCGAAATGGGCCGCCTGGGCCAGGAACTCCGTGTCGAACACGAAGTCGTCCGAGTTGTTCTTGTAGGGAATTGTCTCGAGCACTTCCCGGGTAAAGATCCGGAATCCCGAGTGGAAGTCGCCGAGGTTCTGGCCCAGGATGAAGTTTTCGATGATGGTCAGAAAACGGTTGCTCAGGTACTTGTAGATGGGCATGCCGCCCTCGAGGGTTTCCTTCCGGGTGCGGATCCGCGAGCCAAGCATGACGTCGCACACGTTCATCTTGAGGTAACCGAGATAGTAGGGAATCAGTCGGGGATCGTACTGGTAATCGGGATGCAGCATCACCACCACGTCCGGATTCAGGGCCAGAGCCGCGTCGTAGCAGGTCTTCTGGTTGGCGCCGTACCCCTTGTTTTGCTCGTGGACGACGGTCTGGATGCCGAGGGACCTGGCCACCTCGGCGGTGGTGTCGTCGCTGGCGTCATCCACCAGGATCACCGAATCCACGAGGTCGTGGGGAATTTCCCGATAGGTCCGCTCCAGGGTCTGGGCGGCCTTGTACGCCGGCATGACCACAACGACCTTGTCCAGGGGCCGGACCTTGCCGGCGACGCGGTCCAGTGTCTCCTCCAGGGCGGCCTTGTCGTGCGTGGATTCTTTTTTCGAAGAAGTCGGCAAATCCCTGCTCCAGAAATCGGGCACTGTCGTGTTCCGTCCCATTCATTCGCATGAATGGGACGGGGTGATTCTACTCAAGAATTCCAGGGCATGATCTGCTCGGTGAGGTCGTCGGTCCAGGCCGTATCCTCGGCCAGCATCCGGCGCAGCTTCACGAAGTCCACCTCGCGGCCGACTTCCTTCGACCCCTCGTTGAAGGCCCGGAATCCGGCGCGACCCTCGGTCATCATGTTCAGCGCCAGCCAGGCCCTGTTGCTCTCGTGATTCAGGTTCCAGTGAGCCAGCTTGTGCTTGCGAACCGATTCGACGCTCTTCGAGATGCAGCCCGGGAAGGTGTTCAAGAGCTTTGCGGCGATGCTGTCCACTTCCCGGTCCAGCGGCGTCAGGTCAACGGTGCCCGACTTGAGCAGCGCCTTGCCCTTCTTCGCCTCCTCGCCGGTCTTGAACTCGCCGTAGACAACCCGGCCCTTGTCCACCCACCGGTCGGTGATGACCATGGGATTGGGAATGACCTCCCCGTCCACCACGAGCACCGGTATCGCCTTCTGGATGAGGCCGTGGCGCTCCGCCATGTACGAGGACCACGGTTCACACAGAGTGCAGGAATACATGGCGCGCTCCACGCCCACGTAAAGCGGCAGGAAGTCGGTAGAACCGCCGTCGGCCACCGATCCGTGACGCGGTCCGGCCTGACCGAAGTTGGCCAGATCGGAAGCCACGGTGAAATCGCAGGCCATGCCGATCTCCTGCCCCCCTGCGATGCGCATGCCGTTGACGCGGCAGATCACCGGCTTGTCGCACGACAGGATGCCGCTCACCATGTCGTTGAAGAGCCGCATGTACTGGCGGTACTCCTCGGGCCGGCCCGCATAGTACTCGGCGTATTCCTTGGTGTTCCCCCCCGTGCAGAACGCTCTGTCTCCCACGGCGGTGAACACCGCCGCAACCACGTCGCGGCTGTTGGAGGCCTTCCGGAAGTTGAGGACGACCTCCTTGGCCATGGCCGTGGTGTAGGAGTTGAACTGCTTGGGATTATTGAGGGTAATCCAGGCGTTGTAGAGGCCGTCGACCTCGGAGCCGTCCATGTTCTTGACCGGCTTCAATTCGTACAGGACTCCGCCCTCCTGCGGGATGGAATCCACAAGGTCGTGGTTTTTCAGTTCCATGATTGCTTTCTCCTGTGCTTTCGGTATTCGGGCAGGTCACGGGACGAGCACCGGCCGCTGCCGGATCTTGTGACTGTGGACTCCCTCGAACACCTCGTTGATATCAGAAAGGGGATACGTCTTGACGAATGGGGCGAGGGTCACCTTGCCGGTCGTCACCATCTCCAGGGCCGGCGGGTAATACTTCGGTATGCACCCCCAGTTGCCGCTCGCTTTGGCGTGGAAGGCCATGAGGTTCGAGAGCCGGATGTCCACGGTGTCCATGGTAAAGCCTACCACGGAGAGCGAGGCGCCGAAGGTGAGAAGCCCGAACGCCGTCTTCTGTCCGGCCGCCGTTCCCGACGTCTCGAAGATCTTCCACTCGGTGCGGCGCCGCCCCTGTTCCTTGACGAAGCCGGACACCGCCTTCCTCAGGTCCTTGAAGGGCATTTCCCCTGCGTTGAAGACCGCATCCACGAACGGCTTCAGAGCTTCCAGCCGGGACGGGTCCACGTCGATGGCCACCACGCAGGCACCCATGGCCTTGGCGATCTGGGCACCGAAACCGCCCACCCCGCCGATGCCCACGAAGATCGCGGTATCGTGGTCGGTGAGCCCGCAATCCACGATGGACTGGTAGGGCGTGGTCACTGCGTCGGCGATGACCGACAGCTCCGCAAGGCCCACGCCTGACTGTCCGACGTGCGCCTTTCCCGCCTCCAGCGTCACCTCGCAGAGCTGCGCCGCCGGAACCACGATGTGGCTGGCGAAGCCGCCCTGGATGTCGTTGCCGGGCATTTTCTGCGCGGGACAGATGTTGCCCATTCCCCGCGTGCACACGTCGCACTCGCCGCAGGGCATCACCGCCGGCACGATGACCGCCTTTCCGGCCCATGCTTCGGCGCCGGGGCCGGTTGTCTTGACGACACCGCTGATCTCGTGGCCCAGAGTCAGGGGAAGCGGAGACTTGGTGCGGACGCCGTTGTAGTAGAAGCCGAGGTCTGTGTGGCACACGCCACAGCCCGCTACTTCGAGGAGCACCTCACCCTGTCCTGGTTCAGGGAGAGGCGCCTCCACTCGCTCCAGAGGCTTGTCGGACGCGACCATCTGCCAGGAAATCATTGTCATGTCTGAAACTCCTCCCTGTGCCGGGACGGGTGCGGAACACTTCCCGATCCCGGAACAAAGTCTATACCCTTCTGAACAGCCGCTCCCGAGGAGGTGCAGGTGAAATCAGTGCTGGATACGATTCACGCACTTGGGTCAAGAGTGGCCGGATTGCCAGAGTCCCCGTATTGTAAAAAGGTACCGTGGGGGAACATAGAAAAATTGAGGGCGGGCGCGAGCTTCTCCGGAAAAACGACAGAAAGGTCGCCGTTCAGCGATCCAGATGAGGTCTCCACGGGTGCAGGGCCGAGATGTGCATTCCTACCCTGCAGGGTATGCAGATCCGTGCAAACGGGGGCACTCGAAAGAGCTGCCTCCACACCGGTGGCGTTGCGTCGAGTCGACAGGATTGATGCGGGCCGTATTCGTGGAACGGGAGCCAAGCACCGCGATTCTCATGAACTCGATATCAATCATGCGCTCATAAGAAACGTTCTGTATGTGGAGCCTTGTTCCGGTAGTGGCTGTCCTGAATGGAAATCCCGTTCTCACCGAAAAACGACCCGAAAATCAACCAGCGATCCCGCCTCATTCCGGATAAATTCCATCCAGCTACTTTCCTTGCAGGGTATTTCGGGCTCTCGTTTCCATTGGCTCACCCCATTCGAGCCCCCTCTGCCGAGCCTTCCTCGACAATGAATTTTTTCATTCTTGTTGACACGGCTCAGTCCTGCTCGGGTAACTACTCACCCCTCTCAGTATAAATTTTCCCTGAAAGGGCCAACTGAAT
>CAZAKZ010000276.1:0-4559 GCA_964485695.1 uncultured Planctomycetota bacterium | reverse complement strand
GTCGTTGTTCGAATCACTTATGGAGTGCTAGGAATCAAGACCGGCTATTTAGGGATTCGATTCTATCCTCGAATTGGGGGAGAGAAACCGGTGTCTGGTCTCCTTCCAGGTTGACCATCCAGATGGTACCCCGACTGTACCCGGCAGCCAGGTGACTTCCGTCCGGACTCACGGCAAGACAGAGCACCTTTCCTTCTGGCATATCGAGATCCTGGCCGGTGCTGTGAGGTAGTGTCCAGACCACAATGCCGGGGCCCTGGGTCACTGCCGACACCCGGTTGCCGTTCCGGCTGACAGCGAGATGCTTCGAGGATTCAAGGACTCCAACGACGGTCCGGTCCCTGCAGGAGAAGATCTCCACCTGCCTCGTGGACTTCCGGCAGTAGAGGATTTGCTCCCGATCCGGGTCAAAGGCGATCCCCTCCACGTCTTCTGCAAGAGCCTTGGAAAGAAGGGATCGAAACGAATTGTTCTCGAGGTCGAAAAGATTTGCGGGCCTTTCCGTGTACCACCCCCCAATGAAGAGCGATCGTCCATCTCCTACGAATGCCGCGAGAGAATGGATCGGCAGCGGGTGGATACTCCGGATCCGGCCCCCGGGGAGGTCCAGGATCTTGAGATCGGTTTGGCGGGAGCAAATGGCCAGGATGTCGCCGGTGGGGTCAAAGGCAACGGACGCCACGATCCCGGGGGCCGTCTCTATGAAGTCCGATCCTGTGCCCTGCCGGGTGTTCCAGACCTTGAGGCCGCCCCGGGCCGTTCCTGCATGGAGGAGGATTCCCCCGGGGTCGAACCGGAGCGCCGTGATCGGGTCCTCGTGGCCCGGGAGCACGCTCGACCACCTTCGCAGTCCGCCGTCGAGGACTCGGATCTTTCCATCCTTGTGACCCGTGAAAATCCGGGAGTTATCCGGGTGCACCGCCAGGCAGTTGATCCTGCCGTGGGGATTCAGGCAGGAGGCCAGCTGTGTGAAGTTATTCACGTCCCAGATATGGATCTTTCCCGCGGCTGGATCGGTGGACGAGGTTGAGGCCGTGAACAGGCGGAGGCCGTCCAAGGAAAAGGCGAGGGTTCGGACGTAATGGAGATCCTCATCCAGGGGGCCGGTCCTTTCCCTGGTGGCGGTGTTCAGGAACCAGACCACGGACCCCCGGCCAGTTCTTTTCGTTGCAGCCAGGGCTGCCAGGGCTCTGTTCGGGCAGAATCGTATGCACAAGATTCTACCGCCGGCGAGGTTCAACTTTGTGATTGTGTGCTTCTCCCCTGGTTTCCACAGATGCAGATCTTCACTGCCATAGCAAGCGAAGAGAATAGTAGATCCGTCGCATGAGACGGCCAGGCGAGTGATGGGATTTCCTTTCCAGTGGAGCTGGTGCACTGGATCGGGCGAGGCAATGTTCCACACCCGGACCCTTTCTGTTTTTGTCTTTTTATTGCGGTGCGAGGTCACGATCCATTCGCCTCCCGGAGACGTGGCAGCCGTGATGACGAGGCCCTGAATGGAAGGATATTTTCGGTCCTCGACGACCTTGTAGGTCCGCGCGTCGTACGCGGTCAGGGCGCCGTCCTCAGTGACCGAGAGGAGCGTCTCTCCTCGCGAGTCCAGGGCCAGGCATCGGACGCGTTGTTTAGAGGGGGAAATGGACCTGAGGCTTGTATCCGCAAGAAGACTGAGGTGGCGATGCTCCCATCCGGTGTGTTCCGGCGGACACGCCTCCAGAGTTTGCCGACCCTCGAGAATCCGCCCGGAGTCCAGCATGCCGGAGGCGGCGGTGATCTTTGCTACGTATTCCTGCCACACGGCGTTCTTGCGGGCTTCCTCGGCCTCGGCGAAGAGGAATGCGAATATACAGAGACCCGTGACGAGGAGCATGAGGATCGAGAGAGTGAATCCGGCCACCACCGGGCTCCGGCGCACCCACCGGCGGAACCGCCGTACCAGGCTGGCCGACCGGGCCAGAACGGGCGTTCGGGCCCGGAGACGGCGCAGGTCCTCGGCCAGGGCCCGGGCCGTGGGATAGCGTTCTCTCCGGTCCGCGGCCAGGGCCGTTTCCAGGACCGCCTTGAGGCCTCTGTCGATGCGTGGATTCAGGCGTCTCGGATTCCGCGGCGGCGGGAGGTGGATGTCCTTTCTCAGGGCCACGGTGGTGGCCTCGTCATAGGGCCGGGAGAGGGTCAGGGCCTCGAACAGGACCACGCCCAGGGAGAAGACGTCGGTCCTGCGGTCCAGCTCGGTCTTCTCCGCGGACCGCTGCTCGGGCGACATGTACGCGGGCGTGCCGCAGCTGACACCAGTGCCCGTGATGGTCTCCTGGAGGCTCTCCACCTCGCGCCCCAGACCGAAGTCGAGGATGTAGGGCCGACCCTGGGGCGTCACCATGATGTTCCCGGGCTTGATGTCCCGGTGGATCACGCCGGACTCGTGGGCTTCGTGCAGGCCGTCGGCCACCTGGAGGACAATGTCCAGGATTGCATCCATCTCCGCCTGATCCGGGGAGCCCGGTCGCTGTTCGCTTCCCGCGGCCTCGCGCCGCTGGTTCAGGATCCGGGTCAGGGTCTCGCCCTCCAGGTAGCGCATGGCGATGAAGGGCACACCCTGCTCCACGCCGGTCTCGTACACCGTGCAGATGCTGGGGTGATCCAGCTTGGCCGCGATCTCGGCTTCCCGGCGAAATCGCTTCAGGGGAGCGCTGGACAGGATGCTGAGTCCGAAGAGCACCTTGAGGGCCACGCGACGCCCTCCCAGACGGGTGTCCGTGGCCAGGAAGACGATGCCCTGCCCCCCGCGGCCGAGCTCCCGCTCGATCAGGTAGGGGCCGAAGTGCTGGCCCGGGGTCACCTGCTGGAGGCTTTCCAGTCCTGCATCCGCGGCCGCCTCGGATTCCGGCTCCTCCTCCCCGGTGGCCCGGGCCCAGGCCTCGGCGATCTCGGCCTCGTACCCGGGGTAAAGGGCCTGGTATTCCTCGAGGGTCCTCGAGATCGAGGCGGACCGGTCCGCTAGAAACCGCTCCAGGAAGTCGGTGGTCACCGCCAGGCTACCGTGTTTTTCCCTCTGCTTCATGTTGAGCCTTGCTATCAGATGATGCGGTCCATTATTATACGACAGGAAGCGATTCAGGCCCATGTTTGCGACTTCGCCCGGATTTTTTGAGGTCTGAATCGTTGTGACGGGCGATTCGAAAAGTCTCCACAGATCGATCCATTTGAGGCCATGGCCGGGCAAGTAGCCGACGATTCCCAGGATTCCGCCACCACTCAGATCCGGCTCCTGAGGTCCGGCCACGCCGGGGCGCAGGCCTGGCTCATCGATCGTTTCACGCCGGCCTTGTTCATGTCCGCTCGCTACCGTATTCACAAGCACCTGCGGGGGCTCTACGATCCCGAGGATCTGGTCCAGGAAGTGTGGGCCGTGGCCCTGCCGCGCCTCGAGGATCTGCGCGCCAGGGATGGACACTTCACGCCGGTCATTCTGCGGTTTCTCAGCACCATCCTGCTGAACAAGTACCAGAACCTGATGCAGAAGCACCTGAGGGAAAAGCCGCTGAAGGCAGAGTCCGGCCGGGAGCCCTTCAGCGAGGTGGTCAAGGCCCTGCCGGACGACACCACCACGATCATTTCCAGGGCGATCCGGCACGAGACCTGGGAAAAAATACAGGAAGTGCTGCAACGCCTTTCTCCGGAAGACCGGAGAATCGTGATCCTCCGGGGCATCGAGCAGATCTCGAACCAGGACGCGGCCCTGGTCCTGGACGAGCCTCCGGCCACGGTCTCCACCCGCTACCGCCGCGCCCTGGAGAAGCTCCGGAACCTCCTTCCGGATACCTTCTTCAGCGATCTCCACGAATAACCCACCGGATCGAAAAAAAATCTAATTTCCTGACGCGTAACGGCGTTACGTCAAATAAGTAAATTAGAGGATCACGCTTTTGTCAGAGTAAATACCTCAGGAGGTACAAGGCGCAATGTCCAGTGACCAGAAAGACCTCGGGAAGACCGGGTCCCCGGACAGCCCGAAAGTGCCCATGAAGGAGTATCTGAAATCCGGCGGCTCCGCATACTGTATATACAACGGCATTGAATATCCTCCCGGGACCCTCAAGTGCATGCCGGATGATCAGGGCCAACAGACCTGGCACGTCTGTATTGGCGGCCAATGGGTCTCCACTGGATCGGAGTGCGATTCTGAGGACTGAGGAGTAGTCTTCCGGAAAGAATCAGACAATACAACACGATCGGAAGCCGCGACTTCCGGCGTCATGGATAGAGACGGGTTGGGATGCGAGTTCGAGCATCCCAGGGGTATGTCAAGTTTCCGGGCTCGAACCGGAAAACGGGCAGGGAGTCGATCTCCTGCCCCCGGAAATAGCGGAGACCCTCCTGTCGGGTGCCCCTGTTCCGGCTTCGGCCGGACACAGGGGCTTGCCCTTTTTTTCCGGCAAAGGGGTGTGCCGGATGGTCCAGGATCACGCTGGAGCCGGTGCTTGACCAGGCACCGGCTCTTTTTGGTGTGCCGGGCATGCTCGACAGCTTGGAGGTGAAAGTCCTCTACCCAACCTGAT
>CAZAKZ010000275.1:0-4659 GCA_964485695.1 uncultured Planctomycetota bacterium | reverse complement strand
GTATGCCCGGTGGTGTGGGAGGGGGGAACCGTGAGGTTTCCCCCTATCCCGATTTTTCCCTCACATCTCCAGGATCCGCCTGCCTGGTTCCACCGCCCTCCTGCACAACGACTCCGGGGCCTCGATGTCCCTGGAGAGACCGGAACATTTCCGTGGTGCACTCCGATCCGGCGGGAAGAATGGATGAACTCCTTGACACCGACGGCCATCTTGTGGAAACCATTCATGGAACACGGCATGAGAACCACGGAAGGGAAGACCAGGATCGGATGACGCGAGAAACCGGATCCCAGGCCCTCGAGTTCGAGAACCGGTGGCCGGCCCCCGTGCGGTTCGCCGTGTACGGTGCGGTGGCCGCGGCCCTGGCTCTGGTCCTGGTCCGCCTGGCCGCGTGGCAGGGCCTGGAGAACGGCATCCTGAACTGGCACGGCCCGGACAGGCCCCTCACCCTGAGTGCCCGGCCCGAGTTGTGGACCCGGCAGGGCCTAGCGTGGCTGGCTGCCGACGTGCTCTGTCTCTTTCCCTGGGCCCTGGCCGCCTTTGCCCGGAGCCCCCGTCTGGCGCCCCGGGGCGCGGTCCCGTCGTCCATGCGAATGATCCTCTGGCTGGGGGCCATGGCGTTGTTGTTCAACTTTTTCGGGCAGTCGGTGCGGAATTGGGGCAGGCCCGAGTGGGAAAACGTCCACAGAGTCCTGGCAACCATGGTCGCGTTCCTGCCCCCGGTCCTGGCGTTCCAGCCCGGCCTGGTGTGGCTCGGCCGCCTCAGGACCGGCGGCTTCGGGGCGCTCGTTCTGATCCTGCCCCTGGTTTTCCTGGGCATGGTAGGAGCCCCGGCCCTGTTTCAACCCACCCTCTACTTCGAGGCCGGTCACGTGCGCCTCTTTCCGCCCAGGATTCCCCATGGCATGGATGTCCTGGTTCCCATGCTGGGTATCTGGGGCGTCTTCACCATGCTCGAGATTCGATACGAGGCCGCGGCCCGGCGGAGGTGAGTGCCTGCCGGCCCCACGGGCGGGGGAAATCCCCTGGTGAATGCCTCCGGGATCCGGTTGAATAGAGACGCGGGTTCCGGGAATTCCCTCGCCAGGAGAGAACCATACGCAAGATTCGAGGCCAGATCCTCGGGCTCAAGCCCGATGAGGTGCGGAGACTCAACCACCTGTTTCGCCGCCGGGTGCCGCCGAAGTCGTGGATCACTCGCGGCCTCGTCGAGGAGATGTGCGGTCTCGCGGCCGAGGTCGGCCGGATGGTCGGCATCGTTCTGGACCGCCGGGGCCGCGTCCGGGAGGTGGCGGTGGGGGACCCGGTGACCGTGCACCTGCCGCCTCTTCTCGATCCGCCGGGCACCCGCGCCCGACTCAACGGTCTTCGGTTCCTGTGGACCGGTCGTGACGAACGTCGCCTCGGAACCCACGATCTCGCCCTCCTCAGGCGCCACCGCCTCGATGCCCTCGGCCTCATCACCTTTTCTCCCGCCTCGGCCCGCCGGCGCCTGGAACGCGCCTACCTGTTGCCGCCCAATCCCGAGGACCGACCCTGGGCCGTTCTGGATCCCGAGGTCCCGGAACGCGTACCCGAGGACTTTCTGGACCACATCAAGGCCCTGGAAGAGGAGTTCCGGGGCCGGGCTCCCGGGGGATACGACACGGACCCCGGAGAACGGGTGCTCCTGGTGGGCACCCCGCGGGAAGGCAAGGCCCGCCACCTCGAAGGCGACATGGCCGAGCTGGAGAGCCTGGTGAGATCGGGAGGCGGCAAGGTGGTGGGAGAGGTGGTGCAGCGCCGGGCCGGCCGCGCCTCGAGGACCGGGATTCGGGCGGGAAAGGTGGACGAGATCAACATCCGGGCGCTCCAGACCGGGGCGGACCTGATCCTCTTCCTCGAGGACCTCACACCTTCCCAGGCCAACAATCTGGTCCAGGCCACCGGTCTCAAGATCATTGACCGCACCCAGCTCATCCTGGATATCTTCGCCCAGAGGGCCAGCACCGCCGAGGGGAAGATCATGGTGGAGCTGGCGCGGCTGCGCTACCTGCTTCCGCGGCTGGTGGGCAAGGGCCAGAGTCTGAGTCGTCTGGGCGGAGGCATCGGAAGCAACCGGGGCATGGGGGAGAAGCGCCTGGAGCTGGATCGGCGCCGCATCCAGGAGACCATCGAACGCCTCACCGGTCGCCTCGAATCCCTGCGCCTGGGTCGAGGTCTGAGGCGCAGGAAGCGACGGCGATCGCGTATCCCCGTCCTGGCCCTGGTGGGGTACACCAATGCCGGGAAGACGACCCTCCTCAACCGCCTTACCGGTGCCGGGGCGCTGGCCGAGGACCGCCTCTTCTCCACCCTCGAGACCACGGCCAGACGCACCCGCCTTCCCTCCATGCGGTTCGTGGTGGTGACCGATACGGTCGGATTCATTCGCGATCTTCCCGGCGACCTCAAGGCCACCTTCCACGCCACGCTGGAGGAACTCGGCGACGCCACCCTCCTGCTCCACGTGGCCGACGCCTCCCACCCGGACGTGTTCGCCCGGGTGGAGGCGGTGGAGGCGATCCTGAAGGAGCTCGGGGTGGAGGCCCTGCCGCGTCTACTCATCTACAACAAGGCGGATCGCATCGACCGGGACGGATTCAGGCCGCTGCTGGCCTCGCACCCCCGGGCCGTGCTCTTGAGCGCCCGGAACCGGGCGGACCTGGCCGGTCTGCGTCGCGTCCTGGACGATGTGCTGGACGAGATACCCGGCGTGCCTCCGCGTCCCGTGCCCCGGTCTCTCGAGACGCCGGAGGTGGAGCACACCGAGGCCGGGGCCGGAGCCCGGGAGGAGACGAAATACACGGACATCCTCGAGGAGATCCCGCCGGCCGTGCCCCGACCGGGGAACGATTCCGATCGCCGGGAATGGGGCTTCTTCCAGGGGGACTGAACAGGCCCCTAAACACGGGCCAGGGCCTTGGCCACCTGGGCATGGGCCCGCTCCAGCACTTCTCCCACCTCACCCGAATCCACGGGCGGCGTGAGGATGATGCGAACAGTGGAGAAGTCGAACAAGAACCGTCCCGGCGGCCACAGGGTGTATGTGCCTGCAATGGCCACGGGAACGATGGGCAGGCCGGCCTTGAGGACCCGGCGAGCGATGTTCCGGGTCTTGAAGGGTTTCAGCTGGCCGTCCCGGGCTCGGGTTCCCTCGGCGTAGACCACCAGCACGCGATTCAGTCCGTCACCCTTCCACGCCTCGAGGGTGTCCATGCTGCATCTATCCTCGATGGCCTGGACCATGGCGCGGGTGTCCTGCCGGGCGCCCCCGCTGGTCTTGTCCATCATGATGTCGCCCCGGGCCCGGAGGACCCCAGAGAACATGGGCAGCTTGAAGAAGAGACGCTTGGCCGTGAACCGCATGTTCCGGGGCAGCAACTGGAGAGCCACGATGTCGAAGAAAGAAGCGTGGTTGGCGAACAGGGCACACGGGCCCCGGGGGAGGTTCTCCAGGCCCTCGATGCGACACCGGGTCACGGCCCGCATCGTGGTACGGGCCCAGGCCCTCGGCACGGATTCCGAGAGGGACGGCCACCGGAGGAAAATGACAAATCGATAGGCCAGGCCGAAAGCCGTGCAGGTAAAAAAAAGTACGATGAGTCCATAGAGGGAGTAGAGGAACCGAACGGGGAAGAGCAGGGTGCGCATGGGCCGGACCTCTGGAACACGACACCGAAGGAGCAGATCGAGCGGCATTGTAGGCGATGCCCCCTTGCATGCGCAAGGTGTCCCTGACCCGGGTGGCCAGACAGCACCCTGTCAAGGCAGCCAGGCGCGAAGTCGGTTCAGAAATCCCTGCGGATCGTGTTCCACGAGCCAGTGGGGGGCGCCGGGCATCGGAGCGGTGTCCAGGCCGTGGGTCTCCAGGAACGCCTGCTTCCCGGCGGAGTGGGTATCTCCATGGAAGTAGATTCGAGGCAGACTCAGGCCGCGATACGTCCCGGCCAGGGTGCCCGCACGGGTCAGGTGCAGGAGGTCACGGGAAGAGGCCAGAAAGGCCTCGGGTTCCATGCGGGAAAGGGCGTCCAGGTAGCGGAGGACCGCGGGCTGGTGACCGTTCCGGCGCAGAACGGCCCCTGGAAAGAGCCGCCACCATCTGGCAATGCGGCCCGAAGCATCGGCCTGGACGGCGCGCCGCGAGATGAAGCAGTCCTCCAGGAGGAGATTCCCTTCCACGTTGACGAGGGCCGAGATCCGGGATGCGCTCCCGCCAGCCAGGAGGGTGGCCAGGGCCCCGCCGAGGGAATGGCCGATGAGCACCAGGGGACCGGGAGGGGAGAGGCGCGTGAGAATTTCCTCCAGGACGGCGACCTGGGTGGCGAGGCAGAAGTCGAAGTCCGGTCCGGGTCGACTGCGGCCGGACCCCACCAGGTCCGGGGCGATAACCTCGTGGTCCCGCGCGAGATCCGCGATCACCGCCTCGGGAAAGGCGGTGTGATCGTCACCGAGACCGTGAAGAAGGAGGGCGGAACGATTCCCGCGGCCGGATGAGGCCCGGAGGATGTGCACCCGGCAGCCCTTCACAGTGAGTTCGTCTGTCGCCTTGGGAATCATGGTCATCCTGTACGGAGTCTTGGGGATCTAAATAGCCGGTCTTGATTCCTAGCACTCCATAAGTGATTCGAACAACTACGC
>CAZAKZ010000274.1:0-4675 GCA_964485695.1 uncultured Planctomycetota bacterium | reverse complement strand
GCATATCACATCACGACTACTATGTCCCGATAATTATGTGAGGCTGTATATCAGGTCTTCATCATAGGAAAACGGGCGAGCCGAGACAAGACCCTACCGCCCCTCGAACAGGTCCCGGCCCTCCACCAGCGACCTCATCTTGGCGTCGGCGACGCTTCGCGGCAGCATCCAGAAGCCGCAGTCCGGATGGACGTAGTGGATGCGATCGGCGCCGAGAGTCTTTGCCGCCCGCTCGATGCGGCCGGCCACGGTGCCGGGGGTCTCCACCTCGTTCACCTTGATGTCGATGACGCCGATGCCGAGGCCGATGCCCTCAACGGCCTTGAGCATGTCGAGTTCATCGGCTGGCCGGCGGGCCATCTCCAGCACCACGTGGTCCACCTCCAGAGCGTTGAGGAAATCGATGAGCTTACCGTACGTTCCCTTCTGGATGGTCTGGCCGCCGTAGTTGCCGTAGCACAGGTGCACCGCCTTCTCGGACGCGACGCTCTTCAGAACGCGATTGATACCAGCGGCGGCGAGGGGTCCGTCCTCGGGATTGCCCGTCAAGTTGGCCTCGTCCACCTGGATCACGTCGGCGTCGATGTCCTTGACCTGATTTCCGAGGACTTCCGCCAGCGCCATGACCAGAGCTCCCAGGTCCCGGCAGTGCGGGTCGTAAAGGGTCTTGGCCAGCATGTACGGGCTGGTGACAGTGAACTTCTTTGGCAGGCGCGTCAGGTGCCGGAACAGGTGGTAGTCGCCCTTGAGGTCCAGGGTCCCCGGCCCGACGGGGCCGACGACGATGCCGGGCGGCGCGGCGCGGAACGGGGTGGCGGTCTCCTGCCGCCAGGCAGCCAGTTCTGCAGCGACGAGGTCGGCCCGGATGCCGTCGAGGGGTTGTACGAAGTATTCGATCATGCCGTTGCTCTCGGCATGGTTGATGTCCCAGCGGCACAGCTCCCCGTCCGACACCACGTCGATGCCCGCGAGCTCCTGGGTCTTGACGACGGCGAGCAGGGCGTCGCGCAGGCTCTCGCGGTTGCTCGTGACGCGGAGCCATAGGGGAACGGGGTAGCTGCCGACCACGGTGGTCTTGATCATGACGTATTCCTTCACGGTTGTGGATGAAGATAGAATTGTAGCAGCACGCCGCCCGTCAGGAAGTCCCTGCATTTTTCCTGTCGTGGCCCGGATCTACATGTCCACCAGGCTCAGCAGGTGGTTGAAGGTGCCACAGCTGGCGAGGTAATTGTGGTTGGACCGGATCGGGGTCAGGGCGGGTAACGTCCGCGGATCGCCGATGGTGCCCAGGGCCCAGGAGGCGTAGGCGCGGATGTGGGTGGGATGTTTCCTGGCATCCAGGAGCGCCATCAGCGGAGGGACGGCGGATTTGTCCCCCACGAAGCCGAGGGCCTGGGTGACGGCCACGAGAGCGTGGTGGTTTCTGGCGGTCTTGAGCGATGCGAGGAGGGGGGGAACGGCGTTGCGGAGTCCCATGAGGCCGAGGCCGATGGCTGCATGCTCCTTGAGGCGGGGCCGGCCGGCGGTGGTATCGAGGAGATTCCTGAGAAACTCCATGGCGTTGGTGTGACCCACCAGGCCGAGGGATACGGCGCAGTCTCCGATGAACTGTGTTTCTCTGCTCGCCTTCATGGCCTTGAAGATCAGAGGGCCGGATGTCGAGTCCCGGGCGATGCCGAGACTCACGGCCAGTCCGCCCTTCACGTCGGGATTTCGTGCCCTTCGGAAAGCGGCTCGCAGGTACTGGATCCCCTTGACCCGCAGAGGTGCGTCCCCCAGCTTCCGGTCGGCCAGGTTCGCGCAGAGGATACCCAGGCCGAGCCCGCAAAACGCCTTCAGCTGGCTCTTCTCCCGGAGCAGTCCCTCGCAGAGAGCCTGATGGGCGGCGGCTCCGCCCGCCTGGCCCAGGGCGATGGCGGCGAAGCTGCGCGTCAGTCGGTCCTTACCCTTGACAAGCTTTCTGCGAAGCACCTTCACCGCATCTGGTTTGGCATCTCCCCGGCCCCGGGTCAGGTAGCCCAGGGCGATGGCGGCACATCGCCGCATGTTGGCGGCCCTGTCGCGGTCCAGGATGCGGGTCAGGAAATTCAAGGTGGCCGGGTCCGCCTCGAAGACGTTCCGGTGCAGGATGCGGCCGATGGCCAGAACGGCCTGAGCTCGGACCCACTCGTCTGTTCGGTTCTTCTCTCCGGCCAGGCCGCGAAGGTGCTTCACGATCACGTGAACCTCCTGGGCATTTCCCTGGAGGAGCCCCAGAGCGATGGTGGCGACCATGGGAATGTGGTGATCTCCGTGGGTGAGCCGGCTGTGGCGGAACAGGGCCATCCGGCTCAGGCCGTCGGGGTCTTTCTCGATCAGGCCGAGGCCCATGGCGGCCACGCCGCGGAAATCATCGTTGGTGTTGCGCCCACCCAGGATCGTCTTCCCCTCCTTGCCGTCTTCGAGGAGAGCGAGGAAAAGGGGCCGGGCTTCCATTACCTTCATGAGGGCGAGGCCCAGGAGGGCTCCTTCGCGCACGCGCACGTCCTTGTCCCTCAGTGTCTTGATCAAAGCCGGCATCTCCGAGGCCGTGCCCACCTTGCCCAGCGCCACGGCAGCCCTGTACCGCACGGCGGCTGCGGTGTCCTCCAGGCCTCGAAGGAGCTGGGGGATCACGTGGGCCTTGAGGAAGGCCCTGTCGGGTCGCTTGGTGTCCGGGGCGGGACTCTGGGTGCGGCGGCCGAAGAAAAATTCAGCGGACTCCGAATGGACGGAGTCCCGGGCGTAGAGGCGAACCTTCAGCTTCAGGAACCTGTCCTTGTTGTAGTTCCACCAGTAGTGCCAGTTCTCCGGCGGAAGGAAGCTCCCGCGGTTTCTGCGCGTCACCGTGGGGCCCTGTGCAGTGCCGGCTCCCCGGGCGCCGGGCCGTGAGGCACCAGTGGGAGAGCCGGAGGGCACCGGGGTTGGCGCGGTGGTGGGAGGCGGCGCGGGTGCAGGTGCAGGGCCGGGACATGGAGGCGCGGATGGGCCCGGGTTGGGCGTGGGAACCGGTGCCGGGACCGGAGTGGAATTTCCGGGAATGGGGTTGGGTACGACAGAACCGGTCGGTCCTCGATAAACCGGTCGTCAGCCGGGGCACTCGGGTCCGGCTGCTTCGATCATTCTATCCGGAAGAAGCCCGGCAGGAATCAGAAGTGTCCATAGGGCCAGGAGAACGGTGCTGATCTTCATGGATGCTTCCCGGGCAGGAAGACAGAGTTCATTCGTTCGGACTCGGGAGCCGGTGCTCCGAATCATACCTTCCGGTCAGAGAAAGCATAACAGATCCCCGGGACATGAACTCGCATAAATTTCATTAATTCTGAGAAGTTTATTACTCGGATCTCCGGCAAATTAACGGACGTTTCCCGCGGATGTCAACTCTGTTCAGCTTGCGTATACTGGCCGAGTGTCATATTCGGCAGGGAAGGTCTGGTTTCAATGATTTTACGACGTCTCATCATCGGTTCCCCGATTGTGTGGTTCGTGGTGTCCGCCTGTCTCGGAGCGCAGCCTGCACGGCTGGCCGAAACCTACAAGAAGGCGGTGCAGAAGGTGAACGAGGACCATGCGCGGAAGCCGGGCAAGACCCGGGAGGAAGAGCTCCCCAAGCGTCTCCCCAAGAAAGCCCGATCCGCCCTGGACAGGCTGGTCCGGATACAGAGCGGGAAGGACCTTTCAGGCGCGCTCCTCACCGCCGGCGAGGCGGCCCTGGACCTGGCAAGTCTCGAGGATTTCGAGGCCGTCCGGAAGCGCCTGGAGGCGGTGTCACCCGAGGATGCCCGGCGTCTTGGCACGGCCCTGGCGCGGCCTCGTTTTCTCCTGCGCGGTCTCGGTGGTCTGGACCGGAAGTATCTCGAGCACATCGCCGGGATCCTGGACGCCATTCTCGACGCGTATGACCGTGTGTTCGGTTTCGAGGAGTGGAGCAAGGTGCCCGGAAAGAAGATCCGGGTGCGCATACAGCTGGTGCAGCGCATCGAGCGGCCGCCCTATTTCGATCCGAGCCCGCGCTATCATTCAGAGATTTCCTTTCCCGTCATCGATGCCAGGGAGCTGCGATCCCCCACGAAGGATGGAAAGTTCCAGTTCTACGGCCTGTGCCACGAGCTGGGGCACCTCATCGCCATGTGGGGGGACCGCAATACCATGGAGGACCACCACGCCTGGGCGCACTTCACGGGGGTGGTCATCGTGGAGTCGCTCTCAAGGACCAAGAAGAAGTATCCTTTTCTCAAGAAGCTGAAGGACGTGCGTTGGCGTTCCCTGAAGGTGGAACGGAAGAGCCAGAAGGACGTCCGGCCTTCCCTGGAGAACCAGGAAGCGGTCCTGGCCCTCCTCATCCGCCTCCATGACGTGGTGGGCACCAAGGCCCTGGGCAAGGCCCTGAACCTGATGGATCGAAAACGCATGGGCCACCGTATCAACCAGGTGCGGTACTACGGATTCAAGGATCTCGAGAAGGCGCTGCTGAAGGTTGTCAAGAGCAAGAAGGCGTGCGCCCGGGTGAAGAAGTTGATCCCCTGAGAGGATTCAAACCGAAGAGACCCGGGTGAGTATGGGACAGGCCATCATAGTGCCGTGTTCCATTAGTCAGATTCAGTGGTGTCCGGGGTTTTGAACCCGCGTGAAATACGCTTACCGTTTCTCCATT
>CAZAKZ010000273.1:0-4694 GCA_964485695.1 uncultured Planctomycetota bacterium | reverse complement strand
ACGAGCAGGACGCGCTTCAGTCCGCAGCCTCCTGGAGCTTAACGGCATTGCCCGGCAAAGGGGTCTACGATTTCACCGTCTATTCCCCGAAGAAGAATCGAACCCAGCTGAAGAAGTTCCTCATCGCCTTCGGGAAGTGCGTCCGTTCCCATCCTCCTAAGGACAGGCGAACATTCACCTTGCCATGCGGCGTCTCCCTGCATCTCACCAGGTCCTGGGTGCCCGCCTATCAGGTCCCTGCCGGCAGGATCTTCCGGATCACCGCGAATAACGCCGGCTACCACATCGATTTCACCCTGGTACCGGGTAGTCTCGAGGCAGCGGCCTACTTCGCAGATGTCTTTTCCGTCCCGCCTGATACTCCTGTTGCTTTCAGGACCGAGAAGGTGCCGGTGGGACAAGCCTCCCTGGCTGCAGATCCGTCCACGAAGGGCTCGTACCGGGCCATCACGACGGTGGGTGGTGATACCCTGATCCTGGAAGCCGTCCTGTCGGGTGTGAGAGGAGAGGAGCAGCTGCTCGACGTCTGCCGGTCCCTCGAGTTCACCCCTGTGAAGACGGTGGTGCGGAGCCTGCAGGCGGAGCGGACGAGAGTTCGACAGAAGAGCCGGTCTCCCGGAACGATGCTGAGGGAGGCCCTTTCAGAACTCACCCGGTTCGCCGGTCTTCCGGGTGCGGCCCGGGGTCTCGAGCCGGTCTTGACCGGGGGCCGAGAGGAAGCCGTCATCGAAGCCGGGTATGCTGTCCGGGAAATGGCGCCCTACGGCCCTGACACCGCCATCCTGGTCAAGTGCCTGGAACGTGCCCGGACAAAGAAATGGCATCGGGCCGCCACCGTGCTCATTCTGACCCTCGGTCACATCCGCGCTTCCGACGCCGTCGAGGTGATCCGGCCGCTGCTGTTTTCCAAGGCGCCGGGGCTGGCCCACGCGGCGGTCGACGCTCTCGGCTTCATGCCCTTCGGCCGAGGCGAGGCCATGGACGCCCTGATCAAGGTCTATGGGCATCTGGGTCAGTCCGGGCGAGGAACACGGGCCTCGTCCAGCCGTGGAAATATCGGTTCGAACCGCTTCAAGCTGCTCTACTATCCGATCCTGACCGCACTGAGACGCCAGTCCGGCCGCGACTTTCCCTATCCTGATGGCGTGGGCGAAGCCAGGAAATGGCTGGACGGTCGCCTGAAGAAGGCACGGTGAAATCCGGTGCAGTCCGGAACCTGATTTGAGAAACCCTATTGCCATTCCCGAGGGTCTCCCTACATTTACATCCTGCCCCATCCAGATCCAGTGCGGATTCCGATGAGAAATGGAGGGACCACGATTCTGCTCAACATCCAAGTCCGGAGAATTCCATCACGTGGCGTCTCGAATATCTGTCCGTAGACCTCTCCTCCTCGCCTGTTTCGTTCTGGTTCTGACCGGAGTTTCCCTCCCCGGCCAGGCAGGGACGGGAGCTGGATTGGGGGCTCCTCATCGCTCCGGCGTCACCCAGGAAGGCCGGCCGTTCTTGAATGCGGTGCGCACGGACACGCCACCCCGCATCGACGGTGTTCTGGAAGAGGATGCGTGGAGGACCGCCGCCCGGTCCGACCACTTTCTCCAGTTGGTTCCCGTGGAGGGCGCCACCCCGTCCGAACGCACCGAGGTCTACCTCCTTTTCGACAGCGATAATCTCTACCTGGCGGTGCGGTGCCATGATAGCGACGCCCGGGAGATCATCACCACACAGATGGAGCGAGACGCTCGACTCGACCCGGACGACCGTATCGAGATCGTCCTGGACACATTCCATGACCAGCGCTTCGCCTATTTCTTTCAGATCAACGCCGGCGGCGCCAAGGGAGACGGCCTCGTTTCGCCCGACTCCTTTTCCAAGGAATGGGACGGTATCTTCGAGGCTGCCGCCTCCCACGACGAGGGCGGCTGGTCCGCCGAGTTTGCCATTCCTTTCAAGACGGTCAGCTTCCGGCCGGACGGATCGGTGTGGGGGCTCAACTTCGCCCGCTACATCCGCCGGCGAAACGAAGTCGTCCAGTGGTCCCTGCCTTCCCAGGACTACCGGGTGTTTCACCTGCCGGCTGCAGGCGAGATCCGCGGCCTGGCGGGCCTGGATCCAGGCCTGGGCCTGGACGTGAATCCTTACCTGGCGTGGACCTGGTTTCACGACCGGTCCAGCGGGCGGAGATTCTCCCGCATCGACCCGGGCTTCGACGCCTTCCTGCGCCTCACCGAGGGCATAACGGCCTCCCTGACGGTGAACACGGACTTCGCGGACACCGAGGTGGATTCGCGCCAGGTGAATCTTTCCCGGTTTCCCCTCTTCTTCCCGGAAAAGCGTGACTTTTTTCTCCATGACACGAGCATATTCAACTTCAGTGATTTCAGCCGAAGGCGTCGGGACATCCTGCCCTTTTTCAGCCGCCGCATCGGCCTCTCTTCCGAGGAGGGTGAGGTGCCCATCCTCGCCGGCATCAAGGTGACCGGTCGTGAGGGGCCCTTCAACGTCGGTATACTGGACGTTCAGACCGATGTGAAGGGAGACCTGGACCGGGAGAACCTGCTGGTGGCCCGGGCCTGCATGAACATCGGTGAAGAATCCTCCGCCGGCTTCATCTACACCCACGGCGATCCCACGAGCGACACCCGCAACGACGTCCTCGGTCTCGACTTCACGTATCGCACATCCGAATTTCTGGGCGACAAGCGATTCCGGGTGGGGGGCTACGCCTTGAAGTCCTGGACCCACGGAGTGAACGAAGACGACCTCGCCTTCGGTTCATTCGTCGATTATCCGAACGATCTCTTCAACTTCCGTCTCGAGGCCATGGAGATCCAGGAAGCTTTCGATCCCCGGTTGGGTTTCGTGCCGCGACGTGGGGTGCGGAAATATACCGAGAGATTCGGATTCAGTCCCCGACCCAACACGTGGATCCGTCAGTTACACTTCAAAATCAACTCCGATGTGTTCACCCAGGTTGGCAGCACGGTGGAGAGTGCTCGCATCATCTTCACCCCCTTCCATATCATACTGGACTCCGGAGACTCCCTCTGGATGCACATCCGACGGGAATTCGACCGGCCGTCCGAGGCCTTCGAGATCCACGACGGCGTGGTCCTCGCTCCGGACAAGTATTACTGGACCCGGGGCGTCATCAACCTGAATACGTCCGAGCACCGGCCGGTCTCGATGAACCTCAGATATTCGGCGGGAAATTACTACTCCGGACAGCTCACCGAGTATCGCGCCGGCCTGAGCGTCCGCCTCGACCGGCACGTTTCCTTGTCGGTCGTCGGTCACATCAACGACGTTGATCTACCCGAGGGTGATTTCATCACCCGTATTTGCAGCCTCCGGACAAAGGTCAACCTGTCTTCTGAGCTTTCCTGGTCCAACCTGCTGCAGTACGACAACCTTTCCCGGTCCTTGGGCCTCAACAGCCGTCTGCGCTGGAACTTCAAGCCCGGTAGCGACCTGTTCCTGGTGCTGAACCAGGGGTGGGACAAGGATGGCAGCTCCTTCATTCCCGCTGCCAAGGAAATCACGATGAAGGTGGAGTATACATTCCGGTTTTAGCGTGTAGAATTGTGGGCTGGTCGTTCCCGAGAACCGGAATCGTCGAAGAAATCGGCAATACCATGGACCGGATCTATATCACAGATCTTACCCTCCACTGCATTATCGGCGTGTTCCAGGAGGAGCGGCGCGAAAAGCAGAAGCTCGTCATCAACGTGACCATGGACGCGGATCTGGCTGCTGCGGGAAGAAGCGACGATCTGGCCGACTCAGTGGACTACAAGGCGGTGAAAAAGCGCATCATGGGGGTCGTGGAGGGTTCGGAATACCATCTCATCGAAAGCGTAGCCCATCGCATTGCCGACACCTGCCTCGAAGATCCCGGTGTGTCGCGGGTTCAGGTTCGCGTGGACAAGCCGGGCGCGCTCCGGTTTGCCCGTTCAGTCGCGGTGGAGATCGAACGAAGCCGGAAGGGGTGACCGGTGCGCGTCTTCCTCGGCGTCGGTTCCAATCTCGTTCCGGAGGAAAACATCCCGGCTGCCCTGCTGCGGCTCCATCAGGAGGAGGCACTGCGGGTGGTCCAGGTCTCACGTTTCTACCGCACCCCCCCTGTCGGTAACCTGGGTGGAAGTCTGGAGTTCCTGAACGGCATCCTGGTGGCTCGAACGGAACTCGGTCCCCGCTCCCTCAAGTTCGGAGTTCTCCGTGGCGTGGAAAAAGACCTGGGGCGTTCTCCGACGGACCGGGTGGGTCCGCGCACCCTGGATCTGGACATCGTTGCCCATGGTGACAACGTTATCGATGAGCCGGACCTACGGGTGCCCGATCCCGACTGGCTGGAGCGACCTTTCATCGCAGTTCCCATGGCCGAGGTGGCACCAGACTTCCTCCACCCGGAGACCGGTACGCTCGCGAGTACCATCGCTGATACCATGGATAGCTCGGCACTTCGGTACGATGCCGACATAACGAACCTCCTCCGCCGAATCCCCCACCCCCCCCCTCCGCACCCAGGTTGATTTCCTTCCCCCGGATGATGTTACACCCTTTACCCCCCGTACCCCCCACACCCAGGTTGATTTCCCGCATCGTGGACAAGAGGGGCCTGGAGTAGAAATCTCGTTTTTTTGTAACTACTCACCCCTCTCAGTATAAATTTTCCCTGAAAGGGCCAACTGAAT
>CAZAKZ010000272.1:0-4724 GCA_964485695.1 uncultured Planctomycetota bacterium | reverse complement strand
GGATGATTCAGGGGATGTGGTGGAGAGCTATCGCTACGATGCGTGGGGCAGAGTCATCGGCGTCTATGACGAGAACAACCGGCCCCTCGAAGAATCCGCCGTCGGGAACCACTATCTCTGGCAAGGGCGCTGGTATAGCTGGAACACGGGGCTCTACTACTTCAGGGCAAGATGGTACGACCCGATTACGGGACGCTGGTTGAGCAAAGACCCGATAGGCATCAGCGGTGGGCTGAACCAGTACGTGTTCGCGGAGAACAATCCGGTGAACTTCCGGGACGCCTTCGGGCTATGCAAGAACGGCGCGGATGATGAAAGCTACTGGAATACTGCTCTGCAAGGCTGGCTTGACTGGCAAGCCGGGGTGACCGACCGCGCAATCTCGTTCTTCGAGCGGATTCGCAAGATGAACTCAGGCCCAGACATCCTGACATCATGGCAGACCCCTCTCTTCCAGAACTACGCTGACTGGGCTCTTGGAACTGGCAACGAATATCTATTCGGGCGACAGTCCAACCGAACGGGGCCGTCTCACTGGATTGGTGAAAGAACATTCGATGTCCTGCTGCTTCTTGCTATGGGTCAGGCGCGTGGCGGGCACGGGCGTGGGGCCAATAAGGCCGTCAAGGATGCCGCTAAAGCGGAGGGTATCACAGACCCAGTCAAGATTCACCGATTTGGCGACTACGTTGAGAATGTGGCCAAACGGCTGTCAGGCCGTGGAGGTGCAGACCACTACACGTTTGGGCAACTTCGAGAGCTTGCTCGGCAATATATACAGGAGTTTGGTCGATGATGGAGGACGCAGAGCGGCGTTCAGTTCACTATTCCTTCAGAGTCATGGGACTGAGTGTTGAAGGAATAGAGGAGCTTCAGTCGCTGACGGGGGACATTCCTGTTCATCAGGGCACTCATTTCAAGGACGTGACGGTCAGTGTGGCTGCGTTCTCGATTGAAGAGGAAGCCGACTTCTCGTGGGTCAGGAGTTTTCTGAAGAAGCACCACATAGACGAGGAACACTACGGGGTATATGTATCCATCACAACGTCAAGAGATGAAGACGGCGTAACTCTTCCGTCTCATATTCTTGCGCTCTGTCGGTCGGCAGGCGGAACAGTTGATTTTTCCTTCTGTTCTCTCCCCGATGGGTTTCCCGGGGTCAGCCCTTAAGATAAAAGATAGCGTCTCGATGAATATGGCGCGACCGGCCGCGCGGCGAGGTCGTGGAGCACAGGATAGGCAGCCGAGTGAATGAGTATCACCAACGGCCATTAACTTTTAACTTAAGGTCCGACCCCTAGAAGCCCAAGAGATAGGGTGGCCCATGAATCCGCACTCATCGCTACAGCAGGTCTTCTTTGAGGAGCTGCTAGTCAACCGCACCGAAGGGATTCTGACCGTGTGGCGAGAGGCTAGGGAAGCCCTTGCTTCCGGGCGGATACGAGAGGCCAAGAATATCCTTGCAGAGTTGTGTAAGAAACACCCAGACGAGACAGCAGTACATCTGGCTCTCGCCGCTCTCTACTGGGTTCACGGCCACGGCGATGACGACGCACAGAGAGCTGCTGAGTGTTTCACTCGGGCAACACAGTTGAATCCGTCTCTGGAGATTGCCTCTCTCGGCCTTTTTCACGCTCTATGGTCTCTGGGAAAGCAAAGTGCGGCTTTCGATGAAATGCGTCGCTTTCGCAGGGTATCACAATCAGATGAATACGAGCGGCTTATCGCCGAGATGACCGCCGAGTTGACAGGGTAGTCCGGGAACTCCTCTCCTCCCCAGCAGAGACTCATCGGACTCATCGGGGTCAGCCCGAAAGCGCCGATTAAGATCGGCGGAGAGTAGAGAATGAAAGAGTCTTATCAGAAAGGATTAGCAAACCATCTGAGCCCCGAGTCATGCCTTGACGACCCGCGAGGGCGTAGGGAAGCGTTGACAGGGGGAAGCACAGGCGGGCTATTGAGCTCCGAAAACACTACAACCCGGAGGCCGAGCTAGTGGGCTGGTGCGAAGGCAACACAGGGCGCGACGGTATGCGAGCCGCGTGCTGCTCCGGCGGAGTCAGAGAACCTGGCATGTGTGGACACTCTCCGCGCGAGAATCGGGAGACCTCGGAAGGGAGTCTACATGGCGGTGAAGCAGCCATGGCAGAGACGGCGGGGAAGGTTAGTAGCCGTAATCCCGTCGACAGTACCCCCGAGGAGTCGGACGGCAACATATTACCTGAGAAGTCGGCGAACAAAGGGGCGGCGGTCCCGGCGGAGTCGATGGAGGGAAGGACGCCGGCCGAGAGGAACTCGGACCAGGAAGCCGCGCACCGAACGCAGAGACGGGCGAGCGCGTCGATCGGACTGGACCGGGTGCGTCAAAGAGCCGAGGCGGACAAAACGCTCCGCTTCAACAACCTGTTCAGGTTTCTGAAAGTCGACTTGTTGCGCGACAGCTTCTACGAGCTGAAACGCAACGCGGCGGCGGGACTGGACGGGGTGAGTTGGCACGAGTACGAGCGTACGCTGGAGGAACGACTGCCGGAACTGGAGCGCGAGCTCCATGTCGGCAGCTATCGGGCCATACCGGCGAAACGCGCGTACATCACCAAGGACGATGGGCGGCAACGCCCATTGGGCATAATGGCAGTCGAGGACAAGGTCGTCCAGCAGGCGTGCGTGACGATCCTCAATGCCGTGTTCGAGCCCGTGTTCAGCGGATTCAGCTACGGATCACGTCCGGGGCGTTCGCAACATGACGCGCTTGATGCGCTGCACGAGGGTATCATCCGCCGCAAGATCAACTGGATACTGGACTGCGATATCACAGGGTTCTTCGACAATTTGCCGCACGTGCACCTCGTACGCTTCATAGAGGAGCGTGTGGCGGATAAACGGATGCTCCGTCTAATCCGGAAGTGGCTGCGAGTCGGCTGGGTTGAGGACGGAAAGCGCCACGCGGGGACCATCGGGACACCACAGGGTTCAGTGATTTCGCCGTTGTTGGCGAACATCTTCCTGAATGCGGTGATGGACAAATGGGTATCGGCGTGGCGAAGGGCGGAGGCGAAAGGCGATGTCATCGCCGTGCGATACGTTGATGACGCGGTGTTCGGGTTTCAGAGCAAATCCGACGCCGGTGCGTTCTTGGACGCTCTGCGCGCGAGGCTGAAGACCTATGGTTTGGAGCTGCATCCGACGAAGACCCGTCTGATCGAATTCGGGAGGTTCGCGGCGAGCAATCGCCGCGAGCGCGGCACAGGCAAACCCGAAACGTTTGACTTCCTTGGCTTCACGCACATCTGCAGTTCAAACCGGCGCGGCAAGTTCTGCATACGCCGCAAGACCATCAGAAAGCGTCTTCGCCGGAAGCTCAAGGAGGTCAAGGTGGAGCTGATCCGACGGATGCATGACCCTTTGGAGCAGGTGGGGGCATGGCTGGCGAGCGTAATACGTGGCTTCACGAACTACCACGCGATACCCGGCAACATGAAAGCGCCGCGCGAGTTCTACACCCAGATAGGCCGACTATGGCGCTGGGTGATTCGACGGCGCAGTCACAAAGCCAGATGTCGCTGGACGTGGGAACGGTTCTACCGACTGCAACAGCAGTGGTTGCCGCGCCCGCGGCTCGCTCATCCATACCCCGGTGTTCGCTTTGACGCCAAACACTCGAGGTAGGAGCCGTATGAGGTAGTGCCTCAAGTACGGATCTGCGCGGGGGGCACCCGGCGACGGGTGTCCCTACCGCAACTTAAGATAAAAGATTGCGCCTGCGGCCTGTGCTTGCTATGGTTCGATCATGGCCAGGCATCTTCGAGTGGAGTTTCCGGGAGCGATCTACCATGTCACATGCCGGATGATTGGTGACACATCGCCTCCCGTGGGCTGCGATGAGGGGGGCTGGCCCGCGGAGCGATGCCTGTTTCGGGACGACGCGGATCGCAGGCGGTTTTTGGACCGACTTGCAGAGCGCGTCGAGCAGTACAGCATTCGGCTGTACCTGTTCGTTCTGATGGCCAATCATACACATCTCGTTTTCGAAACGCCCGAGGGGAACTGCTCGCGGTTCATGCATTCGCTGTCGACGGCCTACAGCGTCTACTACAACCTTCGGCATGGTCGGCACGGCCATCTGCTTGACGGTCGCTTCAAGGGTAAGCTCGTTGAGGGTGACGAGTACCTTCTGGCCCTTTCGCGCTACGTGCACTTGAATCCGGTCCGCGTGGGCGGGATGAAGAACAGGCCGCTTGAAACGCGAGTTAAGCATCTGCGCCGGTATGCGTGGAGCAGCTACCCGAGCTACATCGGGTGCCGCAAGAGACTTGAGTTTGTCGACTACGGCCCGATGCTTGCCGAGATGGGAGGGAAGCGCGGCGAACGGCCCGGACGGTATCGCGCCTTTGTCGAGAGCGGTCTGGCCGAATCTGACGACGAGTTCAAGCAGGCGCTGAGAGCTTCGCCGCGAAGCATCGGCAGCGACGCATTCCGGGCCTGGGTCGACGCGCAGTACCAGAAACTGGTGGCCGGTCACCGGCGTCCAGAGGACGTTTCGTTCCGGCGAATCACGGAGCCGCTTTCGGCAGAAACAGTGATCGAGACACTGGCCGATGTCTTTGGCATTGAAGTGCGCGCCTTTCGACAGCGTCGCCGCAATTCGCCCCTCCGCGCTGTCGGTGCACACGTAGATTGGGGTCGCACCACGGCAACTTATTGAGACGCAAAGAGATGGTGTTTCG
>CAZAKZ010000271.1:0-4725 GCA_964485695.1 uncultured Planctomycetota bacterium | reverse complement strand
ATTCAGTTGGCCCTTTCAGGGAAAATTTATACTGAGAGGGGTGAGTAGTTACCTCATATGTATGATTGAATCGACAGAAGTGCAGACACCAGGTATGAGAGAGATCGGGGAATGCTGGACAGCCAGACGGTTCCACCCATTGAACATAGTGGCTTGATAAGCGAATCATGCCGCAGGTAAGCCCCCGCTTGCGCGAGGTCCTCGTCGGCGTCACCTTGACGCCGCTCTACATTCTATTCCGCGGCTATGCTTTCGGCATCCGTGACCACGCCATTCATCTCGCCTATATCGAGCGCGCGGCCGATCCGGCCTTTCTACCCGGGGATCCGATGCTCGACGTGGCGGCACATCATCCCTCCTTCTTCTTCCAGTCACTTGCCTTGCTGTCCCACTTAGCCTCCCTCGAATGCATCTACTTTGTCGCCTACGCGCTTTCCGTTTTCGCCATGATCGTCGGACTGCGCTCCCTGGCGCGCAGCCTGTGGGACGGACCCAGCGGCGAGTGGGCGGCTGCCGTGGCGGTTGCAGGCGTGTTTGTTCACCGCTACGTGGCCGGAGGCATCGAGAATTTCGACGCGTTGTTCATCCCGCGGGGAGCGAGTCTCGGGCTCCTGCTCTACGCCCTGGCCCTGGGCGTAAAACGACGGTATTACCTGGCCTTTGGACTCACCGGCGTCGTGTTCCTCATCCACGCCACCACGGCTGCCCACACGGCTTTCATCCTGTGGGTGTGCTGTGCCCTCGGTGGCCGTTCAAATCTACGTCAATGCCTCCTGGGACCGCTGATCTTCCTCACCGGTGCCGCCCCGCTGCTCTTCATAATAGCGGTACACGGAGGCCCGGACATTCCAACCCCAGCGCCCGAGAGCTGGGTCCAATCCCTGAAGCTCCACTACGCATTCCACCACTTTCCTAGACCCTGGGTCATCGTCGCCAAGGTCGGGCCCGGCATCATTGCTGTGCTGCTCGGCATCGTGGTATCGAGATGGAGGGGCGCGGGACGAACCCTGACGGGCTTACTCGCCGGGGCCCTGGGACTCATCGTCGCTGGCGGTATCGGGAACTCGCTTCTCTCGTGGCCGGTCACCGTCCACCTGCACCTGTTCGAGGCCGGTAGAATACTCGACCTCCTCGCCCTCGTGGCACTGGGGAGGTGGTCTTTCAGCGTCCTGGGTTGTCCCTGGCCCGTGAAGCTGGCCGGGTGTCTGACCGTGGCCTCCTACCTGGTTCGAATCAAGCTCTATGAAGGGGTTCGATACACATTCGTCGCCGACTTCTATCTCCTGATCATCGCCCTGATGGTCACCGTCCTCGAACGTCGTGGATTGGCCGAACGCTTGCGCCTCGACGGCATCCCTCGCTCGTGGTACGCCCTGATCGCCGCCTCCTGCATTTTGCTCATGATCGTGTCAGGCTGGATACCCGTGTGGAAATTCAGTGGAGCCGACCAGCGCGGCTACCGGCTCATGCAGTGGGCCCGAGTCAACCTTGCCACAGACGCCGTGGTGATCATCCCCCCCTACATGGAAGAACCCATCGCTGCTTTCCGCTACTTCGCACGCCGGCGCGCCATCGGCTCCTGGAAAGACGGGGGAGAAGGAACCTTCGACTTCGAGTTTCAGCTCCGGTGGGAACGCCAGGTGCGGGAAATCACCGGCATTGGCGATCGCATCCGGGTACCGAAAGGGCCCGTCTTCTGGATGGATTACTTCGACTGGCTCTACGACGCCCACCAGAGCTACCACCGGATGCCGGCGCAGCACTTCCTCGATATGGCACGAGTCTACGGAGCATCGCACGTCGTTCGAGAGGCCTGGTCCCCTCGGCTCTCGCTACCGATCCTCTATCAGGACGAGGAGTACGTCCTCTATGCGGTGCCACGCTCGCAGGACGGCGGGTGATTCAATCGCCGCCTTCAGTTCATGGTCACGTCCAGGAGGGTAGAGAGCTCGAAATTGTAGGGCGGAGTCAACGCGAATCCACCGCCCACGAGGGTGACCTTGATGCCGCCCAGGCCGGGATTCGGGAAGGTGTACTTGATCTGCCCGCGCGGATCCACCGGCCCCATGGCGAGGATCAGCGGTGGAATGCTCCCGCCGCCCACTGCGATCAGGACGATGCCGCCAAACTGCCAGCGAGCGGGATCGGTCCGGAAGGTGAAGGTCACCTTTTCTGCCTTGTTCACCGTGGGCTTGTCCGTGGTCAGCGCCGGCTTCAAGGTGAGGCCGCCCGCCACCTCGTAGATGGTGTCGGGTGCGTTGGTCATGGCGATGAAGTAGTTGCCGTTGGCGGGATCCATGCACACGCCTTCAGGATCCTGGATGCCGTAGGTCTTGGAGTTCCACTTGTTCATCACGTAGCCGTCATCGGCGATCTCGACGATCAGCGCGTTGTTGTCGTCACCGATGATGTAGAGGCCGTTGAACGTGTTGCAGCCCAGGCCGTCGGCGTCGCCTGCGATGCTCTTCATGCTCAACGAGGTGATCGGCTTCATGGTGGCGAGGTCGAACTCGTGGATGAGGCCTTTGGCGTCGTCGCTGGCGATCACCGAGTGGGCGATGGGATTGTAATCGAGGCCGCTCGGATCGTTGTAGGCACTGATGTCGGTCATGGTGACCACGGCGCGCGATACCAGATCGATCTGCCAGATCTTCTTGTTGATCTCCTCCGCGACGAAGAGTGTCTTGCCCTTGCCGTCGACACCGGCCCCGATGGGCTGCGTGATACCCAGTGCGGACAGGTTGATGGTGCTCACGCCCGAGCCGGTCCGGGTGACCTCGTAGGCCACCTTGTTGGTCTCGTCGATCACCCACAGGTGATCGGTGATGTGGTCGTAGCCGAGTCCCCCCGGGAAGCCACTTCCGAACGTGCTGGTGGGGAAGGATCGTATGATCGTGGGCTGGGCGTCCACGGCGCTGACCAGGGCCAGGACAACGAAAAGAAGCAGTGAGGTGCGCATGGTGTTCTCCTTCGACCGATGATGAACGATAAGTCGGATTTTCTGTCCAACCGGTTTTCAGCCTACCCCAATCAGGCCCTGAAAACAAGAGCGGGACTGGATGCAGACGTGGCCCGACCTGGACCTCGCCCTGGCACCTTGCCGGCAGGGGCCGTGTCTGATAGAAGAGAGCAATTGAGTTAGCAGCCTGTGGATGAACTGGTGTGAGGGAGGACCGTGCAATGGCTCTGAGTGCTTTTGACGACAAATCGAAGAAGCCAGGAGCTAGCGACCTCGAGAAAATGCTGGGCCGCTCGAGCGCCCACTGGAATGCCCTGATTGCTCACATCGCATCCGACTACGCGCCGCTGGAGCAGACGTGGATCTTCGCCGGCGCCAGCTGGGGATGGTCTCTGCGGCTGAAGCAGAAAAAACGCACCGTACTCTACATGACCCCGTGCAAGAAACACTTCCTGGTAGGTTTCGTGCTGGGTGAAAGGGCGGTGAAGGCAGCCCACGAGAGTACCCTGCCTGAGCCGGTTCTCACACTCATCGACGGCGCAAAGAAATACGCCGAGGGGAGAGGGGTTCGCATCGAGGTCAGAAACAAGAAGGACCGCGACGCGGTGATGAAACTGGCCGCGATCAAGATGGCGAACTGAGCCTTACCCTGAAAAACTCCCACCCGAAATCCGGATTGTCCGAACACCGTCCCCCTCCGTGTCGCTTCCCTTCATGAACAGACGAGTCATCCGGTGGCCCTAGTCGAGCGAACCAAAACCATTCGCCACAGGCCGTTTTTTCATGGGAGGTTACAATGAAACAGCGACATCTAGTATTCGCGGCCGTCCTGACTGCTGTGGGTCTTCTTGCCGCTCAAGCATCCGAGGCCCAGCCCTTTCCCCTGAACACGAAATATATTTCGTGCAGCTTCCAGGAGAAGGCCGGCAACAGCATCGTGGGATTCGACGAAAACGGAATCATCACCACCATCAAACCATTGAACAACGCCACGCAACCGGGCTCCATCGCCATGAACCCGACCAACGACGCCATTCTCGTCTGGGACCGCGTACCGAACTGCGTGCACATGGTCAACCCGATCACGGGTGTCCAGATCACCAATCCCCTCACGGGCAGGAGTCTCAGGTGGGGCGCCGTGGACGAGGACTGCGGCATGGTCTGGTGCGGGGATTACGGGCAGGTCTACAAGAGCCAGGACATGACGGGCAAGATCACGACCCTCCTGGCGAACCTGCCGAGGTCGCTCGTCTCTGTCTGCTGGAACGGCTCCACCGGCGGCTACGTCGTGGCACGAGCGGGGACGTCCAACAACGACTCGCAGCTCTTCTTTCTTTCCCGGGATGGGAAAGTGGTCAGGACCGTGATCGGCATCACGTACATGTCCGGCCTGGACTGGTGCCCCTGGACCGGAGATATCCTGGTCTCCCGTTTCCAGTTCGACAATGGTGCAGTCGTCAGGGTGGACCAGAAGGGTCGCGCCACCACAGTCACGGTTACCAGCACTGCCACGAGTATCAACAACAGCATCGAGGTCATGGAGCAGCCCCGGGAGCGCTACCTCTGCTCCGAGCTGGGGTCCGATCCCCAGCATCTCACTTCCATCAAGCCCAGCGGGGCCATCACCACGATACACGCTTCCAGCGGCAAGTTCGGTCCCGCTGACGCCGATCTCCTCGGCCACAGACCCCTCTGGGCCACGAACAGGTGGGTTGCAGGAAGTGTCGGAAAGCTGTCTCTCAACTTCGGACCGAAGCATGCAGGGG
>CAZAKZ010000270.1:0-4783 GCA_964485695.1 uncultured Planctomycetota bacterium | reverse complement strand
TCATGAGGTCCGCCTGATTTTTTCCTATTTTGCAGGCTTGCCGAAAGCACACGACTGTTCTGCAATCCCGCAAACCCGAGGATCAATGACCCGGCTGTTCCTCACGTTGCAGCGTCCATCAAGCGTTTCGGGTGGCGGCAGCCGATCGTTGCCAAGCCTTCGGGCGAGGTGATCGCGGGAAACACCAGGCTGAAAGCCGCCCAGTCCTTGGGTATCAACGAGGTCCCGGTGGTCTGGTTCGTGGGCTCGGATCTCGAGGCCACGGCCTATTCCATTGCCGACAACAAGACCCACGAATTCGCAGACTGGGATGAATCGGCCCTGGCAAAGATCCTCGAGGAACTCCGGGCCGAGGATGCCCTGGACGGGGTGGGCTTCTCCACCGAAGACCTCGATCAGCTCTTGGCCGACCTGGACAACGGCCTTGCCGCAGATGGTCTATGTGATGAGAACGAGGTTCCAGAACCCCCGGACAACCCGACTACGAAGACCGGGGACCTCTGGCTCCTCGGAAAACACAGACTTCAATGCGGTGACTCATCTCGGCAGGAAGATGTGGATCGCCTTCTTGGTGGAGCCACAATCCAGCTGGTCAACACCGATCCTCCCTACAATGTGAAAGTCGAGCCCAGGAGCAACAATGCCATTGCTGCTGGGTTGTCCTCCTTCAAGGGCCTCAACAAGAACCAGAAGCTTGACCTGGCTCGAGGAACAGCGAATCCCGCGAAGGCAGGGAAGATGCGGGCCAAGGACCGTCCTCTCGAAAATGATTTTGTATCGGACGAGGAGTTCGACCGTCTCCTTACAGCATGGTTCGGGAGTATTGCCCGTGCCCTGGATCCAGGACGGAGCTTCTACATCTGGGGTGGGTATGCCAACTGCGCGAATTACCCGAAGCCACTCGAAGATGCCGGTCTGTATTTCTCTCAGTCAATCATATGGGTAAAAGGTCATCCTGTTCTCACTCGCAAGGATTTTATGGGGGGCCACGAGTGGTGCTTTTATGGATGGAAGAAAGGCGCAGGGCACAAATGGTTCGGCCCCAATAATGTGACCGACGTCTGGGAAGTCAAGAAGGTCAGTCCCCAGAAGATGATTCACCTCACAGAGAAGCCGGTTGAGCTTGCAACGAGAGCGATTCAGTACTCGACACGGCAAGGAGAAAAAATCCTCGATCTCTTTGGTGGATCCGGATCGACGTTGATTGGTGCGGAACAGACGAATCGCATTGCGTTCTTGATGGAGATCGATCCACTCTATTGTGACGTTATCCTTGAACGCTGGAAGGCATTTGCAGGACAGGATGCTGTTCTCGAGGAGACTGGTCATTCCTTCGAACAAGTGAAAGATGAGAGGAGCTGATCATGCAAAACAGACTGCCCTTTGACGCATATGAATATTACTACAGCCTTGGTGCAAACCGGAGCTACCAGGCCGTGGCCAACCACTTCGGCGTGAGCAAACGTTCCGTCACAAAACGTGCACTCAAGGAAAAGTGGCAGGATCAAATTGCTGAGATGGAGGCCCAGATTCGTGAGAACGTGACGCAGAAGACCAGAGAGTCGGTCGAGGAGATGATGGATCGTCATCTGAAGCAGTTGACGGCCATCCAGGGCAGAGCGATCGAGGCACTTCGGGCCATGCCACTCAACACGTCGATGGAAGCTGTTCGGGCACTCGCGTTGGCCATGAAGGAAGAACGCGTCATGCGCGGTGAGCCTGTTGATTCGGCCACCAAGTCTGTTGAGGAGATCATCAAACAAGAATATCGAGATTGGCTCGAGCCTGTGCCGCAGGATGCGGTGGGTGAACCGGAAGAGAAACCGAGTGTCCCTGAAGTCGAGGAAGACAAGGTCTAGGAAGGAGTCAGCTGATCATGTTGAACTCAAATCTCGACACATGGAAAAAGCGTTGCTCTATCGTCCTGTGGATAGGGATATTCATCGGAGTGATCTACAACGTCGTAACCTGGTACAACCTGTATACCAGCCTGCAAGTCCAATGAATTTTGGAATCGGGAATGGTCAGATACAGGTAGCGCCGGAATCCAAGCGCCTGAATAAGGAATCCTTTTTCCGCAGCGTGGGATATGAGCCCCACGAAGGCCAGTGGGAGATTCACAGGTCCACGGCACCCAGGCGCGTCGTCGCATGCGGCGTCCGGTGGGGCAAAACCCTGTGCGCTGCCATGGAAGCTCTATGCGCTACCATGGAACCGAAGGACCGGTCGATCGGCTGGATCGCAGCGGCCACGTACGATCTATGCGACAAGATTTTTCGCGAGATTGTAATTCTCACAGCCGAGCACCTTCGACACCGGATCATAACCCTGAAAGAAGGCGAACGCCGTCTTGTTCTTCGCAACATGGCCGGTGGTGTAAGTGAAATTCGAGGGAAGTCGGCAGACAATCCGGTCTCTCTTCTCGGCGAGGGCTTGGACTGGGTCATTGCAGACGAGGCTTCACGCTTGAAGCCGAGCATCTGGGAGGGGTTCTTGTCCCAGCGCCTGATCGACAAGAGAGGCTGGGCGCTTCTCATCAGCACACCCCGCGGAAAAGGATGGTTCTATGACGCATACAGACGGGGTCAAGGCATTGACCCGGACTACGAGAGCTGGAACCATCCGTCCTGGACAAATCCGTATCTGAACCGGGAACTGATCGAGGAAGAGCGGGGCCGTCTGCCAGAGCGTGTTTATCAACAGGAATATGGCGGCCAGTTCATCGAGGGTTCAGGCTCGGTATTTCGGAACGTCCGTGAATGCGCGATCGGCTCGTGGAAAGAACCGGAGCGGGACGTGTCGTACTTTGCCGGCCTCGATCTGGCGAAAGTCGAGGACTACAGCGTCCTCGTAGTCTTGAACCGGGACCGACAAGTGGTCTTCGTCGACAGGTTCAACCGCCTGGACTGGTCGATCCAGATGAACAGGATCCAGGCGGCTGTCGAGAAATACAACAGAGCATTGATCAATGTTGATAGCACAGGCGCAGGAGAGCCTATCTTCGAATCACTTCGCAAGGCGGGGTGCCGGTGCAAGCCGTACCCGTTCACAATGAAAAGCAAGGCTGCCTTGGTGGACAATCTGTCGATCCTTCTGGAACAGAAGAAAATCACCCTGCCGAAACCTGATCTCTGGCCTGAGGGCATCGACGAGTTGGAATCATTCGAGTATTCGATCACCAACAGCGGAAATGTCCGGACCAGTGCACCCTCCGGCGTGCACGATGATTGCGTCGTTGCCCTGGGCCTTGCCGCCTGGCACCTGCCAGTGAGAGACCGGCCGCAAATAACAAGTCGAATCATGTTCTAACGAAAAAGGACCGGCGCAAAACACAGCCTCGAAAACAGACAGGCATCCCTCTCCCATGATAGGTATCCCTATCAATCCTGGCGAATCAATCAAGGCAACTGTACCGATGTGTGCGCATTCATAGACTATGGAAAAGAACCCAGAATTTCCTCCGGTTTCCCTTGAGGTGGTCGGGAGTGTCGAGGCTTCATGTGAATGAACAAAGTCCCTTTTTATGGAGGATTTCAGCATGTCGAAAACCACACAGACCGAGGCCCAGAAGCCTGACGTAGGCCCAGAAACCGAGAGTGGCAATCCCGTCGCCGAGGAGGTCGTTGGCGAGGTAGAAATCGCCGAGGACCAGGTGACGGTTACTGACGGGGAACCCTTGGTGAACTCGAAGGTCAAGGGGAAGAAGACGAAGAAGAGGGCCCCCGTATTCTTGCCCGTGGGCGCACTGGACGCCGACACAGACGACAAGACCCCCAAGACGACCAAAACATCGTCCCGAGGCAGAAAGGTTGCTGGCGACGGCAGGAAGCCCCGTAAATCGGCCAAGAAAACGCCATCTGAGGGCAAAGGGCAGAAAAAGTCGAAGAGGAAGGCCAAGAACCTCTCACCCGAGATGACCATCGGGGAACTTGCGGAGAACTACCTGGCCCACCTGGAGGACGAGGGCAAGGGGCATGGAACCCTGTTCTCGTACGGCATCGAATTGAAGATGGCCTGTCGGGAGCTGGGGGCTGGAACCAAGGTTTCCAGTCTGACCACAAAGAAGGTCAGGAACTACTTCGAATCCGACTCCGTGACTCGGAACAGGAAAGGCAAGCCGAAGGCCAAGCCGACCGTGGACAAATCCCGGCGCGTGTTCCGGCTGGCACTCACTTGGCTCGAAGAGATCGGTGTCCTGGCGAAGGCTCCGGTCCCGGATATGAAGGAAAAGGGAAGCAAGTAACGTTCAAGTATAATTGATCTTCCCATGGGATTCTCACGCACAAGAACGAGCGCTGGCCTCGGGTATGTATATGGAGCTGGGTACTTTTTCTCTACGGAAGGAGCGGAAACTTACTATGACCTGGGGCCTTCGGCTAGCTACGTCGTGGATTCAAACTTAAGGAACTACACCAAGGACAAGAGTTCCCTCTTCGGAAAGGACCACATCGCGCTTCACATGCGGTTGGACCCTGGTGCTCCTGTACCTATTTTCCACTCCTGCTGGCTTGTCCTTCCGGCCGTCTTCTCACATGTGCCCAGGGAAATGGATTGGGATAGGGGATGTGTATGGATCTGGGATGCAGACGCAGACGGATTCTACAGTCGGTTTGCGAGAGTGCATGCATTCGACGCGGAGGTCGGCATACATCTAATCTTCTATTATCTTAAAGCAGGCTTCAGCCCGGGCGAGTTTGTAGACTTCCTGCTCGGGTGGTTCGGGATTGATTGTGTCCTTTCGGCAAGCCTGCATGACACCCATCGATTCTGAGAGTATTTTTGG
>CAZAKZ010000269.1:0-4836 GCA_964485695.1 uncultured Planctomycetota bacterium | reverse complement strand
TGTCGGGGCTGGATTTCTCGGGGATCCGGACGACGGCCGGCGACCTGAACGGCGCCGACCTGGCGCGTGTGATGGAGGAGGAGCGGAACCTGCATGAGATCGCGGGTCCGACGGTGGAGATTGCCGGAGACCGGCGGGCGCTGGTGTTCGCGTCGAGCGTGGCCCACGCCGAAAGGCTGTGCGACATCCTCAACCGGCATCGGGAACGTTGCGCGGGTTGGGTATGCGGGAAGACGAATAAGGAGGAGCGCCGCAGGACGCTGTCCGCCTTTTCGTCGGGAGAGCTGCAGTACATGGTGAACGTGGGGGTGCTGACGGAGGGATTCGACGATCCGGGCGTAGAAGTGGTTGTGATGGGGCGGCCGACGAAGAGCCGTGCGCTCTATGCGCAGATGGTCGGCCGGGCCACGCGGCCGCTACCGGGGCTTGTCGACGGGGTGGAGCCAGCCGAGGAACGGCGGCTGGCGATCGGCGGGAGCGCGAAGCCGGCGTGCCTGGTCGTGGACTTCGTTGGGAACTCGGGGCGGCACAAGCTGATGACGAGCGCGGACATCCTGGGCGGCAACGTCTCTGATGAGGCAGTCGAGCGGGCAGTGGCGAAAGCAAAGGAGACCGGCGGGCCGGTCGACATGGCGCAGGCCTTGAATGACGAGGAGAGGGCGATCGAGGAGGAGCGCGAGCGGGCGCGCGAAGCAGCCCGCCGGGCGAACCTGAAAGCGAAAGCGTCGTGGGCAACGCGGGATGTGAGCCCATTCGATGTGTTCGAGCTCTCACCGGCGAAGTCGCGCGGGTGGAACACCGGGAAGCAGCTAAGCACGAAGCAGCGGTCGGTTCTCGAGAAAGCGGGGATCGATCCGGACTCGGTGGACTACGCCGGCGGGCGCCAGCTGATCGGCGAGATCTTCCGGCGGTGGGATGAGGGGCTCTGCTCGTACAAGCAGGCACGGATCCTCCGCAAGCACGGGCACACGGGGAATGAGACGCGAGAAGTGGCGTCGATGCTTTTGGATGGAATCTTCGGGAAACGAAAGTCGCGGATACCGCGCGAGGAGTTCTGGCATGCGTAGCACTTCGGGTTGGGTGCGAGTATCAAGGCAGTCCCCCTGCCCCATCTGCGGAAAGCCGGACTGGTGCACGGTAGCGGCGGACGGTTCGGCCGTGTGTTGCATGCGGGCGGAGTCGGATCGACGCCTGCGCAACGGCGGCTGGTTACACCGGTCGGGGCGGGAGATTTCCGTGCTACGCGTTGCGCGGCGTGGGGCGCCGCCACCGGCACGGCGCTACCTGTCGGCGGATGCGGTAGGCAAGACCTGGGCACGCTGGGGCGACAAGACGACTGACGACCAGGTGAACACGCTCGCGAGAAGCCTGGGAGTGAAGCGGCAGGCGCTGCGCGCCCTGGGCGCGTGCTGGGCCTGGCCGCACGAGGCGTGGGGGTTCCCGATGTTCGACGGCAAGGAGGATTTCGCGGGGATCCGGCTGCGGTCGGATGTCGGCGAGAAGTGGGCGCTGCGCGGAAGCCGGCAGGGAATCTTCCTGCCGGACATGGTGGTGCCGGAAGAGACGCTTGTGGTGGAAGGGCCAACCGACACGGCGGCCGCGGTGTCGATGGGCCTTCACGCGATCGGGCGGCCGTCGTGCACCGGGGGCGCCCGGGAGATCGGGACGTTCTGTCGGCGGCGCGGTATCAAGCGGGTGTCTGTGCTGGCAGACAACGATGGGCCGGGGATCAAGGGAGCGCGGACGCTGTGCGGTCAGCTCGGCGTGCGGGCCCGAGTGGTGGTCCTACCGGCGAAGGATCTACGGGAGTGGTTGTGCCGCGGCGCAACGCGCCGGGCGGTAGAAGCGTGCCTGGCGGCGCACGGATGGAGGTGAATTCAGTGAGCCCTTCGACAGGGCTCAGGGCAAGCAGTAGGCAGTTTGCAGTAAACAGTATTGGAGAAAGGTGAGCCTGTATGGCGGGTCTTTGGATTGAGTGGGAGAAGGGCCTCGTGCGCAAGCCCGAGGTGTTGCGGCTGGCCCGATTGCTGGGAAGCACGCCGCAGCATGCGGCGGGCTGCTGCATGATGTTCTGGGAGTGGGCGGAGGATGTGACCGAGAACGGCATTATCCCGGGGGTAACGGCGGCGGACGTGTCGTTCGCGGCCGGGGTGGAGGGCATTGGGGAAGCACTCGTAGAGGTTGGCTGGCTGGTGGAAACGGGTGACGCGGTAGTGCTCCCGAACTGGGAGCGGCACAACGGCGACCCGGCGAAGCGGCGTGCGCGGAATGCGCAACGGATGCGCGTCGCGCGTGCGAAGAAACGCGCACAGCGGCAGCACGAACGTGCAGGAAACGTGCAGGAGTAGTGCAGAAGATGTGGCGGCGGCGCAGGCGCGAGGAGGCACAGAAGTGGGTGGGTGCAGATTCAAGTATGAAGATCTCCCGGCGCACCTGCAGGCGCAGGTGGACGGGGTGTTGCGGAAGGAGGCTTCGCCAGCGGTCGAGGAGCCGCCGACGCCGGTCGAGCAGAAGCGTGGGCGGCAGCCGAACAAGACAGAGGCGGCGTACCGGGCGGAGGTCCTGGACCGACGCTCGGACGTAGCGGCCGTCCGCTACGAGGGGCTGACGTTCCGGATGGAGAACGGTCACCGCTACACGCCGGACTGGGTGGTTGTGACCGAGGGCGGCCGAATCGAGTGTCACGAGGTGAAGGGGCGCTACGCGTTTCACAGCCAGCAGCGGGCGAAGCTGGCGTTTGACCAGGCACGGGTGGAGTTCCCCTGGTTCACGTGGATCTGGGCGACACGTGCAAAGCACGAATGGAAAGAGGTGTCGACATGAGGGGTTGCCACAAGTGTGAACACGCGGCGGCGATCGCTGAAGGGAAGTACGAGGGGAAGGCGTGGAAGGAGATCCCCTGTTCGACGTGTGACGTGATGAGCGGATCGGGGTTCGCGATTGAGTTTGACGAGAGTCGCGTACGGAACGCCCACCATGACGATCACTGTGAGCCGGAGCCGGAGCAGCAGCTTCCGGTGGCGGTGATGCAGCAGATCGTGGTGGGTCTGCTGAAGCTCAGGCCGGAGCTGCGCGACGTCGTGGCGTGGCGGTTCGCGGGCGTGAAGTATGACGACATCGCCCTGGCCCAGGGCGTGACGAAGGCATGCGTGGAGAAGCGGCACAGGCGGGCGCTGGAACTGTGGCCGGCGTTGCGGGCGCTCTTCCCGCTGAAGGTGGCGAAACAAGGCAGGCGGAAGCCGGCGGGACATGGCGGATGACGACTTCCCCCCGGTGTGGACGGGCCGGGGGGAAGTCGTGAATAGGAAAGGAGGGATGCGTAGATGGCACGGCGAAGGGTGTATCGACACGTGCGGCGGATGACGCTGGAGGAGCTCCGCCAGGAGAGGGAGCTCCTCGGGCCCCTGATCAGGGACGTTATTGCGTCGAAACGGGCACGAATGCTCGAGATTTCGGAGGAAATCGAGCGAAGGAGCGGTGAGAACGGCGAGGAGACGAATCACGGCATGTGACTGCGGGGCCGGTGGTTGTGTGAAATGCGGCCCTGTTAGGTTCAGGGATTTACAGGGGTGGAGCCGCACACGCGCTTGCGTGGGAGCCGGTAAAGGCTGAAGCGGGTGGGTGGGTGGGACGGGTATGGAGTGGATCGATGACGAGTCCGAAGAGTCATGGCGATGGGGGCTCGTTGCGGGCGGGCGACTGGGCGTGGATGAGAGATAAGCTCGGGGCCGTGCACAAGGTGTACGTGCATGGGATCGGCATCTACGGGACCTTCGCGACTGTCAGCTACTCGCGGAAATCCAGGAATACGTACCAAGTGCGCGTGCGGCAGCTTCGTCGGATCGACGAGGGCCATGGGAGCCGACCGAGCGAACGGGTCCCGACTTTGGGCGAAAGCCGCGGACGAAGTCGGCGGCGTGGAGCGTGAGCGGCAGCGGCTGGATTTGTGAGTGGGTGTGTCAGGTGTCGGAATCCGACACCTGACGGTGCCGGCGGCGAGAGCCGCGGGCACGCTGGCCAAATCTTTCAGGCGGGGGCCACGAGCGCAGGCGGCGGATGTGAGCCGACTTCGCCCGTAGGCGAAGACGAGTGAACAGCGCCGACAAGCGAGTTGGCCAACGGGTGGGCGGGGGATGGGGACGGCACGTAGCGCGATAGCGCGGAGGGCGGACCCGGCCACGCACACCCCCGCCGATTGGATGAATCGCCCACCCCGGCTGTGGGCCGAAATTGCCGCCCCCATCTCCCCATGAAGGCAGCTCAGGTCGCAACCGTTGCGACCTGAGGTCGAATCGTGTGCTGGGAAATGCACGCGGAACGCACGTGCGTGCGGGATGCGTGCGCAAAACGTGCACGAAGTGTGCACGGGTCGTGCGCACAGAAGTCGCACGGGAAAACCACGTGTGCACGGTTACAGCACAGCAGAGCACAGGACCGGTAGCACCAGAAGAAGAGTAGTAGAGTTATACAGTCTTACCGGTAGTACGGTTCTTACGCACGCGCGCGTGAAGAGTGCCCTGGTGGTGGGTGTGATGATGGGTGCTTGTCGGGCCGGGGCTGGCGTGACGGGTGCGTTGCAGCCGGCATGTCAGCTTTGGGGTGAGGGGTGAGGGACGCGTTTGATGCTGAGGATGGCACGACGGGTTTCCCGGCGTGACACCGGAAGCATGAAGCGCGGCACGAGGGGAGCACGGGCGCGGAGCGTGGGGGCTCCCCTTCCACAAATCACGAGAAGCCGGTTTGCGATGCCGGGCTCGCCGCGAAGACCTGGAGTGACGAGACTGGGATGGCAAGCCGGCTTTCCGCTGGGGGGCGACCGGAGGGAGCCGGGGAAAG
>CAZAKZ010000268.1:0-4856 GCA_964485695.1 uncultured Planctomycetota bacterium | reverse complement strand
CCCAGGATCGCCCAGACCTTGTCCCTGTACGCCAGTTTCACGATCTCGTTCCCCGAGGCACCCCAGAGCCCGTTGTCGTTGCTGACCACGAGCTCGAAGGGAATCTTGCGCTTCAGGTATCCGCCCCGGGCATTGGCCTCCTCCAGGGCCAACCGGACGCCCTGGAGCATCTTGTTGCCCAGGGCTTCCTCGTGGCTCCTGCCGCCGGTGGCCACCGAGACGGTGGACTCGATGGGCCCGATGAAGCCGATCTTCACGGTCTTCACGTTCTCTGGCTCGGGCTTCGCCCGCCCCGGTCCGGTGTACTCCAGCTGCAGCAGGAAGTGCTCCTTGAACGGCTTCACGTGCCTGAACGGCCCCACGTCCCTGGAGGTGCGTGCATAGTCCGGATCCTCCCGCAACCTCAGGTCGGGCACCTCGTACGGGGTGACCGAGTCGATCTTCCTCAGGACCTCACGGGTCTCCGCGTTCACCCGGGCATTTTCCTGGATCGTCCCCACGCATGCCCCGGCGGCCAGGAGGAAGACCGCAAAGAGAACTAAGATGGATGAAAACGAGAAGTACCTCATGGCTCACCTAGCCTTCAAACCCCGGTAGTATCCTGAACCGATCGCCCAGCCCAGTCCCCTGGACGTGCCGACCCAGGCGTCGTTGCCGTCGATCTCCACCCAGAGAACGTAATTGTGCGGAATACACACCGGTATGCGGACGGTCTTCAGCTCCCTGGTACCCCGGCGGATCACGGCCTTGCCGGCACGGGTTCCGGAGTCCCTGGTATAAGTCACCCAGGTGTCGGACGGGAAATCGGCGAGGACGCCGAGGCCCTTGTCCGTTGCGAACCACGCCTCGTCGGCGCTGCGGCCAGTGACAGCGTTGCCGAAGTCGCTGGGGAGCCCGGTCTCGTGGGCGTAGATCCCCCGCCAGTGGCGCCCGTCGTAGCGGCTCATTCCGAAGTAGGTCGAGACCCAGAGGATGCCGTCAATGTGACTCGTGCCGGTGGTGATGACGTGGACGAGACCGTCATCCCGGTAGAGATCGATCTCCATCTCCCCGTCCGGATCGAGGTAGTCCTTCCACCGCTCCGTGGCCACGTCGAACTCGAGCACTCCGCTTCCCCAGATCCCCAGATAGACCTTTCCGGCGTCGTAGGAAACACCGTAGTTCCAGATCTCCTCCATGGGGGCATTCTTCTCGGTGTAGATGGTCCACGTCTTTCTGATCGTGTCATAGCGACTGGCTCCGGCCGTCGTGGCCGCCCATACATTGTCGTTTTCGACGGCAATGCCGTAGACGACGTCATTCACCAGCCCGCTGTTCAGCTGGTGGAAGTGGTCGAAGCGTCCGCCGCTGAACCGGGCGATTCCGCCGCCGAACATCCCGATCCAGAGCTCTCCGGTCTTGTGGTTGAAGTCCAGCGAGGAGACGACCCTCCAGGGAAGACCGTCCTTTTCCTTCCAGCTGCGGATTTTTCCCGTCCGCTTGTCGAGCTGTGCCAGACCGCCCTCGGTCCCGACCCACACCCGGGGACCTTCCACCTCGACAGCGAAGATGTGGTCGTTCGGCAGGCCGTCCTCGACGGTGAAGTGCTTCCATTTCGTGTAGACATAGGGGAGGTTCTCCGCCGCCGGGGGCGGGGGCGCATTCCGGGGCTCATCCTCCTCGCCCGCAGAGGCACGGTCGGGCTCGAAGGCGGCCGCCGTGAGCCAGGCGAGAACGAGGATCACGATTGCTGCTGAAAATGTCTTCATGACCGCTCCCGGAATCCTGGATGCCTGATCCTCAGAGTGTCTTGAGATACTCGATGAGGTCGTTCAGCTGGTCTTTCGTCATGTCGTTGGTGACACCGTGCTTGTCCTCGGGATTGTACCTCGTCCAGATCTCCTCCAGCGTCTCGGCAATGCCGTTGTGGAGATACGGTGCCGAGTCGTATATGTTGTTGAGATGCGGTACATCAAAATCACCGGACCGGTCGAGCCACATCTTCGTGCCTACGTCCCGCTGGGTTCGGTCGGTGTAGAGTGGGGGAAAGTGGCATGTGATGCAACGGTTTTTCTTTGGGATGACGCGCCCGTCGTTGGTCGTGGTCCTCTCAAAAATCGCCTTTCCCCGGCGCTGCGCTTCGGTAAGTTTCGCCCCCAGGGGTCGGTAGCGGTTCGGCGGCCGCGGGATGGTGCAGATGTAGTGGTCCAGTGCGGCCAGCTGATCCGGCGTGAACGGCTGGATCCGGGTGAAAAAGACGGCCAGGCGGGGGCCGCACTGGCGATGCAGGTTCGGATTTGTGCCTTCCCATTTGAAAGGCGCCGTGTCGAGGATCCCCCGGAGCGTCCGGTTGTCCACGGGGCTGAAGCCGATTCCGTCGGGCTCGATGTCGTAGGTGAGGCCGTCGATGTGGCCGTCGGGGTGGCAGGTGTGACAAGAGAACTGATGGTGAAACGTGATGGCCGCGCTGTGGAAGAGCCGTTCACCCACGCGGTTCCTGGTGATCACCTTCGGCCCCCCGAGATCGATGCGCTCCACGGCCTCGAGTTTCGGGATATCGATGACCGTGAGCGAGTCGTCCAGGGCATTGGCCACGAAAGCCGTCCTGCCGTCCGGGGTGATCAAGATCCCGCGTGGGCTGTTCTTCGTTTCGATGTGCTTGACGACGAATTCCGTGGGCTTCCCGAGGTGGTTCGGGAACACGCGCTCGCGCTCGTGGTCCGAGGCCCTCTCGAGCATGGTGACCAGTTTCGATACACGGATCACCGCCACGCGGTCGGACCCGGAGCTTGTCACCAGGGCCAGGCGGCCATCGGGGGTGACCGCCACGTCGGTCGGGTCGGGGAAGCAGCGGTTTGGTTCGTCCAGGAGCACCTGGTCCACACGACCGTCCCGCCAGAGGATCCCCAAGCCGTTGGTGATGGTCCAGCCCTGCAATAGCCGTGTCATCGGCACCAGGTTCTTGGTGCGGTTTAGGGTCACCAGCGCGAATTTCCCGCTCGGGTGCCAGGCCACGCCCTGCAACAGATTCGCGGCCGGTAACACGACGCGATCGGTCACCACGGCGCTTCCGGTGTCGAGGACGGTGACCTCGGACATCGACGGGGTCCGGAACTTCACGAAGCGGGAAAGACTGTTCGACACATGGATACGCGAGCCGTCGGGGGAAAGCGCCAGGGACCAGGGACCCCGGCCCGCCTCCAGGCGTTTGACCTCCTTCAACGACGCTATGTCGATGACAGAGATGCTGTCGGAAGAGGTGTTCAGCACGTAGAGGTGCTTGCCGGGGCGGTCGGTCAGCACGCCGTGGGGTTCATCCCCCACCGGGAGGGTATCGATCACCTTACGTGCCGATACGCTGATCGCGGACACCGTATCGTCCAGCCGATTGCTGACAAAAGCCATCCGGCCGTCCGGGGTGAAGGTTACGTCGGTGGGATGGTGGCCGGCCTCGATCTCCGCGATCCTCCGACGTGAAGCGACATCCACCACGACCACCGTGTGCGAGGCCTCGCACGCCACGTAGAGCTCCTTGCCGTCCGGGGTCAGGGCCATGTTCAGGGGCGTCTTGTAGCGGGGTGTCGTCCGCTCGATCGGTGGCCGGGTGGGATGCGCGATCCTCTTCAGGGCTGCCTCCAGGTCAAAGGGCTTGCCGTGGGCACTTAAGTGGCACCCGAGGCAGCGTTCCCGCGGCTTCCCCACGAGCCCGGCCCTGACGGCCGCACGCCTGTCCCGCATGATTGCCTCGCGCGCATAGTCGCTGCCCGCACCATGGCAGGCCTCGCACCCCACGCCCTCGTGGTGGGCGTAGGACGGGAGCACTCCGGCCGGCCGTCGGTGGGGCGCCGTCGCATGGCACTTCAGACAACTGGGACTGGACTGGGGATCCTCCCGGACCCCCATGGCCGCCGCCATGGCCGCCGCCGCGGCCGTCGAGAGGACTGCATGGGCACGGGCGTGTGGACTCATGCGCCACTTGCTGAACTGATACCCCATCTCCGGACCCATGTGGCACGCCGCACAGACCCTGACGCCGGCGTACTTCGGCCCGGTGTACTCGGGCATCGGCTTTTTCGTGGGGGCCGGCTGCGGGCTTTTTGAGCCCACGGGAGTGGGGTGAGCGATCTGCTTCCATGCCCTGTCCATGTCCAGCGCGGGCTGCCGGAGGATAGCCACGTGGGACCCCTTGATATGGTGACACCCCATGCAATCGTGACGGGTCGGCATCCGTAGCCCCGCTTTCCTGGCGGCCTTGGGATCGACCATGATGGCCCTGTCCATGTACTCACTGCCTGGGCCGTGGCACATCTCGCACTGGACGCCGTCCTCGACGCGAAACGTCTCGTCCTTCTCCCACGCCTCGGCTTCTCCACCCGTGGCGTGGCAGCCCAGACATATGGCCGACTTCCGGGGCTCCAAGGGAATGCCACTCAGGTCGGCGATCTTCCTGGCCTCTTCTTTCGCGAGCGAGGCGTGGGCCCTGGCGTGCCCGGACAGGAGCCAGCGGCTGTGCTGATGTCCCATCTCCTTGCCTCGATGACAGGTGGCGCACACCCTCGCGCCCACGTAGACGGGTTTCTTGTGTTTCCCCTCGGCTTTCAGGAGTGTGGCCAGAACGATGCACAGGGCGGTAACGGTCATACAGGAGACCACGATTCGTAACCGTCGTCCGTCATTTTGCATCTTGCACTACCGTCAGTATCCGATCCCCGGCCACGTTCTTCAGCCGCGTGGTGCGGCCGTCGGGCCATCGGATCTCGACGAGATCCGCGCGCCGGGACTTGCCGAGGCCGAATTGAAGCCTCGGGTCCACCTGCGACAGGTACCCAATGCCGTTAAGCTCCAGGAGGCTGCGGACTGAAGCGCGTCCTGCTCGT
>CAZAKZ010000267.1:0-4889 GCA_964485695.1 uncultured Planctomycetota bacterium | reverse complement strand
CGACCGAATACATCATGCCGGTCACCTGCGGTATTCCGCGGGCGAGGTTCGAGGGGCAGCAGGCCGTGTTGAACCATGGAGCGCGCCCCACCGCTCCGTGGTTGAACCCCGTGGTTCCGTCTGCTTCGAGTGGGTTCACATAGAAGAACCGATTGCCCTCGATGTTCACCCCTGCCAGTGCGCCGTTGAGCAGCGCGATCTCCGCCACATCCATGAAGGCCGCGTCTTTGGTTGCGAGAAACATGCGGTGGTTGAAGAGGACGTTACCGACAGCGGCACATGTCTCGTTGTAAGCTTCCTTGTTGGGCAAGTGGTATGGCGGGCCGAAGCCCTCGATGCCGTGTACCGCCCCCAGACCTCCGGTGATGTGCATCCGCGTGTCCACGATGTTCTGCCATATGCCGTGCAGGGCCGCATCGTACTCATCGGTTTCGAACAGCGCCGCCACGTCGGCCATCGCCGAGTAGAGGTACGTAGCCCTGACCGCATGGCCGACCGGTTCGCGCTGGTCGACGACTGGCAGGTGCTGCTGTGAGTAGGTGGGCGCCATGTAGTCCTCGCCCTGCGGCACGTAAGTCCTGCCGCGTATGTCCAGGAACTTCTTGGCCATCTCCAAGTAGAGCTGCTCACCGGTGACCCGGTAGAGCTTCACCAGGGCGAGTTCGATCTCCTCATGCCCCGGCGCCTGGTTGACGGGCTGTCCATCATTGTAGCCGGGGTCGCCCTCGAAAAAGACGCGGTTGATATGGCGGGCGTTCTTTTCCGCTACCTCGAGCCATTTGTTCTTGCCGGTCGCTAGATAGTAGGCGATCGCGGCCTCGTACATGTGACCCATGTTGTACAGCTCGTGACTGTGCAGCACGAATGAATAGGGTCTGTCGCCCATGCCACCGCCGCCCCAATGATCGTGGTCGCTGGATACCCCGGTTATGTGCGCCACGTAGAGGTAACCATCCTCCTGCTGGGCCGCCGCAATTACGTCGATGATCTCGTCCAGGCGTCGTTCGAGTTCAGGATCTTCATTTATCGAGAGCAGGTAGGCGGCTCCCTCCATGACCTTGTACAGGTCGGAGGAAACATACCGGTGGGGAAATGGGAGGTCTGTGGTGTCACCTCTCAGGAAATTGGCCGTCTTGCGCAGGTTCTCAACTGCGGGGAGAGTCTTGTCCAACGCGAACGGCACGAGAGTCTCCGCTTGAGTGAGTAGCCGCGGTAGCCAAAAAGAATCTTCCAGGCGCACCTCATTGAACGGCACGGGAGTGAGCGCGGTCATTCCGGAAACGATGTTCTCCTGACGCCTTTCGAACTGTCGGCAACTATTGAGAAGGCAACAAAAAAAGATTGGCAGCAGGATGATTTGATGGGATCGGTTCATAGTTCCACTCTACCTCGACAGCACGACTCCTGCCATCAACAACAACCATCCGATGAGGAGGAGTCCGTTCATCTGTTTGTACAATCTCGCGCCCTCGGGTGTGAACTGACCTGGCAGCCATGGAAACCACTTCTGCATCTTCGTGGGCGGCGGACCGATCCGTTCCGACCTGAGACGCGGCGCAAGGAAAAAGAAACGGCCGAAGGCGATAGCGCCCGTCGCGAAACACACTAACGCCAAAAAATTTGTCATGATCGGTACTCCCCGCGGTCGCCTCGAGCGACCGCCGTACGCTTCACGCCACGTACGCCTCAATGCAAGCCAAGAGATCTTCCGCTGATACCGGTTTGGCAAGGACAGGGCGGCCTGCTATCTCCTTCCCTATGGAATCCACCTCTTTGGAACTAACGAGCCCGGTCAAAAAGACAATTGGCACTCCACTCAACGCTCCGTCTTTCGCCAGGTGAGCAGCGACCTCACCACCGTCCATGTCAGGCATAAAGACGTCGAGGAGAATCAAGTGAGGTCGGAAGGCGCGCGCAGTGCTAAGTGCTTTTGCCGATTCGTTCTCAGCTCTTACATCAAAACGCCCGGTTCGCTCGAGGTAGCGTTGAAGAGCCTTCGTGACCGCCAACTCATCATCCACCAAGAGGATTCGCTTCTTCTCAACCATGGCGTCTCCCTACACAGTGGAATCCGGAACAACTTAGACAAATGCCATGCGAGAATGTAGCACCCGAAGGGTCTGGTAAGTAGATGTACATCCGGTTCCGGAAACACAACATGTTTCGTCAATTCGACGGGATGTTTGATGACTAGCGTTTCTGGGGGAGCAACGGATTAATAATCAGTGGGGCTTCGCAGTTGGTTGGCAGTTGAGCAGCGGGCTCCCAATGCGTACCTGCAAGCCCAATTCTATCGTGAGCCGCGAATGATACCGCCAATACCAATGGCAACTCTGAATTCGTTGAGCCCGGAGTCTAACCACCGCCGATATCCGTCTTCCACCCGCATTGTGAGACCGGTGGTGAGCGGGATACGGTACCCGAGTTTCCCGCCGACCGCGAGTCCGCTTCTAGAATCACCCTCGCCGGAAGTCGCCCCGAAGCCCAGACTGCCAGCCAACGGCAGGGATTTCACTTCCGGCCCACTGAACAGGTGTCCAATGTCGCCACCCAGATAGACACCAGTCTCGCTCTGCCCTTCGCCTGACCGGAGAGTCAGGCCTAGCTGTGGCTCGATGACAAGGACATCGCTCGGGAAGAAGGAAGCGTAGAGCAGCGGATGAATGCAGGTGCATCGAGCAGCGCCCCCCCTTCACCAATCCACTATGGGATAGCGAGTGAAGGGGTTCAATCGCTAAGCAGCGAAGGACTCCCTAATCCTCGATAAACAACTCCTCCACCTCGGTGATCATCGGCCGTGGGGTCTTGTGCACCCTCAACTCGAATACATCTGGCCGGGCATAGTGACCGACTGTATCGAGCTGGAAACGCGGGCCGGTAATGAGGTCCTTGCTCACCTCGGCATAGAGAATCGTTTCTTCTTTCTCCGCTGGTCCTGCTACGATCTTCCCGTCTGGGTCGACGATCACTGAGAGCCCAGGGTTGACCCAGTCTTCGATCGACTGGAGATACTCTTCCTTGAAGCTCAGACTGTCGGGAATGTCGTCTTTCGCCATGGCCGAGCAAACGCCTACGACAAAGCACCGTCCCTCTTTTGCGGAATGCCTCATCGTCGAGAGCCATGGCTCGCCACGATCCCACGTGGGTGCAACAAGGATCTCCGTGCCCCATGCGGTCATGGCGTACCTGGCGAGCGGCATGTAGTTCTCCCAACACAACAGCCCGCCGACCTTGCCGAAGGGAAAGTCATACACCTGCAAATCGCTTCCGTCTCCCTGGCCCCACACCAGGCGCTCGCCGACAGTTGGGATGAGCTTTCGATGTTTGCCGAGAATTTCGCCGTCGGCACTGATGTAGAGCAATGTGTTGTAGAGTGTGGACCCGCTGGTTTCAGCGTTCCGTTCGTTGATGCCGATCGTGACGGCAACTCCGGCGTCTTTCGCCGCCTTGCAGAGACGATCGGTTGCATCGCTCGGAACCGTCACGGAGTTCTCAACCAGGCGTGCGTACAGCTCACGAATCGGGGCAGTGTGCCCGGGGGGTATGAACCAAACCCACACCGGGTAGCCGGGAACGAACGCCTCCGGGAAGGCAGCGAGAGCAGCCCCCTTATTCCCCGCCTCGTTGATGAGGGAACATGCCTTGTCGATGGTTGCATTCAGATCGAGATACACCGGGCTTGCCTGGACTGCGGCGATTTTGAAGGTGTCTGATGGCGTTGTCATGATGCTTGTCGTCCGTGAGTTGTCAGTGTTGTGATGTTAGAGTCAATGTCATAATGCCGGCAGCGAGTTCGGGACGGAGAACTTTGATCGCGACCTTGCGGTCGTGTTTGATGTCGTGGGCCAGGTACACGGTGGCCATACCGCCAGCACCGAGTTCACACTCGATGGTGTAGCGGTCGGCGAGGGCGGCTTTCAGGCGTTCAAAGGTGTCGGCCATAACAAGTTAAGGTGTACCGGTTTGCTGATATATGCCAGTCCCCTCTTGTGGATGGATTTCAGTAAACCGCCGTGGGAGCTGTTGTGGAGACTCTTCAGGTTTCCGTTTCCGGGTAAGTTCACGATGTCGTTTGGAACCACGCCCTATGTTGCATCAAGGCAAGGGCAGAAGCGCTCGGAGATGTACCGTCAAATGCCCTGCCGAACCAGATCGAGAGGTGAGCTATGGCAGACAGGTTCAAAGCACTCGAGAAGAGGCACATCGATTTCATTAAGAAGCAGCATCTGTTCTTTGTCGGCACCGCAGGAGCGGAAGGAACAGTCAATGTGTCTCCAAAAGGTATGGACACATTGAGGGTTGTGGGCCCCACCACGGTGGTGTGGTTGAACCATACTGGCAGTGGAAACGAAACGTCGGCCCATGTCCAGGAGAACAGAAGAATGACGGTTATGTTCTGCTCGTTCGACAAACAGCCGTTGATTCTCAGATTGTATGGTCAGGCTGATGTTGTACATCCTCGAGACAACAGGTGGGAGACTCTGGGCAAGTTGTTCGACGATCACATTGGAGTTAGACAGTTTTTCGAAATGCACGTGGAACTGGTTCAAACATCATGTGGTTTTGCCGTCCCATTCTACGAGTACTCAGGCGAGAGAAGAGCGTTGTTGAAATGGGCAGATCAGCTAGGTCGCGACGGCATAGAGGATTATTGGGGCAAGAGAAATCAAATCAGCTTGGATGGGAAGCCGACAAACATTCTCGAGTGATGCAGACTTCACAAGGTTTCGACACATTTTGTTGTCGAACCGCGTGCCGATCCTGCGCTACCGTGGATACCCCATCCGGGCAACGAGTTCCGCGAAGCGCGGGTCATCGCGCACCGAATCGAAGAAAGGCCACACCACCAGGTTTGTGAGGCCGGCGGCGATCCCCACATCCACTAACCT
>CAZAKZ010000266.1:0-4905 GCA_964485695.1 uncultured Planctomycetota bacterium | reverse complement strand
GGACATCCTTGCGCTTCCGCGCAGATTGGGTGTCCACTTTCCCGGGGGAAGGTCATTGCCCGATCCACGAGGCCGGAGTGAAGCCGTCACCGCACGGAGCATTCTGGCCATCGCGGCGTGGCTCGTAGCCCTGGCGCCTCGCCGGTCAGCGCGGTACTCCTCCACGCGGGAGACGAGTGGAACCAAGCCGACGACCAACGCCAGGGGGAGACAGTGAGCCGTCACCGGGTGCACCATGCAGCTTGCTGCGACCGAGACGGCACACACAGAGGACAGAAGCGCCGCGTAGATCCAGATGGTCCGGTTGGCCAGGTGTGCGAGCTCGTGGGCGATCAGGGCGCCGCGTTCCTCGCGATCGAGCGCGTCCATGGCTCCGTCGGTGACCACTAGGACTGGACCCAGTAGTCCGCTGACCACCGCATTCACGGTTGGGGATGCTGAGATCGTCTTTGCCAGGTAGGTCTCGGGGGGAGCCAACGACATCCCGATGGAGATCGCCTCAACCTGGGAGCGAAGGTCTCCGTCTTCTGCTCGTGGGAGAGGAGCGCCTCGTGAGTAGGGCGATCTCGCCACGGCCTGGACTCTCACCAGAAGGAAGGCCAGGGCCATCATTGAGAGCCCTACGGTGGCGATGCGCGATGGCGCCCACTCCCCAGTATTGGGGGCCAGCATGTCCAGCACCCAATAGGCCGCAGCAGGCGTGCAAGTCAGCAGCCCAAAGGCGGCCGCCACCTTCACCCGACGCCCGAAGGCAACCCCAGCTTCGAGTGCTGACCTCTTCGACTGCCAGAGGACCAAGAAGAATCCGGCCCCTCCGATGAGAAGACTCGTTATCGGAGGCACAGGTTCATCCTCCTCAAGATCCCCCGCTGGCCAACCATCCCGCCCGATAGTAGCTGCTTCTCTGTCCCCGGTGCAGGATGGGCCCGGGCCGATGCCCCGACCTTGGTTCTGTCAGGTGGCCACTACACCGAGACCCGGAGGCCCATGCGCGGCGCACTTCCCCCATCGACCTGGCTGAGGCTGGGAATCCAGGCTGCCCGCTGGGAGCCTGCCAGGATGGCGGTTCCCGGACCCCGTTGTCGTTTGATGCCAGGTCTCATGTCCCCCCATGTCCGTTCATGTCCATCCGAGCCCGGCCGCCCGACGGACATGAGGGGACATGGGCGGACAATGGCGGACATGGGCGGACATGGCACCGGCCAGGTTGCCAGCTTCCCAAGCTGAATGTCGTGGGTTCGAGTCCCATCGCCCGCTCCACATAACTGCCGTGGGGGGCGGGAGTTGTGACCGGGGGGGTTGGATTTCGCATTCCGTCAGTGGCGGACGTGTGCCACTTTGGTGCCACCTTCCGCGCGCTGTGGGCGGCGGCCTCAAGCCATGCACCAACGCCTCAGCGGCCCTCCTCCGCGGGCGCGAAGCGCACGGAGAAGAGATCCGCGTCCTTCAACCGGACCGCGAGCCGCACGGTGCGCCCGGCGAGCGCCGCCAGGTCGCCCGACCAGCGCACCTCGCGCGCGACCTCGTTGCCGATCAGCGGCGCGTGGTCCGCGTAGCTGAACCCGGGCAGGGGCTCGCCGTCCGTGGCGCGCAGCTCGAAGCGCGCCTCGCCAGCGGCCGAGGTCGCGAAGTTGACGACGAGGCGCGCGCCGTCGAACGTGACCGGGCGCGTCACGAGCTCGCCGCCGTCGTACCCCGCGCGCGCGGAGGCGAGGCCGTCGAGGCGCAGGGAGTAGCGCCGCACGTGGGCGGAGTCCTGGGCGTAGTCGTGCTGGACGTAGAGCGAGAGTTCCTCCGGCCCGGTGCGCACGAGCCCGCAGGCGGGGTAGTTCGTGCGCGAGACCCAGTTCGACAGCCCGATCCCAGGCCGCACGAAGCCCTCCAGGAAGGTGCGGTCGTAGACCTCGCCGCCGCGGCTCGTCATCAGCACCGCGTCGGAGCAGTCGCCGGAGTACTTGGCGTCGACGCCGACGCGCCGCGCCTGCTCGTCGGTCAGGACGCGCCGCCCGGGGAAGAAGCGCGCGGCGATCGCAACGTACAGGTGCGGCGCGCCGGGGTACGGGCGCGTCTGGTTGGTGTAGAGGTGCTCAGGCGGCGCGTCGCCGAAGGTCATCGGCGCCGTCGCGGACCACGTCCGGAAGTCGTCGGAGGTCGCGCGCGACACCGTGCGGTACCCCGTCCACCCGCCGCCGCTCCAGGTGCGGAAGTAGCAGACGTAGCGGCCCTCGTGCGCCGACCAGAACGCCACGTTCTGCGAGTCGAACTTGCCGTCGGTGATCACCGGCTCGTCCTGGAGCTTGCGCCACTCCAGCCCGTCCGCGCTGACGTACGCCACGAGGCCCGAGCGCTCGCTGCCGCCGAGGCCCTTGTAGCGCTCGTCCGGCGGGACGCCCGGGCGCTCGTCGAGCAGCGGGGTGAAGTTGTGCGTCACCGGCTCAGCGTCGGCCAGCACGACGTTGTTGCCGAGCGTGCCCGAGACCCGATACAGCCCGAGCGCGGGCTTCTCGAACGTGAGCCCGTCCTCCGACAGCGCGACGCACGTGACCTCCAGCGGCCCGTTGTCCGTCGACCCCAGCGGGCGGCCGCGGTAGTACAGCCGCACCTCGCCGCCGTCCTGGATCGCGGTGACGTACCCGGAGAAGCCGCCCTCCCACGGGGCGTCGAAGCGCAGCACCTCGCCCTCGTCGCGCGGCGGGTGCAAGACGAGCTCGACGCCGTCCACGGACTCGATCAGGTGGCGGTCGACGAACAGCTCCTTGCGCGCCCCGAGCTCGATCAGGTCCTGGGGGGCGAAGAGGGTGGCGGCGAGGAGGGGCAACATGCCCCCGATCCTACACGCCGCGCGTCAGGCGCTGCCGGCCGAAGGTGGCGGGCTCGTCGCGCTGCTCCTGGTTCGGCAGGTGCTGCGAGATGGCCAGATGGTCGCGCGGGTTCGCGCGCGCCGCGCGGCGCAGACGCTCCGGGAAGCCGACGCTGGCGCGTGGGGAAGCGACACCCGGCCGCAGAGAGATCCACGATCAGGCCGCGCGCGCTGCCCAGCACCCGCCCGTCCGCAGGCCGAATGGTCGCGGGTACAATGCGCTGGCAGCTTGAAGTGCTTGTCCCCCAAGTGACCTGTCGTCGAGGAGGCGAATCGAGTCTTTGAGCCCTGAGCAAACCTAGACGCATATTGGTCAATCATGACACTCGCCTTTTGTTGCCTGTTGTTCAGTCTTGAGCTACTGCTGGGACCCGGTCCGACCGTAGGGCAGGTCGGGGCGAATACGGCACGCCGGGTCGATCTCACCCTCGTGCCCGCGGCGAGCCAGGCAAGCGATGGTGAATCGAGGACGGCGGAAGACCCATTCCCCGCGGCGACGCCCGAGAGCCAGGGAATCCCGCGCGCTGCAATCGAGCGGCTGTGGGAGCTCGTCACGGGTTTTGTCGAAGCGGAGGAGATCGTCGGTGCGGAACTGCTGATCATCAAGAACCGGCGGACGATCATGCACGAGGTGTTCGGGCAGGACGACCCGGTCGGCGATCAAGGGATGGAGAAGAACACGATCTTCAGCATCCGTTCGATGACCAAGCCGTTGACCGGGGCCGTCGCGCAGATGCTGATCGACGAGGGGGTCTTGAAATCGACCGACCCGGTGGCGAAGTACCTCCCGTCGTTCGACACCGAGGCCTCCGGTGGCGTGACGGTCGAACATCTCCTTACTCACCGGAGTGGGCTGCCAATGAAATCTGCCGGGACTCTCTGGTCGAACTATGGCAGCTACAGCGACGTTCGACAGCTCGGTGATCACTGGGGAGAACACGGGCCCCAGCTCTTCAAGCCGGGAGAGCGGTACCACTACGCCGACGCCAATGTCGATACGCTTGCCGCCGTGATCCAGCAGGCGACCGGAGAGCCGACCGAGACGTTGATCGAGCGACGGTTGCTCCAACCCCTTGGCATGCGTGACACGATCCCGCTGTTGCGGGATGATGATCCTCGCGTCCAGCGCGTGGCGGCCAAGTACGCCGGTGGCCGCGGACGCTGGCGACCGTTCTGGCGATGGGAGGGAGAACCGTATTTCCGCTTCCCGATGTTCGCGCAGGGTTTCTACTCGACGCCGATCGACTATGCCCGTTTCCTGGCGATGGTCTCCGACGGGGGCGTGGTCGATGGCCGGCGGATCTTATCGGAGGCCGCGGTCGAGCGGATCCTGACACCCGCTTCCAAGACGACGATGACGACCGGCTTTGCCCGCCTCGGTTCCTCTTACGGACAACTGATGCAGCTGTACGACAAGAAGGGAGAGGTGGTCGTGTTTGGTCACAGTGGATCGGATGGCACGTATGCCTGGGTCTGGCCCGCCGAGGACCTGATGGTGCTCTACTTCACCCAGTCGCGGGGCAGTGTCACGATGGGCCGAACGGAAGCGGTCATCGACATCCTGCTGGCCCGACCGATCGAGGTCGGGGATGGCCATTGAGGGTTGGACCTCTTTCGATGGGTCAGCGACCTGACAGTGAAGCCGTACTGAAGTGGTCCAGCGACTTTCCGTGGGCCGCCAAGCGAGGTTCGGGGGTCGCATTCTCGGTTCCCGCTACACAGGCGCAGACCTCTCGCCCGTGAACGAGGGTGCTGCAGCCCGATGTCCCTCAGGCCACGCACTTCAGTTCGACAACAGGCAGGTGCCGTCGGTTCTCGACACGGTGGAGTACGAGCGCGATTCGCGCTCCGCAAGCGGTCTATGAACCGGTTGGACAGTGCCTCGAGTCCTCCTGGGAAGTCCCTCGGGGCGAGGGATGGAAGACACCCTATCCCGTTGTCACTACGGGGCTTCCGGCAAAGGTGGAGGCGTCCGAAGATCGCTGGTCCAGTACCCTGATGTTGCATTCTCGAGTGCCTATGCTGCAGTGGCTGCGGCCCCGAGA
>CAZAKZ010000265.1:0-4906 GCA_964485695.1 uncultured Planctomycetota bacterium | reverse complement strand
TGTCTGGGCTGTAGTAGGCCCGTTGGTCGGAGATGACCTTGGTGTCAGCGTTCCCGCCCTTTTTTTGTGGACGCTGCAACCAGGGACTTAGATACACAGATTTCCAAGAACAAGAATACAATCCTTGGGAGAGTGGCGATGACAAAAAACAGCAAGGACCCCTCTAAGTTACCTACCTACGATCGACTGATGAATCCGCTCTTGCGCGCGCTCCATGCACTCGGCGGCTCTGGTTCGATCGAGGAAATCTTTAATAAGTTGGTCGAACTCGAAAAGCTCCCGGAGGATATGACCGCACAGCCCCACAATCCCGAGAAAAGCAATCAGACGGAAATCGAGTATCGATTGGGATGGGCACGGACGTACTTGAAAAAGTCCGGACATCTGGAAAACTCGGCGAGGGGCGTTTGGTCCTTAACGTCCGAGGGGAAGAGGGTCGACCATGTAGATCCTCAAGAAATCATCCGCATTGCGCGAGGTAGCTCTGAATCTCCACCAGTCCCAGATCCTGAAGAACCTTGGAAACAAGAGTTGCACGCTCTTCTCACACAGAAGATGGATCCGGCTTCATTCGAGAGACTCACCCAGCGGCTCCTGCGTGAATCTGGCTTCATCCAGGTCGAGGTGACCGGTCGCAGCGGAGATGGTGGGATTGATGGCCGTGGCATCGCACGGATAAACAGGCTCATGAGCTTCCACGTGGTTTTCCAATGCAAGAAGTATAAGAATTCCGTTTCAGCCGGTGAGATCCGCGACTTCAGGGGGGCCATGGTAGGCCGTGCCGACAAAGGACTCTTCATCACGACAGGAACTTTCACTCCCGCCGCGATACGTGAAGCTACGCGAGATGGTGCTCCAGCACTCGATTTGATTGATGGTGATGAACTTGCCAACAAGCTTAAGGAACTCAACCTCGGTGTCAGATCGGAGACCATCGAAGTCGTAAAGATTGATGAAGCGTGGTTCGAAAGCGTGTGACGGGCATCGCAGGGATAGCCATAGCGACGGTGGGAATCCTCCGGGGGGTCGCAAATACCCTTCGACTAACGGGTGGGATTTTGGGAAATACCGGGAGACCAGGAGTGGAAAGCTCAATACTATGGAAAAGCCTCATGAGGAGTATCGACGTAGATCGTAGTGAATTGGTGTCCTCCAGATCGGAAATTCTGAAGCAAGTTGATCTCGTTATGAATACAGTTAGTTTATTTCATCCTGCAACTGCTCTGCGTATTTCTCTGCCTCCTTTAAGGAATAGTAAAAACTGAATGTATCGCGGTTAATATCTGGCGGATCCACAGAGAAGTCTATTTCAAATACTGCCCATATACCTTTTTGGTCAATGGCTGGTTTGATTATTTGTTTCAATACAATCTTCTTTACCATTGTTATTCTCACTTTCAGGATCAAATGCAAACTTGATAACCTACGCCTGATGTCAGACCAACTGGCGATAAATATAGTGCCTGAACAAATTCTCTCCAAATTCAGAGGCTTACGAATCAATCCGCCTCGTGGTCGTTGATGAGGTATGGCCTCGTGTCTTTCATCTTCCTTCTCCTGGTTGCGCCTTCTTGAAGATCCCTCTATCATTCACTCCATTCCCGTCTGGATTCCTGTCGATACCCCCCAGCCTCACACTGTCACTTCTCCCGATGTTTATCCGTGTCTCATTCTTCCCAAAGGCGTGGCGTCTCTGTCAGGCACCGGCTCCGTACGGAAGATCTCCAGCCTCTTTAACGACGGTATAGTCTACATCCATCAATGCGCCCTTGTTTTTAAGCTGCTTCGAGCCAAAGTGTGCTGTGCCGCACTTGATGCGTCGCCACTCATTAGGGCGGAGGTCATCTTTACTGGTCGAACCCTTCGTTTCGGCGACGAGGTACAAGATGGGCTTTCCATGTTCGTCCGGACCTTCCATCACGATCGCCCAGTCGGGTCGATACTCACCTACAGGAGTCGGGACCGTGAACCAGTACGGTAGCTTGAGGTACAACTTCACGTCCTGCCGTGCTTCAAGATCTTTCACGAACTTTCGTTCGACCTCAGAGTCGCAAGGCACTAAATCGTAAAGCGCCTTTGTATCGGCGGTAGAAACAATGTGCTTACTGAAAAGCTCGACCTCTTCGTCATCGAGTACCTGTTGCATTTCATACCACTTGTCCTTGTTCGGCAGCCCCCCACCACCAGGAACGTCCAAGACGCGGATGTATTCGATACCGTTGACCAAGTGGTCAGCCAACTTTTCCTTTAGAATGCGCACTGCCGTAGTCGCCCACTCATATGGGTTGTCCACCGCCTGCGACTTCGTCCCGATTCGCCGGTACACCTCAAGAAGGGTTCGCCTCGTAAGTCGCACAGGCGGCGAAGTATGCTCCAGCAGATCGGCCATCAGATCCACCAGGTTCGGGAGCGGCCAGCGTCCGGACAGATCTGCGGCGGTCTTTGCCTGGCTCATTTGCATGGCGTCGAAAACACCATCATCCCCGGCAACCACCTGGGCCTTGGTAACGGTCACCCGAGGCGGAGCCACATCGGCCTTCTCGATGTCGCACACTGCCTCGTCCAGCAGAGTCTCGGTATCGAGTTTCACCGCGTACCGTGTCTTGTGCTTGATGCGTTCCCACAGCTCTTTGAACTCTGGAGACAGCGCCCGGGCTTTTCTCAGTCGTGCCTTGTTTTTCCCCGCCTTCCGTGGTGGCGGCGGCAGGATACCCTCGCCGTACTCCTCCTCGATCCTCCTTCGTTCCTCGTCGGACAGATCGCTGATCGACTTGCCATAACGCGCTTCGATCTCCGATCGGTACTCAAAGGCGATCTCGCTCTGGTAGTTCTCGACATAATTCCGATAGCTCTCGTTGGCGACCACCGTCAAGATGTTGACTTGGTCGTCATGAGTACGCTCACCTGATTGGTTCACGGCCAATCGAATACCCCGGCCGACCTCTTGGCGCTTTTTTACAATCGACGCCGTCTGGTTCAGCGTGCAGATCTGGAAGACGTTTGGATTGTCCCATCCCTCTCGCAATGCGGAGTGCGAGAATATGAAGGCCACACGCTTCTTGCGGAGCGTGGTCTCGTCATCGCCATCACCGGGAAAGGAGAGCAGAGACTCCTTGTCACGCATGATGAGATCGTAGGCGATCTCATCCTCCTTCGTCTCCCCGGAGACCGAGTCCAGCGCCTCTGTTACACCGCCCCGGCGGCGCTTCTCGGCAAAATAGGCCGCCTGCACATCTTCAGGTAACAGGTCCTTCCACGCCGGATAGGACGATTTGAGGTCCTCGAAGGCTTTGTTGAAAATCCGGCGGATGATCCCATCGTCAGATACGTAGTTGGCCACGCGGTCGATGAAGAAAAGCGACAGAACCTTGATATCTGCCGCATCCAGTCGTGCCTGCTTGCGAAAATGCTCCTCGATGGTGTGGCGGATCTGCACCTCGAAAATGGCATCTCGATCTGCGCCTTGCTCCTCACCCTTCTTCAGTTCCACAGTGTTGGCAAACCGGACGAACCCGAGGCCTGGATTGATCTCGTCTATTTCCCATCCCGCGTAGTCGGAGCGATTCGTCTTCTTCACCAGACTGTCACCGGGCCGCACGGTGATCTTGGTCTCCTTGACCTGGCCACTTTTCATGAGCTTGTGGACGGCCAGACGCGCCGTTATCGTGCGCTTCTTTGTCTGTATGTCCTCCACGCACAGGTAGGGCCGATTCTCCTCGTTCTCGCGGACTACCGAATCCACCTCGATCTTCTTCACCAGCCCCTGTCGGTACGCCTCGGCAGGAGTGAGGCGATAGACCACATTGTAGGGATTTCGATGCGTAGCGCTGTAACGTAGGGCAAGGAGTGGATCGAGCGTGGCGAGAGCAGCGATAGCCTTCTCGCTCTCCATGTTCTGCGGCTCGTCGAGGATCAGCACCGGTCGAGCCGCTTGCACCAGGAAGAGCGGTGTCTCGCCCTGGAGCCGGTCTGTGGACTGCCGGATCACGTTCGACGCCTTATTGAAGGAGTCGAGCGTCATCACCATGATCTCGACGCTGTTGGTCTGCGCAAACTGCCGCACCTGCGTGAGATTGGCCGAGTCGTACTTGTAGTACCGATAGACAGGATTGCCGTAAAGTTCCAAGAAATGGCGCTCGGTAATCTGGAGCGTTTTCAGTACCCCCTCTCGGATGGCGACCGAGGGAACGACAACTATGAACTTCCGCATGCCGTAACGATGTAAGAGTTCCAGAGCGGTTCGGACATAGACGTAGGTCTTACCCGTGCCGGTCTCCATCTCGATCGAGAAGTTTGGAAAGCGGACGGATTTCTCGCCGTCCACTGTCGGAATTGCCTCTTCGATGCATTCAAGACACCTGTCGGGACGGATTCCGTTAAGACGCTGAACGTTTCCCAGATTCTCCAGGAGGTCTGCCTCGCCGAGTTCGAGTCGGTTGGCGATGGCGGCAAGGGATAGCGTACCGCTCTTGAAACGGACACTGGCCTGCACTCGGTTTTGGCCTTCAAACAGGTCGCAGACCGCCTCGATGGCCCTGACCTGGAACTCTTGGTTCGGATCGAACTTGAATTCCATGAGCTATCCTTAGATCGTTTTCAGTTTGCAGGTCAGAGCCAGATTTGCGGCCTGCTCATCGGTCATGGCAGCGTCGCGACAGACGAAGATGTCTTCCTTTCCAAGCTTCAGTGCCCGGACCGTTGCAGCCTTGAGCTTGTCATCCAGACATATCAAGAACGATTGTTCTCTGTCGGTATCGATGACACGCCACACTCGGATGCCTTTGATACCTTTTACCTTCTCCACCGTGGACGAGAGATCATAGCCCTCCTTGAGGGCCACCTCCCAGATTACGTCTTCGGCTTTCCATCCGGGGAGCAGCGGATCTGTGAAAAGCTCCATCTCCTC
>CAZAKZ010000264.1:0-4928 GCA_964485695.1 uncultured Planctomycetota bacterium | reverse complement strand
CCTTCCGGGCCCGTTCCGTGGCGTTCAGGGTGTAGAGCTCGGGTGTGACGGCGCGGATGGCGCCCTTCAGTTCTTCCAGGTCCGGATACTTCGCGCCCTTCTTTCCGAGCACGTATTGCTGGGAAAGGATGTACGGAATGATCGGCACCGTGTTCATGAAAACCAGGGTCTTTGAGGAGATGTAGGTCAGGGCCCGGGCTGTTTCAACCGGTTCCAGTCCGAGGATGACGTCAGCGCCGCCCGCCCGCATCACGGGGCAGTCCCCGCAGTCGATCATGACGGTGGACTGGACGGAGCCGCCGCGCTGGGCCATGCCGTGGAGCTGGCTGCAGAGCACGTGTCGGCCGCTCTGGACGAAGAACCTCGTGAGGAGCCGAGCGGTCAGGATGAGTCCCTGGCCGCCGGTGCCGACGATGTGTATCCGCAGGCCGGATTTGTCTCTCTGTCTATTCATGTGCGTCGTCCCGGCGAATCGCCTCCTGGTTGCATACCTCGACGCACAGAGCACATCCGTCGCAGAGGTTCCGGTCGATGGTGTAGTGCTCCTCCTCCACGTGGATGGCCGGGCAGCCTAGCACCCGGACACAGAGGGAACACGCGTTGCAGATGTCTGGGTCGACGGTGTAGGGCTCGCCTTTCTCATGGATTCCGAGGCGGGTCTCATTCACCACGCAGGGGGCGCCTAAGATCACCACGTTGAGGCCCTGTCCGTCCCGGGCCTTCTTCAGGGCTTCCAAAGTTCTTTCAGTCTCGAACTGGTTCACGGAGTGGATTTCCCTGACGCCGAGGCCGCGCACGGCGTCCTCGAGGGAGAGGCCCCCAGCGGCCACGCTCGGCTGGAATCCGGTCATGGCCGTGATGTGGTTGTTCAGGATGATCACCGTGACCGGGTCGTCTGACTTCACGGCGTTGGCCAGGGCCGGGAGGCCGCTGTGGAAGAAAGTGGAGTCGCCGATGAAGGCCACCGTACGCTTTCCCGTGGTGCGGGCCATGCCCGAGGCCTGGCTGATGCTGGACCCCATGCACAGCAGGACGTCGCAGGTCTCCAGGGGGGGGCCGTACCCCAGGGTGTAGCAGCCGATGTCGTTGTGGTAGACGGTCTTCTTTCCGAATACCTTACGTGCCAGGTAAAAAGACGTGCGGTGCGGGCACCCGGGGCAGAGCACAGGCGGCCGGGGCGGAAGATCCGGGATCTTGACGGAGGCGCGCTTGCGCTCCTCCAGGTCCAGCTCCTTCCGGACTGCGTCCTCGACCTTCTCCAGGTCGTACTCGAACTCCAAGGGGAAGTGGCCGGTGTGCTTTCCGTGGACAGGGATGATCCTCCGGTTCTCGAACGCTGAACGGATCACCCGGTCCTCCACGAAGGGCGTGAGCTCCTCCACCACGAGGACGGAGTCCACGGACTTCAGGAATCCGGCGAGGAGGGTCTCGGGAACGGGATAGGCTCCGATCTGGAGCAGGCTCACCCGGTCCTGGATCCCGAGGTCCCGGATCACCTCCTGGACGTAGGTGTGGGCCACGCCGCTGGCGATGATGCCGTACGACCCCTCACCGGTGCGCGGATAGAATTCCGAGGCAGCCAGGAGCGACTCGGCCAGGGCGAACCGCTCGGTGAGCTCCTTCCGCATGCGCCGGGCGTTCATGGGGATGGGCACGTACCGGGGGGGATTCTTCTCGAACTTGATTTCGTTTCGCGCCTCGGGCAGGGGCCCGGGATCCACCATGCCGCTGATGTGACTCACCCGGGTGGTGGGCCGCATGAGGACGGGGAGCCGCGTCTTTTCCGAGAGGTCGAAGGCGAACCGCGTCATCTCGAGGGCGTCCCGGGGCGTGGCCGGGTCGAACACGGGATAGAAGAGAAACCGGCTGAAGTGGCGCTGGTCCTGTTCGTTGGGGCTGGTGATGACGGAGGGATCGCCGGCAGAGACGATGACCATGCCCCCCTCGACCCCCACGTAGGGGAGGGTGGACACCGGATCGCCGGCGTAGTTCAGCCCCAGGTGCTTCATGCTGCACATGGACCGGGCACCGGCGAGACTCGCGGCAAAGGCGATCTCCACGGCGATCTTCTCGTTCACGGAGTACTCGAAGAGGACGCCGGCCTCGCGAGCGATGCGCGCAAAGGTGTCGCCCACCTCGGACGAAGGCGTGCCGGGGTAGCACGAGAAGAACTGCACCCCGGCCTCCAGGGCTCCCCGGACAATGGCCACGTTGCCGAGCAGACAGGCGGCCTGGCCGGGGCGCGCTCCGAGGACCTCGTGGGGATTGGCGCTCAAGACAAGTCCTTTCCGGTGAAAGAGGAACTGCGGATTGTATCCGGGCTCCGGTCTCCAAGTCAAAGCGGAGAATGGAAAAGAAGGGGCCGGGGGTGGGTTTCTGCGCGGACCCAAAGGTCTACGGGTCCGATTTAGGCATTCGGGGAAGTGCACGGAAAAAGCCGTGCCCGTATCTGAAAAGCCCGATCAGAAAAGAACGTCTTTCAGACCTTCGCAGATTGAAAGCACGACGAGGAAGGTGGTTGCACAGACCATACAGCGATACGTTAGGCGAAACGTCAGGCCGAGCAGCCCGGAACGTCTTGCAGATCCTGTCGAGGTACCAGCTGTCATGAGGGGCTCCCGTGGATGGTCAGTCTGTACGAGGTGAAACAATCATCCTACGCGGTTCACAGAGGATCTTCAACCGTTCAGGACCGGAATTTCGAGGCGGAAAGATACAGCAGGCCGCTACCCGGCACTATCCTGGTGCACCTCTCGCCTTTTACTCCAGGGAAAATACACCAGGGGGAGAAACAGGGCTAGGATGGCCAGGATGTAGAGCAGGGTGTGCCTCCGGTAGCGAAAGTGGACGAGGCCCTCCTTCTCGACGTCGAAGGAGATCATCTGGCTCCCCTTCTTCAACGGGATTTCCTCCCCCGACTCGTCGCAGGCGGTCCAGTACTTGAAGTCGTTTCTCGCCATGGTCACGGTCTGGGGCCGGGTGATGTTCTCCAGGGCGATGGTCATGGAGAACGGGGTGGCCTCCGTGATCCTCCCTCTCCCTGTTCCGCTGAGGCGGACGTCCTCCAGCCGGTCGTAGTTCGCCTGGTAACAGCGGTAGGTTTCGGTGTCCGTCAGGTACGAGAAGGATTGGCTGCGGTCGAAGAACTCTCCCGCCGCGTCCGAGAACACGCAGACCTTGTTGACGCCCCATTCCTCGAGACGCTTCACCAGGGCAACACCCGCCTTTCCACGAAGCGGCTCCCCCTGATACGTGCCGTTGGCGACGTACATGTGCTTGAGCTTGTTGTAGGTATGGGGATCTTCACCGACGTTGGAAAAGAACCGGGCCCCCAGGGACTTCTGAAGGTAGGTGAGCCAGTGCCCGTGCTTCCCGGCCTTGAATTTCTCGTGATCCTGCTCCCTGGCGGGATCCACGTGCGTGTTGTTTTCACAGAGGACGTGGTCCCCCTTCGAAACCACCACTTGCAGCTCCGGGTCCACCCCGGAGAAGGCATCCACGGTCTTCAACGTCTGCGGATGGAGCGGATACTGACTCAGCACGAGAACGAAGATGAGCAGGACCGTCGCGGTCCTGGCCCGCCGGTTCAGTTTCATGGCGAGGCAGAGAGCCGCGCTGAGGACAAAGACGAAGGGCGCGAATATGATCGTCCTGTCCGCCAGGACGGATAGGTGGGAAAACACCTGAAAGGCCGGCGACACCAGGATGACCGCACTGGTGAGGAGCATCATCCTGATCAAGAGCCTGAGATGCCCGTCTGAAGTCTGGAAATGTAGAACGAGAAGGAACACCGTTGAGAATAGCAGCATGCTGATGGGGCTGCCTGCCTGCGTGATGATATGCACGTCGAACTTGACGGCGCTGAAGATTAGATCGAGAAGGCCGGCCGGCGTGGTGTATCCCGAATAGGTACTGAACAGTGAGGAATAGTCCACCAATGTCATGAAAAACGGCAAGCCCGTCAGAAGCGCCAGAACACCCAGGTAGAGGAGCCTGGTCAGGGGGATGCGCGCGCCTCGGGTCATCAAGACCCAGACCAGGATGACCGCAAGGACGAACCAGACCAGTGCGAAGTAGACGAGATGCGTGTAGAGCAAGACCGTGACGGTCACGAGGGTGGCGAAGAGCCACAGCCTGCCGCTTCCGGAAAAGGCGTACTTGAGCAGGAAGAGCAGGGAAAGGAAGAAGAGCGAGGTCGCCAGGATGGCCGGAGTCATGCCGAAGGTCAGGTATTCGAACGACCGGATTTGAAAGGCCGCCATGAAAGCCGTTACCTGTGCGATGAGTTCATTTTTGGTGATTTTGCGTACCAGGAGAAACAGGGAGACGGGAATCAGCATGATGAAAACGATGAGCATGCATTGATGGCCGACCGCGTCGCCGAGAAAGGCCTTGAACGGGATCAGGCACAGAAAGCAGCTCTTGAGATAGAAGGCGGGAATCCCGCCCTGGAAACTGTGGTTGTAGCCGAAGGGAGATCCATACCTCAGGAGCGCATCCGCATTTTCGACGCCGGTGGAGTAGAATTTCGGATAGTCATCCTCGACGATCAATGCCCCGAAGTCGTGGACCGGGAGGAGGAAGGCGATGTTCGACAGGGAGAGCAGGCCGAGGAGGAAGACAAATCCCCCCTTTCCCATCCTTCTTCCGTGCCACAGGGAGGAGAAATAGGCCATGCAAAGGACGAACATGACGCCGTATCCGAACACCATGATGTCGACCTTGCAATGGTAGTGTTCTAGATCGAAATTGCCCTTCCGGTAGATGATGTTGTTCAAGAAGGACCAGGAATTCCCCTCGAATATGTCCTGGATCCACGCCCTGCCGAACCAGGCATAGACGAGCCAGGCCGCGGTCACGCAGAGGAGTGCGAGCCCTGAGGGATCCCCTCATTTTTTGTTAACTTATTTTGCGTAACACATTGTCTT
>CAZAKZ010000263.1:0-5007 GCA_964485695.1 uncultured Planctomycetota bacterium | reverse complement strand
CGAGCGTAACGAGGGGAGGGATGATCCCCAATCCAATCGAATTTTGCCGCGATAGTGAAAAACGTGACGTCCGGGTGGAGCTGCAGGGCGCTTCCCGGATAGAAGCTCGACACCGGCCCTTCCACCGACTGCTTCACCGCCTCGGCTTTCTTTGCGGTGAAAGCCTGGAGAAGGATGCGCCGGGCTTCGAGTATGGTGCCGATTCCCAGTGTAGAAGCCATGACAGGCTGAGGGTCGCCGCCCGGGAAGAACCGGACATTGTCCCGGAGGGTTTTTTCCGTCAGGGACTTGATGCGAGTGCGAGAGGCCAGGGAAGAGGTCGGCTCGTTGAAGCCGATGTGGCCGTTTGACCCGATACCCAGCAGCTGGATGTCGATGCCGCCGACGTCCCGGATCGTCCTCTCGAAAGCACGGCACTTCTCCATGAGGCCGGGACCCTCGGTTGGCGGAAAGTGGACATTTTCCTTTGGAATGTCGACGCCGTCAAAGAGATGAAGGCGCATGAACGTCCGGTAGCTCCGGGGGTGGTCGGCGACGAGGCCGATGTACTCGTCCAGGTTGAAGGTGCGCACCCTGGAGAAGTCAGCACTGCCCCGGCGGTGGGCGTGGATCAGACGCTCGTACACACCCACAGGCGTGGACCCCGTGGCCAGGCCGAGGACCAGATCCGGCTTCTTCTCGAGGGCGGCGAGGATCTCAGCGGCGACGAGATCAGCAGCCTCATCGGGATTGGAACAGATGAATATATTCATGGAAGCGTTTCAGGTCGAGTACCGGGCCATCGGCCATTATGCGCTTTCCATGCTGAGGAAGCAACGAGGATGCTCTTCATCCCCAGCGTGCGGCGAAAGTGATGAAAGACCTCAGGCTGTCGAGTCCTCCGGTTCAGTGATGAAGTTGGGCATGAAGCAGAGGACCGACAGGGTCCACATCCCGATGATGACAGCCGCCGAGAGGTTGAGCCAGAAATCCTCTTTGCCCGGGTTCTCCACCCGGGTTGCCTGCCAGGCGGCGATGTCCTCGGCGGAGAAACGCCAGGTCTCGGTGTTTACCAACACCAGAATCGCGAGGAGAACAGGCAACGCCCAGGCAGCCAGCATGTACCGGCCTCGCCAGGACGGCGCCGCCTCCACCGGATCGAAGCGCCAGCCCGGGTCCAGGGCGCGCCATGGCCGGTGTTCCGAAAGGCGGCGCAAGGCGAGCAGGACGTAGTAGATGATCCCGGCCTGGATCCACAAGAAGGGGCCGGTTACCTCTCCCCCCACCACGGCGATCTCGACCACGACCGCCAGCGAGACCATGCATATGACCGGAAGGACGACCTCCAGCAGGAGCAGGTCCTTGAAGAAGGCGCCGGTTTCAAACTCGCTTCCGGAACAGAGGCGCAGGGTGACAAAGCCGAAGATCTTGTAACTCACCATGACGAAGAACATCGGGAAGACCCATTGTGCCCCTTCCCACCGGGTCGCCAACCACGCGAACCAGGCGGCGCTGGCCAGGATGGCGATGCACAGGAACACCATACCTGTGATCATGGTCGGTTTCTTCCGGCCCGTTCGGGTGATCTGAGACCACAGGCCGATGAGGGCCCCCAGGAGGAAAGGAGGCGTGATCCAGGCCATTCCCTCCACGGCGAGTAGAACCATGGCTGAGTTCAGGCGAGCGGGTTCCGTTTCATGAAAACAGAGGAAGAGAAACAGGAACCACCCCGCCCAGGCAAGGTCCAGCAGGGCGTAGACCACAGCGCGGACACCGCCGAGGACGTGGCGGGTGGCTTGCGTTGCATTCAAAGTCATTCCTCCGGTTCTGATCCTCGTTTCGGAATCTCGTTGAGTGGGCTTGAGGCCGTGGAAGGATCATGCGAGGGAGATTTAGGGAAGGGCCTCACGACGGATTGCATCGGTGCAGAAATGCCGGGGCATCCCGGCGATACGCCGGGATGCCCGTTCCGCTCACCGAACCGTGATCCCGATGGTGTTTCCGAGCTGGACGGTGCCGTCCTTGATGGCGACGGCGGAGCAGAAGAACGTCAAACCCTTCGGCGTGTTGAACGGGATGGTGATAAAGCCCGCAGCGCTTCCCCACGGGCTCAGCATGCCGACGAAGCCCTGGACCAGGACGCCCTGCAGTGTCGCCTTGAAGAGATCATCCGGAGCCAGATTGAGCATCCGGGCTCCGAAGGCGATACCGGGGCGCTGTGACAGTGACAGCGCGGCGAGGTAGCTGGCGCCGCCCATGCCGTGGAACATGAACTTCACGTTGTAGGGGGATCCCGCCTGCGCACTGCCGATGCCCACCACCTGCTTCGAGCCGTAGACGTCCACCTTGTCGAAGGAAAACATGGCAAAGGGCCCGTAATGGTTGACCTTGGTTCCGGTCGGGGTGAACTCGACCACGTGGCCGTATCCCGCGCAGTAGTAGTTGCCGGTCTGGTCGTCCACCTTGACGGATGCGAGATGGGGAAAGCTCCAGCTCCGCACCAGGGTTCCGTTCCGGCTGAAGACCCGGACCTCGGGCGTGGAGTAGGTGATCACCACGTAGTTTCCGGTGCGCGGCTCCACGTCGACGCCGTAGAACGCGTTCAGGCCCGAGGTGATGGTCCGCTTGATCGCCCCGGTGACCGCATCGATCTCGAAGAGGCTCCCGTGCCTCCAGACGCCCACGATATAGTTGCCGGTATCGTGATCCCGGGCCACGTCGTTGTTCCGATCGAATTGGGAGACGGGCAGACTGATAATGGTCGTGATCGCGCCCCCCGGGGTGATCCGCCGGAGGTGGTTGTCCGTGGAGCTCACCACGTAGGTTCCGTCCTGGTCGAGGTCGATGCCGGATGGGGATCCGGCCGACCCCATGTTCGCGATGGTGGCCATCTTACCCGTGGGCGTGACGTGCAGGAGCAGGTCCTGCGTGGAGGCCTGGAGCACCAGGAAGTCGACGTTGTCTTCGGCCATGGTGATGGCGCTAATTCTCTGAGGCATGGGGACCAGGGTGCCCAGGGTCTTGGAGCCCCTGTCGATCCAGGCGATCCAGGGGGGCAGGGAGAATCCCGAATGGCTCAGGATCAGGTCCCCCTTCGAGAGGGGTCCGGGCTGTGGCTGCGGCGAGTTCAGGACCCGCTGCAGGTCGGCGTTGGTGACGGCGGTGCCCGCATTGCCGGCCTTGGCACAATCGCCGCCGCTGTGGATGGCCACCGCCTCGCCCGTCCCCTCGTGGATGACGGGTGAGCCGGAATCACCCGATATGGAGTCCACCTGGTACAACACGAGGTAGGGCCCGCACTTCCCGGATCCCATGCCCACATAGGGTCCGGTGGCCGTCTTCTGGACCTGGTTCCAGGTCTTGTTGACAAGGTGCATTCCGTGGCCGGTGATGCGTAGCGTGGACGGAGACGACGGCATCTTGGTGGCCAGGCGGAAGTAGGCGCCCTGACGCTGGAGGGGTGTCTTGTTGGTGCTGTTGATGCCGGCGACGTACACGGCCCAGTCGCAGGCGTTGGGATTCGAGATCCCGCCCAGATTGCGAATCAGCGGGTATTGATCCTGCGGCGGAGGGTGGTTCTTGGATCCGTCCGGATTCGAAAAGGGGACGTTGAACTCGACGATCTGGGCGATCTTGCCGGCACAGTGGCCGGCCGTGAAGATCAGGCCCCGGGAGGTGGCGATCCAGGCCGTGCATCCGGCCGGCTCCAGCCGCGCCACGCGCTTGTCGCTGGAGGGCACGCGGTCATCGGTGGGGCCGCATATCGAGTCCACGCCGCCCAGGGGCGGATACCCGACCTCGACGCTGTCCAGTTCGACCGAGACCCCGGTGGTGTTCGGCCCGGCGAACAGACGCAGCAGCAGAGCATCCCCGTTGAAGAAGGCGGAGTGCGGGAACCAGTCCTGAGCGATTCTCCGGTTCAGGCACTGGATGTAGCCATCCTTGAACGAGGTGATCTCGAGGCGACTCGTACCCGGCAGACTCACGGTCTTGAACTGCAACTTGAGCCAGGACGCCTTCGGGATATGGACTGGCTCCTGCCAGACCATGCATTCGACCCGGGTGGAGTTTGCGTGAACCCCCGACCGGTTCGACAGGGGCAGGATGAAGGACTGCACGGGACCTATCTGGGCATGGATCGACAGCGAAGCCATGAACACCAGCACGACACCAACCGCGACACGAACGAACCATTTTGGTAGGCCGATCATGGGACACCTCTCTATTAACACCCCGGCGTGGAAAGAGCAGCCGGCCGTGATCCGACGGGCATTCGATTCCAACGATCTTCGAAGCCAGTTTACCGGATTCACGGCCGGTGAGGTAGAGATGTCCAGGGAGCGGAATCCGGGCGCATTCGGGACATCCGGGAGGGTTGCTCTAACTCGTGGGTGGTAACCCACTTATTCCCGGAAGTCCCGACGTCGCCTAGCCTCCGCAGCCGCCGGCCTGGTAGAACTCCGCCGCGGCCTTCTGGATCTCCTCGGGGGACAGGTCCCGGATATGGGTACCGATGCTCCACATGTGGCCCTCGGGATCCTGGACCGAGCTGTGGCGATCCCCCCAGAACATGTCGGTGGGAGGCATGATCGCCTTGCCGCCCGCCTCCACTGCCCGGTTGAACACCTTGTCGCAGTCTTCGACGTAGAGGTGTACGGACACCGTGGTGCTGCCGAGGTTGCCGGGAGACTTCCAGGCATCCATCTGGGGAGACTCCTCGCCGATCATGACGGGGGAGTCACCGATGCGGAACTGGCCGTGGGCGAGAGATTCCCCGTCCGGGCCGGGCATGGCGTAGACCAACTCGGCGCCGAAGGCCTTCTTGTAGAACTCCAGGGCCGCGAATCCGTCTTTTGCGATGAGGTGAGGGGTCACGGTATGGAAACCGTCGGGAACGGGTTTGACGCTTGTCATTTTTCTCCAGTTGCAGGTGAAGTGTCCGGATCCGGAAACCGGTTGCGGTCGGATGGGATTTAGGTAATGTAAATAAATAACTGACTCAAGCCGTACTCACGCACCTCTGCAGAT
>CAZAKZ010000262.1:0-5017 GCA_964485695.1 uncultured Planctomycetota bacterium | reverse complement strand
CTTACTGATAGACCCCGGATTGGGTAAAAAGCGGGTTTGAAACGACTATCCTCAGCCAGGTGACGTCTCTATCCCGGGCAAACGCCATCACCATCGCCCAGGACGACACCGCGTGGATCGTCGGGAACCGCACAGCCAGTCCGCGGGCGAGCTTCCTCATGCACTACCACCTCGGAACCCGAGCTGTCCTGAGTGTGACCACGGTGAACATCCCGCAACCTGCGTTCTTGACCGGCATCGAGGTGTACGGGAGCCGTGGACTCGTGTGCAACCAGACATCGCCCACTGCTGTCACAGTGAATGTGCACAGCAAGCATCCTCAGGCCGGAGGGGAGCAGTACGCTCTGGCAGCCAGCCTGGCCCGCCGGCCCGGGATCCAGATGTCGAACAGCGAATGGCTGAACCTCGCCACCGACCCGCTCTTCTACCTCTCGGCACTCGGGGCATGGCCGTCCATCTTCACGAACTTCCAGGGCCAGCTCGATGCGTTCGGCAACGCAACCGCGCATGTGAACATACCAGCACTGCCGCCGAATCTCGGCATCCCCGTCTTCGTGGCCGGGGTGATCTTCGACAAGAACGGCGTCCTGCAGGTGACCAACACCCACTGGTTCGTGTTGCCGTGACCTGAGACTCCTGCGCGTGAAGGTCTATCGGGCCCTCACAGCAGGTGGTTCATGAATACCGTATCCTCCGGCAACGCCGGAGGTATTGAAAATGATAAACCGCTCAAAGCAGTATGTTTCAGGTCCGCCTGAAGGCGGAAACGTGCTCAACCAACCTCAATGGATCTGGACGACTGTGGACGCGTCCCGGCGGCTCCCGGCTGCGGGCCAGGTGCCGATCTGAAAGCCGGATAATGAACAATAACCGTTCAGATACTGCTCTTCAGCCAGTTGAAAGGCCATATCTGAACGGATATTGTTCATTATCCGGCTTTCAGATTCTTGTGGGCTCAGATGCGGTCTCGCGACGGCGTTTCATGAATAATGCGGGCCAAACAACTGCTACTTCATGATCGTGAAGCTGTAGGTGTTGCTGATCGACTTGAAGTTGTAGGGCTCGCCGCTCTTGATGGTGACGAAGGCGCTGTGAAGTCGGACGCCGATCAATCCCGTGTTTTGAGGGATCACGATATCCGCCACAGCGGTTCCACCAGCCCCGAGGTACCCCGAGTAATTCTTGAATACCGAGGGCAACAACCCCTGAACCGTGATTATCATGAGAGAGTCAAATGTAAGGCCCAGATTGCGGCTTCCGAATGGTATCGGCCCGGTGCCGAGCGAGGTGGCAACCTGGTAGGGCAAGGTCGCATCGCCCGGTGCGAGGAGACCGAGATTCACTGTCCCCCCGATCGAAGGGGATCCTGTGCCCGAGAGGGTGGTGCCCTGGTGGGTCAGCCGGATCACCAGCATGCCGCTGCTGAATTGCGATTTTGCTGTGGTGGCGGCATAGGCACCCGTGCCATTGGCGAGGACCCGGTAGCATTGATAGGTGCTGTTGCGCGGCACGGAAGTATCGGAGCCAACCGTGGAACTTCCTTTCAACGCGCCGCCCTTGTACCGCAGTTCGATCGTCAGATTGTCCTTGCCGTTGTAATTGAACGGAGCTGTCAGCTTGATCGTGCTCCACGTGTTCTGCGTCCGCACATAGGTGATCGGACCGGCCGGTATGACGACTTTCGGATTGGGCATGTTTGCCGCAAATGTCATCGATGGCGCGGCCGGTATCGTGTTGTGGCTCATGCTCATCTCGAACGTTGTGGCTGTGAACGTGTTGCCCTGGCATGGCATGAACGAGATGTGGGTGATGAGAATGTTCCTGGCGCCGAGATACTTCGCCGGTATGATGAATTGATAGCGCCATTCGCCGGCGTTCGTGGTGGTCACCCCGAAGGGGAAAGAGTTGCACGCTCCCGGTGGCGTCGGGTTGAACGGTACGTAGAGGTCGCCGGCGGTGGTGGTCACTGCAAGCGCCGCAAAAAGACATGCAGTCAAGATCAGGATTCTCATTTCATATTCCTTTCCAGGGTTCTGGCCACGGCACCACAGAGTACCGAAAACCAGGTTATCAGCCGATGTGTCACCTCGCTCGTACCAGTTGATCCACTGACGAACTTGGCACCTTTATACAATATCCAGGGTCAATCAGCAAGTGTCCAGGCAGCGTTGACCTGCCCCCAACCGGGTATCACTTTGAAAGTCAAAGCAAGGACGCCAGTCTCCCTGCCCTGTCTGCGACTGAATCACAAAGCCAAGGGCATTGTAAATCCCGAGACACTGTCCGAGAAAGCCGAACCGTGCGCTGATGCAACCTCCGGAAGAGGATGGCATTGATCCCTCTTTTCAGCCGTGTGTATTCAGACTCGATGAGCCTGGAATCCCCCCTGAGATTCCGGGTCACCTCGATCGGGCACGCCATCGTGCCGAAAAGAGAATCCGACAACCTTGTCGGATACCTCGCGAGGACGCCCAGTTCCTGGCCACACAGTTGACCACTCTGTCCAGTGTGATATGCTGGCTGGCAGGCCAGTATGTCCTGGTCCACAGTCAAACAGGAGTTGCCCATGCGAGTCAAAATTCTACAGATGCTCGTCCTGATTGCAGGATGTGCGTTTCTTCTCAACGCGCCCGGTATAGCACAGAATCCGGGAAAATCTATCTTTGCCGCACCCGAGCGCATCAAGGCGGGCGACGCCTTTCTGGGCCAGGGGCGCATCTACCCTTCGCCTGTCCTCTACGACCTGGACGGGGACAAGCACCTCGATGTGCTTGTCGCCGACCTGATGGGCAGGGTCACCGTCGCCAGACGTGTACCCAGCGAGGACGGCACGTGCGTCAAGGCAGAGACACCGCTGAAAGGCCGGAACGGGAAGCCGATCAAATTCCACAACTGGTGATGCATAGGAATGGGTCTACAGCTGGTAGACCTCACCCACGACGGCCACCTCGATCTTGTTACCGCCACGTTCGACGGCTCCCCGCACATCGCCTACGGGAGTGACTCCGGCTTCAGCGAGCCCGAGCGCCTGAAGGATGCGCAGGGGAAGCGGATCTTGATCGCGTCCTTCTGGAACTACAAGGATCGCGCGCACCAGACGACCGGCCGGGCGCTCGGCACCGACAAACCACCCAAGGAGCGATGCATCTCGGCACTGGCATTTGACTGGGACGGAGATGGAGACCACGACCTGCTGCTCGGCAGCCACGAAAACGGCCACCTCTACCGCCAGATGAACGAGGGCTCGGACGCGGCGCCGAAGTTCACCGGGAAGAACATCCAGGTGATGGCGGGCGACAAGCCGTTCGCGCTGGCTGCCAAGATGACCACGCCGCGCCTCGTCGACTGGGACGGGGACGGAGACCTCGACCTGATCGCCGGAACCTTTGGCAACTGCTGGGGACATGAAGGCATCGGCGGCGGCGTCTACCTGTCCCGAAACAACGGGGCAAAGGGCCGCCCGGCGTTCGGCACCCTCGTGCCCTTGATTCCGCCGAGCCCGAAGGGCGGCACCGAGCCGACCCGGCCCGACGCGGGCCTCTACGCCGACGCGGTGGACTATGACGGTGATGGCGACCTGGATCTGGTGGTCGGTGGTTACTCGATGTGGAAGCCGAAGGGACGTGAGCTCTCCGAGAAGGAACAAGCCACTGTGGCGAACCTGCGCAAGGAGCTGAAGGTGGTCCGGGCGCAGCAGTCGAAACTGTGGGAAAAAATTCGCGCCGAAGCCGCCAAGGCCTCGGCCGGGATGGAACGTTCGAGCAAGGAGGCGCGAGCCAAGACGTCGGAGATCTACCGCAAGTACCGCGACCAGACCTCTGTGTTCGGAAAGCAAGTCCGGGCCCTCATGCAAAAGCTCAACAAGCTGGTCCCCGGGCCGCAACGCCAGGCCTTCGTCTGGCTTTACGAACGTCTTCCCACACTGTAGTCCCGTTTCTATGCACGGGGGCGCCCGGAATTACCGGGCGCCCCCGTGCCTCCTCTCCCGGGTCCTTCTACGGCAGCACATCAATCACGAACGCGTGCGGATCGCAGACCCAGGCGATGCCGCTCGGCGCCGCCTGATCGAACACAACGGCGCAGAAATGGACCCCTGTGCTGTTCGCGCTGACGCCCAGCCACTTCAGGTCGATGCGGGCGACCGCCATCCCCTGTGCATCCAGGGTGCCCACGTTGCCCGTGATCAGCGGGGGGAGCGGGCCCGTTGCCGTGGCCATGGCCAGGGGATCGAGGCCGATATAGACCTCGCGTCCGTCTGCCAGTTTGAAACCGGGCCGTGACTGGGCCAGGCTCGCTGCGATGACATAAGGCTTGCCGGCGTGGGCGCCCGCCCCGGGATTGATGAACAGGTCCCACGTCGCCTTGCCGGTGCGGCGCGAGCCGAGATCGCGGTCATGGAGAGGAAGCACCTCGTAGGCGTTGCCCGGAATGGTCGCAGTGGTGCCAGTATGGAGCGTGACCACGGTGTTCCGGTTCACGTCGATGTAGAGGACGCCCTGCGGCCACCAGTTGGTCACCCACAGGCCCTGGCCGGGCGCTGCATACTTCTCGTGCGTCACATCCAGGGTGTTGACCTGGGTCCCGATGGTCACCGTGGTCCAGGCTCCCAAGCATCCCTGGCTCATCAGGTAGAACGAAAACCCGGGTCGATATGGATTACAGTGGCCTCCGGACACCCAGTCGCCGGCTCCCCGGTCGATCAATGTCCCTCCGTAGCCCACCTGCAACCCGATCTTGCCCCAGTTGGCCGACGGCGAAAGAGACCGGGTCACCCGGTAATCGTAGCTCGTGTGAAAGAGGTAGCCGGGAACCAGTTTGCCGCCATACCACGTGGCATGGTGGATACCGCCGCGAAACGCGTCCCATTCGCAGCCACCGACGCCGGCGCCGATACCGAGGCCGTCCCAGAACTGGAGAACGGGCAGCTTGTGGCGGTTCCAGGTGCGCGTGAAGATGTCGAACTCTTGTTGCGGTGAATCTGAACGGCCTCACAGATATACAATGGCGGAACTCCTGC
>CAZAKZ010000261.1:0-5020 GCA_964485695.1 uncultured Planctomycetota bacterium | reverse complement strand
ACCGATCGTGCATCAAATCCTACCCAAAACCCTCGTTTTTCGTGACGCTGCTCAGATGACCCATTTCTGGCCATAAAGCTGCTGTGGGCGGCGGGGGTCAAAAAACAGCTCTGAGCAAAAAATCAGCCGTGAGGATCTTTGAGAATCTACCGGAGGCGCATCACTCCTTCTTCTCGAACGCCCGGTTCCGCACCATCTTCACCATGTCGTACGGCGCCGGCGCCCCGCCCAAGTAGCGGTGGAACCAGTCCAGGTGGGCGTTGTAGTAGAGGGGCATGGACTTGACGTAGCTCGGCCAGTGGCCGTCGTTCTTGAAGACGATGAGCCGGGAGGGCACCTCCATCTTCTGCAGGTCGGTGAAGAACTGGAGGCTCTGGGTGTAGGGCACGCGGTAGTCCCGTTCACCCGTGATCACCAGGCAGGGCGTCTTGAAGTTCTTCACGTGGTCGGAGGGGGAGAACTTCCGGTAGCTGTCCGATCCGCCCCACGGCGTCCCCTTCAGGTCCCACTCCGGGAACCAGAGCTCCTCGGTGGCGCTGTACATGGACCGGAGGTCGTAGACCCCCATCATGGCCGCCAGGGCCTTGAATCGGTCAGTGTGGCCCTGGAACCACATCATCATGTAGCCGCCATAGGACCACCCCATGGCCCCCATGCGGTCGGCGTCCACATAGGGAAGCGCGGCCAGGGCGTCGGTCACCTTCATCAGGTCCGTGTAGACCTTGCCGGCCCAGTCGCCGGAGATGGCCTCGGTATAGGCCTGGCCGTAGCCCGTGGATCCATGCGGATTGGGAAAGGCGACCACGTAGCCGGCGCCCGGATAGACCTGCCAGTCGCCGCGGAAGGCGTCGGCCCACATGGCCTGAGGACCGCCGCGCACGTTCAGGATGAGGGGATACTTCTTCTCCGGAGAGAAACCGTGGGGCTTCACGATGAACACGTGGACCTTCTTGCCGGCGGCCCCCTCCACCCACATGGATTCGGCCGGCCGGATGTCCACCACATCCTCCACCGGCTTGTTGAAAGTGGTCAGCCGGAGGCGATCCGCGGCCCCGGCCTTGAGGGATACCCGCCAGAGTTCCGTGGGCTCGGCCACGGAGCGCCGGGTCAGGGCCGCCCACGTGTTGTCGGGGGACACCTTGAAGGCATTGATGGTCTTCACGTCCGCGACAGGCTGCACCTCACCGCCGTGGACGTAGACCTTGAACAGGGGCACGTGCCCCCTGTGGCCGGCGGTGAAGTAGAGGGTCCGGGAATCCGGGGCCCACTCGAAGTCGCCCACCCAGGCGTCAAAGGCCTCGGTGAGGGTCCGGGTCTCCTGGCTCGCCCGGTCGTAGAGGGCCAGACGGAACCGGTCCGCTTCGTACCGGGGCACCTCCTGCTTCAGGTAGGCGATGTAGCGGCCGTCCGGGGAATACCTGGGGGAGCCGTCAAAGGCCTTGTTGGCGGCGGTGAGGTTCCGGGCCTCCCCGCCCGCCATGGGCACGATCCAGATGTCGCCGTTGGTTGAGGACCACGGGTCCGGATCGTGGTTGGACACGTAGCACACCTCCTTGCCGTCCGGAGACACGGCGAATCCGACGCCGCCCAGGGAGAAGCGCGGCGCGTCGAAATCACCGGGGGTCAGGTCCCGGATCTTTCCCGACGCCACCTCCAGGGCCATGAGGTGGGTACGCTTGCCGTCGCGGTACGAGGTCCAGTGGCGGTAGAGCAACCGATCCGCCATGTGGGCCTGGATCGGCCCCTTGTCCATGGCTTCCTGGTCCCGCCTGTTCTTCTCGTCGTCGGCGCCGTACTCCGGAAAGACGCTCGTTGCGAACACCACGTGTTTTCCGTCCGGAGACCACTCCGGATCGCTCACGCCGGTGCTCAAGGACGTGAGCTGGCGCGGCTCGCCTCCGGCCATGTCCAGGACGAACACCTGCGGCGCTCCGGAGCGCGTGGACACGTAGAGGAGGGATTTCCCGTCCCTGGACCACCGCGGGTGGTAGTCCGCGGATTTGTCGTGGGTGAGGCGGCGCTGGTCCTTGCCCCCCGGACCGACGAGGTAGATGTCCGTCCGGCTCTTCACCCCGGGCAGGTCGTACCCGGTGACCACAAAGGCGATGCGTTGGCCGTCGGGCGATATCCGGGGATCCGACACGCTCTTCAAGCGATAGAGATCCTCAATGGTGAAGGGATTTTTCTGGCCGGTGGTGAGCGACGCCAGGAACGCCGTCAGAAAGATGAACAGCCACGTCTTCATAGGATGGATTCTCCTCATTACACGAAATCGTCCGTCACCCGGGAGGCCAAGGTAGGCAAGGCCGGCGTCCCGGTCAAGGTCGTATCAGGCACCTCGTCCCCCCTTCCCGGTCCTCGGGTCCTGTGCTACCCCTTTTCCATGCGCGTTACCCTGCTCGGCACCGGGACCTCCTTCGGCGTCCCCGTCATTGCCTGCCCGTGCCCGACCTGCACTTCCACGGATCCCCGCGACCAGCGCACCCGCACCGGCGTGCACGTGGATCACGGCGGGCATGGCCTCCTCATCGACACGCCCCCCGAACTGCGGCTCCAGTGCCTCGCCCACGACGTCCGCCGCGTGGACGCCGTGTTCTACACCCACGCCCACGCGGACCACATAATGGGTTTGGACGACCTGCGCCGGTTCAACTGGATCCGCCGTGGCCCCATCCCATGCCGGGGCAACGCCGAGACCCTGGCCGTGCTCCGGCAGGTGTTTGAGTACGCCGTCACCGATGACCCCGAAAATCCCTCGTTCACGCCGGACCTGGTCCTCGAGGTCATGGAGGGGCCGGTGACCGTGGGCGACCTCACCGTCGTACCTGTACCGCTGCTCCACGGAAAGGCGCCCGTGCTGGGGTATCGCATCGGCCCCTTCGCCTTCCTCACCGACTGCAATGCCGTGCCCGACGCCTCCCTCGAACGCCTCGAGGACCTCGAGGTGCTGGTGCTGGACGCCCTGTGGCTAAAGCCTCACCCCACCCACTTTTCCCTGGAGGAGGCGGTGGAGACGGCCCGGGTAATCGGCGCCCGGCGGACCTACTTCACCCACATGACCCACGACCTGAAGCACGCCGAGACCTGCGCTGCCCTTCCCGAGGGCATGGACCTGGCGTACGACGGCCTCGGATTCACTTTTCCCGATCCGGATCCTCTATGAAGAAACACCGGGATCGAGGGATGCGCCGCTCCAAGCCGGGAGGATTCGTCTACATGGAGAAAGCGGGCGTCAAAGCTGCTTCTTCTTCCTCGCCCAGGCCGGCACCTTGATCCCGGCCCGGGGGCTGTCCTGGCCGGGCGCGTAGGGCTTCAGGTCCAGAACCGGCGTGCCGTCGAAGGCGTCGATGCCCGCGACCGTGACGACTCCGTCCTGCACGGAGAGGATCCTGCACGTGGAGAGGGCGAGGAGGTTGGGCCGCACCGGCGCCCGGCAGGCGAAGACCCCGGTCAGCGGATTCTCGCGGTTGCCCCGCGGATGGACCCGGAGGATGGAGCGATTCATGGGCGTATCGTTGCGGTCGAACCAGTAGAACACCTGGACGTGGGACCATTTCTCCAGCCCCAGAAGGCCGGGAGTGAACTTCTCGTGGATGCGGATCTGGACGGGCTTGCCCTCTTGCTTCACCACCTTGCCCACGGGAACCATTGCGAACATGGGGTCCTTTCCGTCCGGAGAATCAGAGCCTGCCTTCGCCTCGGCCCACGTCCGTCCCCGGCCGGAGATCAAGGCGACAAGGAGGAATGTGCTGAGGAAGAGAGCCCAGTGAAGAAGGTATCTCTTGTTCCCTGTAGAAACTTTCTCGTTCACGATTTTCGTTCCTCTTCTGGTGTCCGACCGCGTCATTAATCCTGTCCCGCAAGATCAAGAACAATCCGGTGCTCAATGACAAGGCTGGGGTGGGCAAGACCCCGGTGGCCTGCCAGACCACCGGGGCTGTCGAGTACGCGTATTCGAGCTCAGGATCAGACGTTCTTCGTCTTCTTCTTCACGGGTGGAATCAGGACCGTTTTCGCCGCCCTGTTGGCTTCCTTCAAGGCCTTCTTGTTGGCATCATTGGCCTCCCTGGCCACATCGTCCTCGGCCTTCTCGAGCGTGTCGAGAACCCGGGAGACCCGTCCCAGGTAGGCCTTCAGCTTCCCCTCGTAGTGGGTGCTGAAGGTCCTGGAGAGGAAGCGGTGGAACTTGTCCCTGGCTACGTCCATGGTGAGTCTGGCGAGGACGTTTCCCTTCACGTCGAGGAACAGGTACCCCCGGGGCAGGGTCTCGGTGGACTTCACCTTGAAGAAGGTAAAGGCGTGGCTGGCCATGGCAAGGGAGTCGCAGCCGAACAACTTCTTTTCATCGTTTAGGCGTCGGACCTTGTCCCTGTCCGCGTCGAATACCTTGACCACGGCCGGTTTCAGGGGGGTCTTCTTGCCGAACGTCCGGACCACCATTTTCCGGAGGGGAAAGCGGGTGACTGCGCTGGTATTGTCCAGGGCGGGAACCTCGGTCTCCTGCCAGCGAATCTCGAGGATCCTGGCCACCGATGGGCTTAGGGGCGTGCCGGCAAACGTCTTCACGCGGGGGGCAGTGCTGACCGCACTACCTTTCTTCTTGCCTCCGCCTCATCACTGGCCAAAAGCGGTTCCGCTCTGGACGCCCACGAACAGGGCCAGAAAGGCGGCCGCCACCGGGAAAACAGGACATCTCTTCATCTTGACTTGCCTCCAGCTGAAAGGACTCTCGACAGGCATTGGAACCGCCTGATGCGGCTCCCAGCATCATAGGGAAACTCCCCCCCGGCATCAATCCGAGCGGTTTGGGATTCTGCGGTTCAGCCCGGTCCTGCACAGCGGGCATGAACCGCGATCATGCCAAATCGACACATCATGTCATCATGTCGTTCCTTCTTGATCCAGCAATGCATGCGGCCTTTGAGATGAAGCCCCAAACTATTTTTATATAAATAGTTATGCGCACGGTAACTACTCACCCCATAAGAGTCCATAAAATCGATTCAGCCCCACCATAACA
>CAZAKZ010000260.1:0-5150 GCA_964485695.1 uncultured Planctomycetota bacterium | reverse complement strand
GCCTTCTCGATGCTCTGGATCAACCAGATCATCCTGTCAAAGTCATCAGCGCTGCGTGTGGTGGATTCCTGCTGGAATCCAGGCGTCTTGGTTTTGATCCCGATGTCGTAGCGGAAGCTTGGACATTCGCCATGCTGTTGTAGATATGCGTAGATCATCGCCGTGGGCTGGATCTCGCTGTCAGCTTTGCCCTTCGGCCATTTGCGGGCCGCGGTTTTCCAGTCGACGATGACCTTACTGCCGTCGCGATCCCGGACAAGTACATCAAGCTCACCAATCAACGGATCTTCCAGCACCTCGCCAGCACTGTTGATCAGCGGGACGGCCAGCGCCTCGCTGACGCTGAGGACCTCCTCTTCTGGGTCAGTGTTGGCGTGGAATACGCCGATGATGGATTGGCCTTGGACCAGGCATGACTCCGCGTCCTGACCGGCGCCGTAACGAATGTCCTTGTCCTCCTGCAGTTGTCGTTGCCATATCTCGGCAAACAGCTCTCGGCAGTCGGGCTCTGACATCGGCACACCGTCCTTCCGTGCATGCGCCATCATTTCAAGGGCGCGATGTGTGACCGAACCGAGGACCAGCGCCAGCGGCGTAAACTCCCGTTCGGCCTTGTATACGTAGCTAAACGCATACTTCAATGAGCACAGACTGAAAAGACCAACCCGGCTCTGACTCCAGTACCGATCGATCTGCTTTCGCATGTCTGTAATCGTGAGCATATGAATCACCCCCTTTCCTGTGCGACATACTTACGCCGCTTTCTTCCTTGCTGAGAGTTCGTCGATACACTTGCTTGCCTGAGCCTTGGAAAGCTCATAGACCCCGCCGACCCCAAACCGCTGGGCGATCTCAGCATTGAATGCCGAAATGGCGATTCCTTGCTGGCCTAGAATGTCGACCAAGTATTTGACCTGCTTCGTAGAAGCTTGGCCGTTGTTGCGAGGCGTCGGCATGTCAATGGTGTTTGACCCAGGATCAGACGGGCCGGTCTGCTTGCGGCTTCCGTTTGCCAACTCATGCTCGACCTGGGACTTAACCAACTCGAAGGTCTCATGAAGCCGGGTTTGGATGGCGGCCGGGGCCGTCTCCGCGATCTCGGTTCGCAGGGTTAGCGAGTATCCCTGCGAAGAGAACTGCTCACCTGCCACGGGTATCTTTTTTGAGAATGAAATGTCAGCTATCAGTGCCATGATGTCTCCTCTCTATGCTGCCAAGGCCAACGGCATCGTTGCCGCCGGTGCTGGCACGGTTTCCATGATTGGCCGCACGCGCATGGCGTGGGTATATTCGACTGGGTTGCTGAGGGTGGCGTCAGCCAGCTCCTCGGCACGGATTGCTGCCGACAGCGGATCTCGCTCTCGTACCTGGAGCGCCAATTTGCGCCCGGTATCTCTAGCCGCCCGATCTACCCCCAGGAGCACTTCGTAAATGCCCATCCTATTCCTCCTCAATATAACCTTCGTTTACGCAAAACGCCGCTGCCTCATAGCGAGACAGCGGCGATACCCTTCCCGTCGATTCTCGGGCCGATTGAACGCCAATATGACGCTCGCTGGACCCGCTACAGGCTAATCGCCTGGAGCTTTGCCAGCGCGGCCCGCGCCGATTCGACCTCCTTCGACTGCGTCTTCTGCTCACGCGCCGCATCCCGGATAGCGGAACCGAGTTCCGTCAGCGACTGCGATGCTTCACGGACCTTTGCCTTTGCCACATCGCACGCAACCAGCACTCGATCCAGTGCCGCGACATCATTCTTCTGCTCGATCGGTTTCGTCATCTTCTTGTTTCTCCGTTTCTTGGGTTTGTCAGGTTCCGGTTCGACGCCGCTGCTCGTCTCAACCGACGCTACATCAGGGGATTTTTCATCTGTAGGATCATCAGAGCTTACAGCGGCATCACCCGTATGATCCTGCTTGCCTTCCGGGTCCTCCACCCTCAAAGGCATAAGGACGTGCGTGCCGCCGTTCGTGTCTCGTGACAGTAGCGGCGACAGCTCGTCTGTGATGGCGAACTCACGAAACCCTGCATCGAGGGCGTCGAGCAGGTACCAGCGGTTTACTCCGAAGAAGGCGCGATCACCTGAGTACGTAGTGCTTTCAAGGGTGACCGTGGCCCACTGTGTTTCGTCCGGGCCGCGACCATACAGCGTCATCTTTCCATCCTGCCCAACGAGCGTGATGTCATCACCACCCGGAAGGGTTGAGAGTACCTGCCGAAGCAGATCGACATCTTCGTCCGTAAACCAGATTAGATGTTCGCCCGGCTCTGCGGGGATTACCTGCCGGTAGTTTGGGTAAACACCGTCGATGGCCTTGACGCTATAAGTGAATGACCCCGCCTGCACTCCAAACCATGTTGCATCGGTGTCTGCACGTGCTCCTATCTCAGCATCATCCGGCAGCCTGTTCCAACTCAGAAACTTCGTCACCGGTAAGACAACGGACTGTTTGATAGGGAGCGACATGCTATTCCACGTCGAAAGCCGCCGCCCATCTGTTGCGATCATTGTGATCGGTGACTCTCCCTTGCCGACCTCGACATACACGCTGCAAATCGTATACCGAGTGTCATCTTTGCTGCTGAACGGAATCAGTCGACGATAAGTCTCAAGGAAGCCAGCGGCTGGCTTTGTCTCTACATCCGTTGACATTGCTGGCCACTCGTCCAACTCGATCCCTGGCACGGCACGCCGCACAGCATGTCCGCCAACGTGATTGACGACTGAGATATTCAGCGGATCGTCTGCGTCGATATCGACACACTCGCCCTTGCTGCCCTTTGCCAGATCCTTCAACGTCGTCAGCGGGATGATGCATGCGCCTTCACCAGTGACAGTCGCACAGTCAAACCGGTACTCGATCACTTCGTCGAGATTTGTCGCCTGAGCGACAACACCTTTCGGAGTGGCCTCAAACCGAGCGCACCCCAGGACGGGTATGGTAGCCTTGCCTCCGACTTTCGATATTCCCTGCATTGCTTGCTTCAGGGCTCCGCGCTCAAGCGTGATATTCATGGTGTGACTCCTTTTCATTTGAATACTGATCCTGATCGTTCCGCCTAATTTCGATTTTCCAGCCGCCAGTCCATATCAACAGCGCCACCGCGATGCCGAGGAGAGCAAGGATGATCACTATGCTCAGACGGCATATGGCGACCGACAACGTAACGGACACCGTGATCGGAACTGCGTGTGTGCGAATTGTTGCCCAGAGCGAGTTCCACCGCCAACGTTCCAGCTTCATCGTGACTCCTCCCTTTGCGCCGTCCTGTGGATGACCCACCACACCGAGCAGCACGAAAGGCTGGACCCGATGATTGCGCTGGCGGCGGTAATTCCGGCGGCGATCACCGGGGCGGCAGAGCTCATCCGATGTTGTGCGGCCAAAGCACTTGATAGCTCAGCGAGGGCCCCAGAGTGCGAGACCGTACCGCGACCTATCAGAAAGCCCAGAGCCCCGCCGCCAAGGGCTGCCAGCCACAGCGCGACAAGTCTCGCTCTGCGTTGATCAATCTGCATGCTTTCTCCTCCGTGTTCGTAGCCAGAGTGTTGCCAGACAGACCGCAACCAGCAGTCCGTTCACAATGACGGCGATCTCCAACACACGTTGTGTCGCCAGGACGGCTGCCACCTCGTTCTGTAGTTCCGAGATTCTTCCCAGTAGCTCAGATATGCGCGCTTGGTCTTGCCGGTGGACTTCGTCGGGCACGCAACCTGCAGCTATCAGGGGCAGAGCCAGGTAAGCTATGTAACGGTTCGTCATGCGGCCTCCTTGAGTTGATCTGTTTGAGTTGGGGCATCGGCCATGTGCCCGTAGGCTTCCCGCACGGCTGCTGCAATTAGTTTTGTGATGGGTTGTCGCGTGGGCGACAGCTCACGAGCGCGGTAAAGGAGTGTCATTTCTATTTCTGTCAGACCGCTGGACGGCCAGAAATATTTGGAAGTCGGTTCTCGGGGCATAGCGGTGTCCTCCGTACGGGTTAAGTGGATTCAGCACACCCTCAAGCGGGTGTGCGGGATGTAAGTTCCCTACCCACTATTATACGCGATTTCAGCCCCGAATTTACCCGTTCTGCGCCATTTTAGGCCGATTTGGGTCGATTTGAGACCTTTCACGGCATATTCTGGACTTGGTCATCGCCATATTTGGGCGCGTCACCAATGGAGAGCATGCGATGAAAGATGAGTGGTACGGGGATAAGCGGGATTTGGTGAAGTGGAGCATCCTCGTCCATCTTGCAGATCAGATTGAAGCGGGGGAGATACTGCAGGTAGCTTACTGGAGTCAGAGCGAGTGGGGCTCCGTTGTCCTCGACGGCGAAGATCACCCCATCCCTGCGAGCGCTATTCAGCATTTTCGGAGCATCACCAACGTGGCATCACTGGAAACTCACTGTCCTATCAGAATCATCACCGAGCCGTTCACCGACCGTGAGAAATACCTTGAACACGTGCTCGAAGCCATTGAAGCCGCACCAGCTCAGCCATCCATTGTGTTTCTCGATCCAGATACTGGCCTTGCGCCGAAGAAGGCAAACAAAACACACGTCTTGGAGTCCGAATTGAGGGCCATATGGTGCGCACTGCGCCCCGGTGATCTGCTTGTCTTCTATCAGCACCAGACCAACCGTGACGGAAGCCCGTGGATAGAGCCGAAGCGGGAACAATTTGAGGCAGCTCTGGCGCTTCCCGAGGGAATGGTGAAGCTCGCACGCGCCCCTGCGATTGCCAGGGATGTGGCCTTCTTCTACTGCACCAAAGCGTGACCTAGAGCATGAACGGTTCGGTCATGACCTCGGCACCCCATTCCTGCCTTTCTGCCTCTGACAGGAAACTGTAGAAGTTGAGTGCTTCCAGCAATGATTCTCGTGACACCGAGGGAACGCCTAGACAGGAGCCTACGCGATGAGCATCGGCGTGAAGGTAGTCGCCCGCACGTCCCTTCCCCTCTTTCTCTCGCCGGATAAGCTGCGCCATCAGGAGACCGATGCACAGGTGTTCGGTGGCATGGGTCCCCAGGAGCTCCTTCACGAGCGCGGACTTTCCCGATCCGGCAACCCCAGCGATGAGGAATTGTCTGCTTTGGTGCAACCGATACCACAGGTAATCCACCAGCCACTGTCGGTCCACGTGTTGCCCATCTCGTAGG
>CAZAKZ010000259.1:0-5159 GCA_964485695.1 uncultured Planctomycetota bacterium | reverse complement strand
CGGAACGGCTCACTCCTCCCGCCGCACCGTGCCCATGCTCTTCATGAGCTTTTTAGCGCCGCCCCGGACGTGGTAGGCGCTGAAGCCCGACTTTCGCATCTCGTCCGCCACGTGGGCGCTCTTGAATCCCACATCGCAGATAAGGATGTAGGTGCGCGTCCTGTCCAAGGAGGAAATGGCCTTCAGGGCCGAGACGTACTCGAGGTTCTGGGCGCCGGGAGGATGTCCCTGTTCGAAGAGCCGGGGGGACCTCAGGTCGATGAGCGCGGCGCCCGGCGGCACCTCCTGCACCTCGAGGTCGGCGCGGCCGAAGGCGCCGAGATCGAGAGTGCGCAGCTGGTACGTGGCCGCCTCGTCCACGAGGGCATCCAAGAGGGTGAAGTCGAGGGCTGACTCCTCCTCCTCGACGGCCTCGAGGGCGGCCCGGGTGGCCGGCTTCTTCGGGGTGAGGGCGCAGTATTCGGGCACGCTCGCCGAGAGATCGTAGGTGCCGATGAGGCGCGCCCGGTCGATGATCTCGTCCTTGTTGAAGCCGACCAGCGGGCGCAGGACGGTCATCTCCGTGGCGCGCGTGATGACCGCGAGGTTCTGGAGCGTCTGGGAGGATACCTGGCCCACGGCTTCACCGGTGGCCAGGGCGATGGCGTTGTTTCTCCTCGCCATCTTTTCGCCGATGCGCAGCATGATCCGCTTCAGCACAACCTGGAGGTAGCGCTCGCGGACGTTGTCCTGCATGTGCTTCACGAACGGACGGAGATCCACGGAATGGAATCGCGGCCGGTATCCGTAGCTCCATCGGTCCGCGATGACCTTGATCACCCGGAGGGTGCTCTCTTCGTGGAGGTCGCCGCCCAGGTTCAGGAAGAGGTAATCCAGAGCGAGGCCCCGCTTGAGGAGCATCCAGGCCGCCACCGCCGAGTCGAATCCTCCGGACACCAGGGCCAGTGCCCGACCCTGGATGCCGATGGGGAGGCCGCCGTGGCCCGGCGCGCGGTCCGGGAAGAAAAGCGCCTGGCCCGGGCTCACCTCCACGTAGGCCGTGAAATCCGGGCGGGTGAGGTTCACCCCCGCGGCGGCGGGAACGAGGGCGGCGCCCAGGGCGCGTTCCACGTCGCCCGAGCGAAAGGGAATCCGTAGGCTTTTGCCCAGGCGGTTTGCCCGGACGGCGAATCGCTTCCCCTCCACCATGGGTGTGAAGATCTCTGTGCCGGCCGATACGATATCCTCGAGGCTCGACCAGGGACGCTGTTGCCCCGCCGAGACGGACTGGATCCCGAAGACGTGCCGGGCCACGTCCGCCGCATCGGGGCTTTCGCTGTCGACGTAGGTGCGGTTCCATTCGTGGCGCACCCTGGCCGGGATGCCTTCGGCCTTGAATGCGTCTCTCAGGTTGTCGGACAGGCGGCGGGTGAACTGGTTCCGTGTCTGACGCGCCTTGGTGGCGATGTCGCCTGAATAGCGGACGAGGATCATTTCGGCATCGACGCCCTCAGGGTCTTCCTGGACTTGCCGCGTACCACCTTGATGGTGAATCGCTTCCCGGGCTTCACTTTTCTCAAACCCTGCATGAGGGTGGCCCGTTCCCGGCCCCGCTTCAGGTCATTCTTTCCCAGCCGGATGATTATGTCGCCCGGCAGGACGCCGGCTTTGGAAGCCACCGATTGCGGGTAGACGTTATCCACCTTGAGACCGCCCTGCTTCCGCTTGAGCCGGAGCTTCTTGGCCTCGTCCGTCTTGACGGAGCCCGCGAGCTGGATGCCGAGAACACCTTCGCTGGAGGACTGGGCCTGGCCCTTGACGAAGGTGGGCTTCTCGGGCAGGTTGGCCAGGTCGATGAGGGTCAGGAATAGCACCTTGCACGCGTTGGCCATGCGGGGTCCGGAGACGACGGATGTCTCGTCCTCGATGGTGTGGTAGTCCTTGTTGAGGCCGTTCAGGAAGTAGGCGGACGGGATGCTCTTCTTGATGAAGGGCGCGTGGTCGCTGCTCCCGCTGGCCGCCCAGGGCCGAAGCCTCCCCTTGAAGGCCCTCACCCGCTTCATGGCCTTGTTGACCGCCTTGCGGATGACGCCTCCCGAGGCGTGGTCGACGCCCGCGATCTCCATGGGCTTCTTCATCTTGTACCCCACCATGTCCAGGTTGATCATGGCCACGGTCTTGTCCAGGGGGATCAGGGGGTGGTCGCAGTACCACTTGGAGCCGTAGAGGCCGTGCTCCTCGGCGCTGAAACAGATGAAGAGAATGCTCCGCCTGGGCCGGACTCCGGATTTCGCGAAGGCCTCGGCGGCTTCCATGACCAGGGCGGTGCCCGAGGCGTTGTCATCGGCGCCGTTCCAGATGTCGTCCTTGCCCTTGGGCCGGCCCCGCCTCGACCTGGCGTTCCACTGGCCTTCCTTGCCCACGTGGTCGTAGTGGGCACCCACGATGACCACCTCTTCCTTGACCTTCGGGTCGGAGCCCTCGAGAAGGGCGACCACGTTCCGGGTGGTGGGGGTCGTGTAGAGCGGCTTCTCTACCGGTTTCTTGGACGTTTTCTTCTTTTTCTTCTTCTTCTTTTTCTTGCTCTTCTTCTTGGGCTTCTTGCTGTCGGGATCGCCGGGCTTCGGGAGGGGTTTCTGGCCCCGGGCCGCGAAGGTGAAGGTCTGGAAGTAGGTGCTGTTGTCCCCGATGGCCTTGAGGCCGAGGTTCTTGAACTGCTCTCCGATCCAGTCACCGGCCTTGCGGCAGCCGGCGTATCCGGAGTTCCTCCCCTCCCAGGCGTCGGCCGCCAGCGTTGAAACCTTCTTCATGGTGTCGGCCGGGGTGATAGAGGCCAGGCCCGCCTTGACCTGGTTATCGTCGACCTGGGCCTGGGCTGTGTAATTATCTGTTAGAAAAAGGCTTAAGAGGGCGCCCAGGAGTGCAAGCGCTCGCATGGATTCCTCCGGAATGAATCAATGATCTGCCTCTTCTATCATTTCTTTTCCGGTGGCGGACGTCAACAACTTTAAGCTACCAGCTCTGGAGGCCTTCCTCGTACTCCATGCGGCTTTCCAGGAACCGGGCCATCTTGAAGAAATCGCTGTCCGGGGATATGTAGCGGATCTTGGGCTTCAGGGTCTCGAGGTCGATGAGATTGTCGAACCGGACGTACTGAAGGTCGAACTGGCCGTTGACGCTCACCATGACGCCGCTCAGGCCCTCCTCCACCACGGCCCGGTAGGCGCCGATACCGAGCTGACTGCCCAGCAGTACGTCAAAGGCGTTGGGCTGGGCGCAGCGGCTCTCGTACCCCAGGGTCTTGTAGACGATCTTGGGGACAAACCCGCGGCGCTCCAGGAACATCCCCTGGACCCGGTCCCGGAGAATGCGGCCGATCTGGCCGGCGCTCAGCTTGATGTTGCCGTGGGTGTCGGTTTCGGTGGGCCGGAGCCCCTCGGGAAGCATGTCGGCGAGACCCTCGGCCACCACCACGAGGCCGTATTGCTTGCTGTGGTCGTCGAGGCGGCGCTCCATGAGGTCAATGAGGCTCTGGGCCAGGTCGTCCACGTCGAACTCGCCCCACACGTCCTCGCGGCTGATCACCATGTTGGCTTCGCCCGCGATGGCGGAACCGTAGGCCAGCCAGCCGGCCTTCCGCCCCATGACCTCGCAGAAGAACCAGCTGTTGGTGCTCATGGCGTCCATGCGCAGGTTCTGGAGCTCCTTGGCGATGAAGTCCACGGCGGTGAAGTGACCGAAAGTGAAGTCGATGCCGAAGTAGTCGTTGTCGATGGTCTTGGGCAGGTGCACCACGGCGAGGTCCCGGGTCTTCATTCCGCGGGTCAGGAGAAACAGGTAGTTCGCGGTCTTCAAGGTGTCGTCGCCGCCGATGGTGATGATGGCATCTATGTCGTAGTATCGGAGGGCCCGGTAGATGTTTCTGAGCTTCCGGGATTTCTCTTCGTCGTGAAGGTCCTGGATGGTCTGGATGTGGCGGCCCGGGTTGGCGCGGGCAGTGCGGATGAGGATGCCGGAGGTGCGTCTGAGGCCGGTGACGTCCGAAACCCTGAAGTTATGGTAGTGCTTGTCCGGTTCGAGCGGATTCTTCTCCTCGTCGAAATTCTCCAGGTGGGAGAAGCCGTCCATGAAACCGTAGACCTCGGTACCCTGGTCCAGGAAGCTGATGGCGGCGGAGCTGATCACCGCGTTGGACGCGGGGGCAGGGCCGCCCGAGAACACGATTGCGACTCTTTTGACGTCTTGTCTCTTGACCATTCGAATCTCCTGCCATGGAGGGGGGGGACGCGCGCTGAGATCTCGGCGTCCGGATGTGATCTCCTGCTGGATCCAGGGGATCTACAGGGAGGTCTATCGGATTTCTGAAGGCAAGCGCTCTATAGATGATAGTGAAACGTAGAAAAAGTGTTCAGGAGGGATTTTCTCGGCTGCGATCCAGCGGCGGGCACCGATGATCGATCCGGGGGGCAATCCTATTGGATTACCCCCCAGGCTGTTAGAGAATTGTGAGACTCATGGAGTTGGAGATGAAGAGGCTCTGCGGATTTGCGGCGACGAAGGCCGCGTAGAACCGGAGGCCCCTGAGAGTCGGGACGTTGGGAATGGCGATGGAGGCGAAGGCCATTCCGTTCTTGTCGAGGACGCCGCCGAAGTTCCGGAAAATGGAGGGTACCGCGCCGGACAGGATGAAGAGGTCGTCCGGATTCAAGGGCACAGTGCCCACCCCCGGCAGCAGGAAGCCGGGGGAGCGGTTGAAGGCGCACCGCAGGATGTAGAGGTCACCCGGCCGGCCCGGCACGTCCAGATTGAGTTGCACGGTCTTGCCCGGGGCGACCACGCCTCCCCGGCTCAGGGCGTCGTGCCAGAGCATGATCTCGCGGTCTCCGGAGGGATTCTGATTCTGCCAGTTCTGCGAGGTGACGTAGACGCCGACGGTGCCGTCGCCGTTCAGGGCGTGGGAGGAATTGGTCAGGCGCGTGATGCCCCCCTGGAAGGTGGTGATCTGCCGGCGGTTCTTGCCGTCGGTGTAGGCCATGTAGACCTCTTCACTGGTGCCGAGCTCCTGGGTCTTGAAGGACACCTTCTCGCCGTCCAGCTCGGAGAGATAGGGCATCCAGCTGTCCACGCCCTGAGGCATCCCCTCATATTATTCCAAATGTAGCGGTCTCGGCAGCGTGCTC
>CAZAKZ010000258.1:0-5295 GCA_964485695.1 uncultured Planctomycetota bacterium | reverse complement strand
TCGGTTTCACCCCATTGTGGGGCCCCTTCCCTTGTGGGCCCGGGGCCCCCTCCCGGCCCCACGCCGCCGACCGAAGGTCTCAATTCGTTGAGCAAACATGTAGTAGCTCTTGAACTTGGAGACCTGCGGTCGCTGGGAGTGGCAGGGTCAGGAGACCCAGCCACAACCGGTGACCCTGCCACAACCGAGGGTGACCCGCCACAACCGAGTCTCTTACTGTTCGGAGGTCCCGTCCGGCAGACGGGACCTACTTTCGGAAAGCTGTTCCAAAACGCTTGCCAGCAAATAACGCGGTGTTGGACCGGCCTGCCAGCAACGGACAATTCCAAATCCACACACGATTATCCGGCCGCCATCGGGATACGTTACTTCGAACCAAGGCCAAGACTGCGGAGGTTCAGCGACCGAAAGGAGCACTCGCCCGCGAAAACTGGTCATTTCGAGACCCGCAACCGCCAACTCGCCGTCCGGCGGCCAAGCCTCAGCATCCAGGCGTTTGTCAAACTCGGTGATCACGTTTCCCCGACGGAGCGAAATACTCTTGGCGGTAGGCTGCTCGGCTTCGCTGCCTGGAAATGCCAGGCGACCATCGGCCGGCGCCAGACAGAGAACCGGCACGCCGGAGGCCGCAACTTTCGTCATGACCTTCGGCAGGTTCGCGTGATCGGCCAGCGACACGCCTTCGCCGATCACCACAATGCCTTTGTTGGTCTCTTCAAGAACAGACAGACTCCGAGCTGTCTTGTAGGGGATCTCGGCGTCGTCAAACACCTCCGACGTTTTTCCTGGGGGATCGTAGAGCACGATTTTCAGTTCTTCGAGCCATTCATGCCGATCGGTAAACGGGTCGCGCGGGAAAAGGCGCAGAACTCGCTGGTGTTCGGCGACGACTTCGCCACGGGAATCGAGCAATCGCACGGTCAAATCCGTATCGTAGACGACTCCTTCGCGAACCTCTGGCAATTGCAGAGCTATCTCGACTTCCGTCGGCTTCGTTTCGTCGACGGTCACGGCCCGCTCGCCACGGGCTACCGGCCGGCGCTGTGCGGAATGGCTCCAGGCCAGCCTTCCTCTCATCGTGTCGGACGTTTGCAGTCGGTAATGGAGTTTCACCTGATCGCCGCTGAAGAAAGTCGACCAACCTTCCACGGGCGCGATCTCCGCCGTCGGCTCTGCGGCCGTTGCGCAGGGAAGAAGCGGTGCGGCGGCGATCAATAGCAGGGCTACGGAGGTCGAATGAGAGACAGTAGAATTGATCCAAGACAGAGTCTTCAAGATAGCACGGAGTCCTAACACGACATCCGGAGACGCAGAGCGTCCCAGAGCGAGGTTCCCACGCGGAGCATGGGAACCAGATAACCGAAGCGGGGAAATGCACTTGCTCACAGCTCACACCTCGTTATCCAGGATTGCCACGGTTTGGAAGACTTGATATTGAACGCCGCTCCGCTCGGTCGCATGAACGACGGTAGGGATTCCCGATTGCTGCATGCCGCTGAAGGTCGACTCGACCGGCAATCCGCCAAGTGACAGGCTGGAATCGACAGCGACCATCTGCTCGTCCGCGGCGTAGGCCCATAGGAAGAGTTCGGCCCCCTCGGGCAAGGCCGTCGATTCGGGCGTCAAGCGAATCACTTGCTCTTGCCGGGCCACCAGATCCACTGCCCAAACCGGATTCCACTGCGATTGGTTGGGTGTACGCCGAACCACAACGACTCGTACTGCCAGGCCGGTCGGCGCGGGGATACGGCCTTCGTCCGGACCTTCCCCGCGTATCTCCAATAACACGCGACCATCCGTCTCGGCGACCCACTCCAAGCGGTTCTCGAACAGACGCTCCATTTCCCGCAAGAGCTTGGCCTTCTCCGTTACCTGGTGCGTCGGTATCCCGACGACATCGAGTATTGGGCGTACGGGAACGTTACGGCTGTTGTCGTCGCGAATCAAGGATACGCAAACGGCAAAAATCACGGCTGCCGCCACGCCCAGGGCAAACCAAATGACGCGAGTTCGCATTCTGTAGCGCGGCCAAACGAACGGGGCGCGCGGCGAAACGCTCGCGTCCTGGGACTGCGCCGCTTCCTCGTGCCAGGCCGACGTGATCTGTGCGTGCAATTGGTCCAAGTTCTTCGTTGCCTGACGGCGCTCGGCCCAGCGCTCGAGAAGCCGATCGAGTTCCGGATCCTGCGGCTGTTCGTTTTCGTTCATGGCGACAACCATTTCTGTAGTCGACGGCGAAGCCGTTGTCGGGCATGGTGGACCCGAGCGTAAATCGTTCCGGGTGGGCAGCCTTCGATCTCGCCCGCCTGCTTGGCGTCCAGCCCCTCGAAAGATGTCAGCGTCATGGCGGCTCGCAAATCTGGAGGTAACTCGGCCATGGCCGCCTTGATTTCTGCATCAAGCTCCGCCTCCAAAACGGCTTCGTCCGGCCCCGATCGCTGTGACTCGCGTTCGGGGACATCCGAGCGGTATTGTACGGGCGAGTTCTTCTGCCGTTTCAAGTGGCTGTACGTAGTGTTCATGGCAACCCGGAACAACCAAGTGCCGAAAGCTGACTTGCCACGAAAGCTGCTCAGGCCGCGCAACGCTCGCAGGAACGCCTCCTGCGTTAGATCATCCGCAATGGATTCATCCAAAACCATCTGAAAGATCAGCGCATTGACCCTCGGAAGGTGCCGCCGCACCAACTCGTCAACGAGACTCGGTTCCCCCGATTCCCGGTAGGCGGCTACGAGCCGCTCGTCAGTCAATGCCGGGGAATCTAAAGCCCCGTTACTGGTGGGTGGCATTAGCCAAAGCGTCTTTCCTTCAGGTGCAGCGTTCTCGCCCTCACCGACATATTAGACAACATTCAGCCGAGAATCTTGGGCGTTTTCCATGAAAAAGTGTGGTATCCTAATGCCGCTGTGCAAAGCCGCGTCGGCCCGTAGCTGAATTCGCAAGAATTCAGACGATTCTGACAACGTCACCGCCCTGAATTCTCGCGAATCCAGCTACTGTGATGAGCCGTTGACCAAAATGGAGAAAGAGCCATGAGAAGCACCTGTATGGTATTGTCGCTCTTGTCCATCACCACATCGTTCGCTGCCGAGCAGCCACCGAAAAGCGACGCACAGCGCGCGCTCAACCCCGCGTTGGTTGCGATGCCCGCGGGCAGTTGGCTCAACCTGAAGCCGAAAGGCATGGCCTATGCCAGGATGTACTCGGGCTGCTGTGCGGGCGGTGGCTACGTTTGGTATTTCGGCGGTGCGCATCGCGCGTACAAAGGCAACGATGTGCAGCTTTACGATCCGCGCGCCAACGCGTGGATCCAGGCTACCGAGCCGGAGTGGCCCGAGGTGGGCAGTCCCGACTGGAAGGCTATGATTTCCGGCGGCGGCAGCACATCACAACTGTCGCCAACGGGTCGTCCGTATACCGAACACAGCTATCAGCAAGTCTGCTGGCAACCGCATCGGAAACGGTTCTTCATCGTGCTGGTCAGTTCCGGCACTTGGGAGTTTGATCCAGTCAATCGCGAGTGGCTCCACTTGATTAACCGGTTTGAGGACAGAAGCGAGCCTCGCGGACATTGGGCACACAACCATGTCCACTACGAACCCGCCCTAGGGGCCCCCGTATTGATCTGTGGCGCCGGGAGTACAGGCGTCTTCATGTTCGATCACGAAAAACGCAACTGGAAGCGGCTCGGCGAACGGCCGGTCGAGTTGGCGTGGAACGAGTTCTATTCCACGTACGTCCCGGAATGGAAGTGCCATTTGATATCCACAATGAAAAGGGGCTTCTTCAAGTGCGATGTACCCGGCAACCAACTCACGCCGCTCGAATCGCCGGAGGCACTCGCGCGGTGCCAGTCGCTGGCGTACGACCGGGCAAACCGAGTCGTGATCGCATTGGCACAGAGGCAGATCGACAAGCGAAGGAAGACCGTCGTCCCTTGGGCACTCGACGTCGCGACGCTTGAATGGACCGAGTTGGACCCTCCCAAGCCCTGGCCGGAAGGTCAAACAACTGGCAGTTGGACCAAACTCTGGTACGATGCGGATCATAACGTCCATCTGTTCGTCAACGACGTGAAGCGGGACCGCCAGGAACTGTTCGACGGCGGCGTGACCGAGACCTGGGCATACCGGTACAAGAAAGTGAGCCCGTGAACTAGAAAGGCAACCATGAAGTCGCGATTCCATCAACGAGCGATCTGCTTGTGCGGCACTCTCGCCGCCTTTCTCCTTATCCCCGGCGTCGGGCAAACTGCCAGAGCCGCCGAAGCCGAGAAGAAGTCGGCACTGAAAGAAATCGCAAGCGTGCGGTCGTCCATGTTTGATGCCGAGATGATTCGGCTGGAAGTCGACGAGCACGACGCGTTCATCCTCAAGCCTGCCACGCCGAAGGCAGACGGCAATAAGCCATGGGTGTGGTATGCACCAACCTTGCTGGCCGATCGCGAGGAAGACTGGATGTCGCCCGGGACGCGGCACGCTTGGATCTTCAAGCGGCTGTTGGCCAGCGGTGTGTACGTGGCAGGCGTCGACGTGGGCGAATCGTACGGCAGCCCCGCGGGACGGGCCGTCTACGATCGATTCCACGAAGTGCTGGTCAAGCGTTATGAATTTTCGCCCAAACCGGGCCTGCTGCCGATCAGCCGAGGCGGCCTGATGGCGTACAACTGGGCCGCAAATCGCCCGGACTGCGTCGGGTGCATCGGCAGCATCTACCCGCTGTGCAACCTGGCCGCCTATCCTCGGCTTGGACGGATCGCAAAACCGTACGGCATCAGCGTCGACGAGCTACGAGCACAGATGGACCAACACAATCCCGTCGCCCGCCTCCGTCCGCTGGCAGCCGCTGGTGTACCGATCCTTCACGTTCACGGCGATCAAGACAAAGCCGTTCCCCTGCAATCCCACTCGGCCGAACTTGCCCGCCGCTACAAAGCCCTTGGCGGCACGGCCGAAGTGATCGTCATTCCCGGCAAAGGCCACGAAGTCGCGCCCGAATACTGGCAAGAGCCACGGTTAGTGGAGTTCTTTCTCAAGCACGTGTTCCGACGGTGAGTCACGATGGGAGCCAGACGTAATCGGTCTTCTGACGGCTGATCCCCGAAGGCTGACAACGTGAATCCTCAATCCCTGTTGTGATGGATCATGCTCTTCGGCCATGCCGACGGTGTGCCTCACTACGACGTTGCTCAATCGTTTCAATCCTTGTTGTGATGGATCAGGCTCTTCGGCCGTCGTATTGCTTCCCGAGGTCCGCCACCAACTCGAGTTTCAATCCTTGTTGTGATGGATCAGG
>CAZAKZ010000257.1:0-5422 GCA_964485695.1 uncultured Planctomycetota bacterium | reverse complement strand
CGACAAAAAATTGGTGGACAGCCTCGCTGAAAATCGGTTTATGCAACAACAACTACCTATGACTCGGGAAGGTAGTAATTGGAGCACTATACAGGCAGCCGCCTCGTTTCGTCTACCATCCTCAGCAGAAACTACATGTTCACAAATCCATACCTCACGAGGAGCAGGTCTTCATCCTGGACCAGCCCGATGCCAGGGGCGTGGATCTTGAACTCCTTTTCCTTGTCCAGGGGATTTTCCTCCTGAACCCGGAGGCAGCGCTTGAAGGTCCCGGCCGGGGTCTTGAGGGTCGTGTTCAAATCGGCGATCCTGGCCCGGTCCATGGCCACTCCGGGGGCCACTTCCTGGTAGTACCTCGCTCCGAGAACAGGTTCACCCGGCATCATCATGCCGGCCCGGGCCTTGTCCTTGCCGTGTATCCAGGCCCCTTCGTGGCCGATGACCTTGCCGTTCATGTAAATATCCACTTCCTCGCCAAAATAGAACACGCTTCCCGTTCGCTTGCAGATGGCTAAGAAGTTCCTCGATATTTCGATAAGCGCTCCATCCACGCTTTCTCTCTCTTCCACGATCCGCGTCACGATGTTCCCGATCTTCTTCGTCTCGCTGAGGATGGTGACCTTGAGCTGGACTGTGCGCTCTCCCTCTTTCCCTTCGAGGACGAGCTGATACCCGGGCTCCAGGATGAAGTACCTGTTACTTCCCCTGGAGGCGAGTTCGCGGCTTTCAAGGTCAAAAGAATTCTGGAACGGATCGGCCTTCTTGCCGGCCGACTTTTTTCCCTTGGCCTTGAATCCCTCGAAGGTCTTTCTCACCACCTTGCCGTCCGAGGAAAACAAGACGTCGAATTCCCTGCCATCCACGACCATCTCGATCTCGTAGAGTTTTTTTCCTCCTCCCGTGAATACCCCGATGTCGACCAGCCGGCCGTTCCCGACCGCCTTCAGGATGGCTTTCTTGACCTTGCCAGGAACCTTGTCGAGGGTGATCTTCTTCTCCGACATCGGCTGGTCCTGTACCTTCGCCGGTTTTTTTACCTTCTTGACCGGTCTCTTGCCCTTTTCGGTCTTGTAGCCTTCAAAAGTCTTTTCCAGCACCTTTCCGCTGGAAGAGAACAGGACGTCGTACTCCTTGCCGTCCACGACCATCTCGATCTCGTAGAACTTCTTTCCTCCCTTGGTGATCTCCCCGATGTCCACCAGCTTACCCTCCCCGACCGCCCTGAGAATTGCGGCCTTGACCTTCTCAGGCACCTGGTCGATGGAGACCTTCTTCTCCCCTTCCTGGGCCCATGCAGGGACCGCACAGATCGTGAGCACGGGAATGCTCAGCACCACGACAAACACCCAGATCGACAATCTCGTCATTGGAAACCTCCTTGCGCCAGTGGCTACCGGGAGCCGGCCCTCTGAATCATTCAACGCAGGGGAGTGTACCAGACGAACCTTAAGCGAAGATGAAGATTTGGACAGAACCGGACCATTTCGGCACAGGAGTGCCTTGCCGGATCCTGACGGGCGTGAGATCCCCGGCGCCGCAAATCTTCAAGTGGTTGGCAGGAAATTGGTTACTTCTCTGCACGTTTTTTACCAGAAATGAACGAGCGGCCGCCCCCACCCCCGGTGGGAGCCGGCCGCTTTGATATCTCGTCGGAGTGATTTCAGCTATTGGAGCTGAGTTCCCGCGGTGTTGGTGCAACCGGTCACGCCGGATTTACTATAGGTAACAGCCGCGTGATAGACGCAGAGACCGATCAGCGCAGGTATTTTGGGCACGGCGAATTTTGCGTTCACGCCACCCCCCACGGGGACGACTCCGGCATACCCGTTGAAGAGCGGCGGGCCGATATTGATCGACGCGATGAGGACGTTGTCCACGGCCAGGCAGATATGGCACTTCCCGAGCGGAAGCGGAGTCTGACCCAGGGATGCGGCGATCTGATAGAAGTCACCGAGCGCCAGGCCAATGCCCTGAATGGCCGCCGAGGTCCCGATGGAAGCGGTATCCGGCGCCAGCAGGATGTTGTCCTTGACGTACGTGAGTCGCGTCTTGAGGCCACCATTGGTGCGCGCGGCCCCGGTGGTGGCGACGTAGTTGTCGGCGGTCGTGGAGTTCGCCCAGACGCGCGGGATGGTAGCTGACCGGCAAGGAAAACCAAGAGCCGTGTTTTGGCCGCGGTACCGGATCTCCAAGCAGATGTGTCTCTTTCCATCATACCCGAAGTCGCACGTTGTTCCGAAATCGCTCCACTGGTTGATGTTCGGTGGGCTGTACGTGAATCCCGAAGTCGTGTTGATCAGGTTGGTCGGGCACGGCGCGAAATTGGATGCGAAGGTGGAGACAAAGGCGGTCATCGTGGTGTGCGACATCCGCATCTGGAACTGCTTCGCGCTGAACGAGGACGGATAAGAGGTGCTGTACCTCGAAAAGGCGACGTCAACGATCTTGACGGGCGCGGTCGGCAGGTACTGGGCGTTTAGAAGCTGGATGAAGCGCCCCGTGGTCGAAGAAAAATTGAGCGGCCAGTTGTTGCCGCCGCCCGAACTCGGGACATTGTCCGGGATGTAGGCATAGCCCTGGGCGAGGGCCGGCCCCGCAAACAGGGCGACAAGAGAAAGTAATACCAGGCACTTCTTCATTCTCCGATCTCCTTTCAGGAATACGAAACGGATGGTGGCGCACATAAAGGTCGCCGGAAATGGGCTACGGGTTGTGGATCGTCCTGTTCATCTCGTCCTGCAGTTCGGTGAGTTTTGCAGGAAAGGTCCATTATATGGAATCGTGGCCAGGTTACAAGAGGACAGGAGAAACGTATCGCTTTCCCCTGTGTAGAGTCTGCCTGTAAGATCGCCGGGGACCGGTGCCCGAGGTGCAGGGGAGGGGGATTGCATGAATAGAAAAAAACCGGCCGGTCGTTCGACCGGCCGGTTTAGATGATCGATACGAGACGGGATCAAAGGCCTTCGATCTTCAAGACCTTGGTATCAACGACGACGGAAATCCCGAGTGGAGCTGCGGAATCCAGCACGATCGCGCCGATCCAGACCGGGACGCCGTTGGCTGCAGGCGGCAGCGTGCTCACGTCGATCTTGACCTTGGCCTCGCCGTTGGCATCGAGCTTTCCGATGTTGCCCGTGAAGTAGGGCGCCAGACCGGTGGTGATGCTCACATAGGAGAGGGTATCGAAGGCCAGCGGTATCCGGCGGCCATCAGGCAATCCGACGCCGGGCCGGGTGCCGCTGGCGCTGAGCGCCATCATGTAGGCCTTGCCCGCCTCGCTGGGAACGTCCATGTGCACGTCCCAGGTGCCCTTGCCGGTCTTCACGGTCTGCAGGTTCCGGCCGTAGACGAAGGCGAGATCGTAGGTGTTGTAAGCGATCGTGGTCATCTGGCTGATGGCCTTGGTGTTGATGTCCACATGCCACACACCCCCGGCTCCCGAGGAGTTCCAGGCCGGGCACACGATGCGGGGATTGGCCATGCTGGCCCGGTCGATCATCGGGTCGTACCCGCCGGGGAAGGTGGCGCTGGCGAGCCAGGGACCGGGCGTGGTGGTGCCGGGCTTCAGGTAGTAGAGGGTCCGGTTCGGAGTCGAGCTGTTGCAGCACGTTCCGGAGTAGATGACACCGGTGTTCATGTCCTTGTGGGTGCCGTACCGGAAATTCCAGCCCGAGGCCACCGTGGTAAAGGAGCTGCCGTCCCGCTGGAGGATGCACAGGTGATCTCCGCTCCTGTCGTCGGCGACGAGGAGTTCGCCTGAATCGATGTCGATCTCCAGGTTCTCGGGATAGTAGAACGGCATGGTGGACGACGTGGAAGTCGTGACCGGAGTCACCATGCTCGACTGGTCGACCTTGAAGACGCCGCGGCCGATGCCCGTGGAGTTCGAGCTGCCGAAGAAGAGGTCGCCGTTCTGGTCGAAGCACATATCGTACACGTTGGAGTATGCAGTCAGCAGCGTCGACGTGTAGAAGGTGCCGATGATGGCCAGGGTCTTGGGATCGACCTTCAGGATGCTGTTCTTGGTGTAGTCGTAGACGAGGGCGGTCTCGTTGTCCGCGTGCATGAGGCAGGCGTAGAGACTGGACGTGCCGAACTTGAGCGAGGTCACCGCCCCGTTCGGGGCGACGTAGTGGGCGTTGCCCGAAGTTCCCACGACGAAGTAGCCGTCGCTGTGGGGCTGCGCCCCGAGGGGAACGAGAGACAGGCACAAGAGGCCTACACAAGCAATAATACCGATTCTCATACTGATACCTCCAAAAATTGGTTGAGGATATGAGGATATATTGCCGGGATTTCCGGCATACATACATGTCTGAAAGGGGACTCTCCATCCCGGACCCTGATAGGTCCCTCTACTACTGAACTATCTACTATACCTGTTCCTACCAGGTAGAAAGGGATTATTCTGCAGAATCCGTATTTGTAGAAATCCGGATGGTTCGCACGATCATGGTGGGCCGCCATGGTTCCCCTGGTGTATCATGGTTGCACCATATTTTATTGTAGAACCCCCCAGCTCGAAATCCTGGTCGGAAGAGCGCAGGTGGTGGTCCCTCAAACCAGATAGAAAGGAAACTACCATGAAAACCGGACGCCCATGCTGTTTCATGACGGCCGCCGTGCTCGGCCTGGCCTGTGTCCTGACCGGACAGGCCAACCCGGATGACATCATCGTCACCCCCAACAGCCAGACCTCCCTGCTCAAGGTGGACCGCCAGGGCAAGGTCTCCACCTTCGCCTCCATCGGATTTCGCGCCCAGGCCATGACCGAGGGCCTGTTCAACGACGGTGTCCTGGTGTCGAGCGGGGGCCTGCCGGGCGACCTGGTCCACGTGTCCATGAACGGCACCGCCACCACCCTGGTGCAAGGCGGGCCGCTCGTGGTGGACCTCGACGTGGACGGCGAGGGCAACTACCTGGGCGTCGGTTTTGGCAGCGGGGGGAAGCAGCAGAACGCCGTGTTCACCATTTCACCGACGGGGAAGATCACCACCCTGATCCAGGGCGGCTCTCCGTTCGGCAAGATCTACGCCGCGGCCCTGGACACCTTCAGCGGAGACGTGGTGGTGTTCGACGGCGCGGGCTACATCCTCCGCATCACCCGCGATGCCACTCCTGTGGTGACGACCATCGTGACCTCGCTCACCACCGGCGGCAACGCCGGCATCCACCCGCTTTTCACCGCAACGAACACGATGATCGGATTCTGGAATCGATCCGTCGTCTACCGCCTGGTCCTCGGCGGCACCCCCCCGCTCAGCACCTTGAAGAGCGGGGCGCCGTTCGTCTGGGCGGCCGACGTGGAGTACGACCCGGTGTCGGGGCTCTACCTCCTCGCCGACCTGAAGAACTCGCAGGGAAGCGTCTATACAGCCTCACATAATTATCGGGACATAGTAGTCGTGATGTGATATGCTTT
>CAZAKZ010000256.1:0-5517 GCA_964485695.1 uncultured Planctomycetota bacterium | reverse complement strand
CCAAAAATACTCTCAGAATCGATGGGTGTCATGCAGGCTTGCCGAAAGGACACGGACGTTCCCCTCACACCAGCTTCGTCTTCCCCGGCACGGCCACCGGGTCCACCATGAGGTCGCCGAATTCGTACGTCTCCAGGATCGTATCGAGCTTCGACGACTTCATGGCCCACTTCCAGCTCACTTCCCGGCCCGTGTACGCGCTCATGCGGCCGAGGATCGCGGTCATGGTACTCTCGGCGACCTGCCGGCCCTCGTTGAGCGGTTTTCCCTCGCGGATGCTCCGGATCAGATCCGTGTGCTCCTGGATATAGGGATTGGTGGATTCCTCCTCGTGCTCCCAGGCGTTTTTGCCGGAGATGCGGGCGTGGCTCCTGGAGGTGTCGGCCCGGCCTAGCGTGCCCACGATCTGCTCGGCAATACGGACGGAGGCGCCTGGGGTCTGGCGGCACATGCTGTGCACCCGGCGGCCGCTCGGGTAGACGTATTCCACGGCGAAGTGGTCCCAGATGTTGCCATACTGGGGTTCGGTACGCGCCTGGCGACCGCCCATACCCAGGGCGCGTTCGGGGTGGGCGCCCAGGGCCCAGTTGATGACGTCCAGGTTGTGCATGTGCTGCTCCACCAGGTGGTCGCCGGAGAGCCAGGTGAAGAAGAGCCAGTTGCGACACTGGTACTCCATGTCCGAATACTTGCCCATTCTCCATTTCATGAAGTTGTCCGCAGCACGCTTCTCCCAGAGGGCGCCGGAGTTCCAGTAGCAGCTGGCTCCCGTGATCTCGCCGAGAGCTCCGCCGTGTATACGTTTCATGATTTCCATGTAATGGGCCTGGTGGCGCCGCTGGGTGCCCGACACCACCCCGAGGCTCTTCTTGCCGGCGAGGTCTGCGGATTCCATCACGGACCGCACACCCGGAGGATCCACGGCCACAGGCTTCTCCATGAACACATGCTTGCCGGCCTCCACGGCAGCCTTGAAATGACAGGGGCGGAAATGGGGAGGGGTGGCCATGATGACCATGTCCACACCGCTTTCCAGGACCTTCTCGTAGGCGTCGAATCCCCAGAATACGCGGCGCTTCTCCACTTTCACGCCCCCACCCACCTTTGTGTGATTCCTCAGGCGCTTCCAGGACCTGAGGACGCGGTCCTCGAAGAGGTCGCAGAGGGCGACGATTTCCACGCCTTCCGAGGACTCCAGGCAGTTGACCGCGGCCGACGTGCCCCTGCCTCCGCAGCCGATGACGCCGACACGCAGCATGTCCGACCCCCCGGCGAACACGTGGGGAGCCGCAGTGGCCAGGGCCGCAGACGCCACAGCCGAGGCCTTCAGGAAATCACGCCTCGTCATCCCGTGCGTGTCGTTCATGGATTCCCCCTTTCTCAGAAATCGTCACAGGCGCGATAGGCCCGGATCACCGCGTCTTCGCCTTCGACACCCGGCTTGCTGTTGCCGTGTTCCATGCCGACGATCCCCTTGAAGCCCTTCTTGTGGATGTGCTTGAAGATGTTCCGGTAGTTGATCTCACCGGTGGTCGGCTCCTTCCGTCCGGGATTGTCCCCGACCTGGAAGTAGGCGATCTCCTCCCAGGCCCGGTCGATGTTCGGGATCAGGTTTCCCTCTGTGATCTGCTGGTGATAGAGGTCGTTCAGGATCTTGCAGCTGGGGCTGCCCACCGCCCGGCAGATCTGGTACGCCTGGGGGATCCGGGTGAGGAACAGGCCCGGGTGATTGCGCCACGGATTCAGCGGCTCCAGAACCATCACCAGGCCGGCAGGCTCGCACACCTCGGCGCACCACTTCAGGTTCTCGATGCAGTTGGCTGTCTGGTATTCCGGCTCCAGGCCGGGATCGAAGGCGCCCGGGACGACCGTGCACCACCGGGCGTTCACGCGCTTGGCCACTTCCACTGCGGCCTTCATTTTCTTGACGAGGTTCTCCCTGCCCTCACTGTTCCTGCGCACGAACGTCTTCTGCCGGAAGTCCGCCTCGGCAACGAAAACGCCCATGGTCATGCCCCGCCGCTCCATGGCGCGGGCGACGCGGTCCTGGTCCGCGGGGGTGCGACGCATCATGCCGTTGTCTTCCAGGGCCGTGAAACCCTGATCCGCCATGAACTCGACCTGACTCACCAGGTCGCGGCCCGCGTGGTGGCGAAACATGCCGAAGTGGGGAGCATATTTCAGCTTGAACTGTGGAGCCGGCTTCCCCTCCTGGCCGTGAGCGGAGCGGGGAGAAACGGCGAGCACCGTTCCGGCGGCAAGGCCGGTCAGGATGAATTCCCTGCGATTCATGGTCGGTCCTCTTTCATGTTCACGCCAGCAAATCCAGCGACAGCAGGCAGGTAAGCAGGCTGAAGTCCACCAGCTGCTCGATCTCCACGAACTCGTTGGCCACGTGGAAGGCCTCGTCGTCTCCGGGGCCCCAGCCTACGGCCAGAACGTCGTTCACGTTCAGGGTCTTGGCGTAAGTGCCGCCCCCCATGCCGAAGGGCTCGGGCTTCAGGCCCAGCACGTCCTGGGCGTGGCGCTGGATCGCCTGGACCACTTCGTTATCCGGCTCGATGCCGTGGGGTTCGTTCCAGGAGAGCACCTCCACCTCAAACTTCCCGTTCTCCACCCTGTCGCAGCACCCCTTGAGCTGGCCGAACACCCCGTCCTTTGTCATGCCGGGGACGGTGCGGATGTCCAGGTAGATCATGCAGGTCCCCGGGACGATGTTCGGTGCCGCTCCGCCGTGGATCTCACCGAGATTCAGCGAGGGGTGGCCGAGCACCGGGTGCACCTCGTATTTAAACTTCAACGCCTCGATCTCCTTCACCAGGCCGGCCATCATGAACACGGCGTTGATGCCCCGTTCCGGGGTGGAGCCGTGGGCCTGGCGGCCGATGGCGTTGATCTTGAACACGGTGCGGCCCTTCTCGGCGATATCGATGCTCTTCATGTTCTCCCCGATGTCGGGGATCACCGCGTACGTGGGGTGGATCAGCTTCTCCTCCATGAGGTAGCCGATGCCGTAGTCGATTCCGTCCGGATCCTCGGCCTCCTCGTCGGCCAGGGCCGCGATGAGCAGCTGCCCGCTCAGGTCCTGGTCCAGCCCCTGGTTCTTCATCACCTCCGCCGCCACCATGATGGAAGCCAGGGGTCCCTTGTTGTCCAGGGTGCCCCGGCCGTAGAGCCGGCCGTCCTTCTCTACCACCTCGAAGGGATCGGTGTCCCAGCCCTCACCGGCGGGCACGATGTCCATGTGGGCGGGCATGAGCAGCCGCTTGCCCGAGGTGTCCTTGCCCAGGGCGCCGATGACATTGGGCCGCCCCTCCATGCGGGCAAACGTCTCGTACGGGATGCCCATGGCATCGAACTCCCGCTTCACGATCTCGGCCACCCGGAACTCCTCGCCCCGGATCTCCAGGTAGGGATGCTCCACGAGCTTCTCCGAGACCACGTTGACGGTCTTCTCCTTCACCATCTCGTTAACGAGGCCTACGATGCGGTTCCGGATCTCGTCCCGGTGTTCGGTAAAATACTGTTTGACGGCAGTGCTGTCGCCCATGGCTGCTCCTCCGGTGCTCAAGGTCGTGGTTCGGGATCCCGGCGGCTTCCGTGCCGGACTGGTCCCCCGGTCAACCGGATTGTCTCAGGGGATTGGGCCATTTTCAAGCATTTGCCCGCTCGAGCCACGTCACTGCCGGTGCCGGCTGCCCCCTCACCGGACCCAGACGCGAATACCCGAGAATAGACCTATCCACGACCCGGGCTCAGGGACAACGAAGTCGAGCCTCAGTGCCGTGACCGGCAAGTGATGCCGCTCGCCCTCCGGGAGGCGAAACCACAACGACCTGTCGCCGCGCATCTTGCTGATACCGGGCAATAGGGGACCCGACCACCCCTGCGTATCCTTCCAGTGGAGGCGTGCCTCGACGGACCTGAGCAGGGCAAGATTCAAGGAGACAGCCGCCAGGTTTTCGATCGGTGGGTCAAGACCGAGAACGACGTACGAGAGCGTCTTCCGCCCGCGCAGCCAGACGCCGCGCGGACTGCCCGCGCACACCTCAACTCCCTCGCGTTCGAGGTCGAGGAATCGAACGGACACCTGACGGTGGGACTGGCCGACCCCGATCCAGGGCAGAAAACCCTTGTCCCTCAGCGCCAAAAGGGCGTATACGATCCGGGGATAGGGATAGAGATTGCGCACATCATCATACGTGATTATTGAGCGGTCGTGCAGGCGCGCAACCGCACGGGTCACCTGCTTGTGGCGCTTGCGCGCATCCCGAAGGCCCAAGACCGTGCCGTCCGTGTAGACCACGACAAAGGCGGTCAGGAGGACGATCCGCGTCACGGGATGGGCGAGGAGTCGCGCTGTTCCCACCGTCCGAAAGCGACTCACGTGGACGATCAGGTGACAGACGACAAGCGGGAATAACACGAAAAAAGAGAAGTAATAATGGCTTGGATGAATTCCGGAAGCGCCGCGGAACAGCGTGGTCGAAAACGCGGCGATCAGGGTCCAGAGAAAGAGGATGGTCATCGGGAACACTGCCGGATCGCGGAGCCGACCCGATCGCCACAGGATGGTCATGCCGACAAGCGTGAGCACAAACAGCAAGATGCCGACTGCAAGGGGCTGCGACGAAGGCGCGAGGCAGCTGAGGAAGAAGCGGAGAAACTCGAGGGGCTCGGAGAGAATGGCCGTGAGAGGAGACACCCGGAGCGCTTCTCGCCCGGGCATACCGGTCTTGATGCTCACGATCAGGCCCGCGGTCCAGAGCCACCACACGGCCATCTGAGTCCGGGTCCAGCCTGGATGGATGAACAACGCGATTCCGATTGCCACGCTGAGGAAGGCACCGGTGCCGTGGGAATAGCCGCTCACCACGGCAAAGAACATGCCGGAAAGCAAACCCCGCCACTCCCCGCGCCAGCGGACGAGTGCAAATAAAGCCAGAACGCCCGGCGCCAGAACGAGGGAGTACTGGGTCGAAAACCAGTGATGCTGGAACCGGAACTGCTGCACCGGCCAGAAGAGGAGGTAAGGTGTCACGAGGAGCAGGAACGTGCCCGCGGCCCGCGGCCCGTCACGAAGCGGACGCATCAAATGCAGCAGGATCCCCAACACGAGTAGCTGCGAGACAAACCCGAGGGCGATCTCCAGGGCGTAGTGTCCATTTTGGGTAAGCCTGGCAAGACCGCAGATGGCGACCTTGGGAAACACCATGCGTTGATCGACGAAATGTACCCATATGAGGTCGAAAAGCGTCGAGACGTTCAGGTCCGGGATGATTGCAGCCAAGTGGAGAACGTCCCAGTAGTCCCAGATCGGCAGGGGACAGAAGTAGCGCACTGCAAGGGAGGCGGAAATCACGATGGGTGCAAGAAAAATCGAAGCGATAGAGAGACGGACGAAAATACGACGTGCACCCGATTCAGTGGCCGAACCGGGTGCGCGTGACGTGTTCATGAGCTCCCTAAATAGCCGGTCTTGATTCCTAGCACTCCATAAGTGATTCGAACAACGAC
>CAZAKZ010000255.1:0-5519 GCA_964485695.1 uncultured Planctomycetota bacterium | reverse complement strand
GCAACGGGAATTCTAATTGTCGCCGCCGGGAATAATAGTTGACGCTGGTCAACCGGGCCTTTGTGTTCCCAATGAAAAACGGAGACGGACGTGTGATCGGTCTCCATCTCCGGACGATGAGCGGTCGAAAGTTCTCCGTCACGGGTTCACGCCTGGGCATTTTCCTCCCCAACGGCATCGAGGCTGGCGGGCGGCTCTATCTGCCGGAAGGGATGTCTGACACGGCCGCCCTTCTCTCGCTCGGGCTCCAGGCCGGCGGTCGGCCATCATGCAACGCTGGCAACGAGTACGTCATCGACCTGGCCAGGCGACACAGCACGAGGGAGGCGATCGTCGTTGCGGATCGAGATGGACCAGGACTGCGAGGAGCTACGGCGCTCGCGGACTCGTTGAAGTGCATCGTTCCGGTGGTGAAGGTCCTCGTTCCGCCGAAACCATTCAAGGATGTACGCGCCTGGATCGCGGGTGCGGAAGGGCGGAAGGAGGTGTCGCATGTTCGGCCCTCGTGAAGAAATTGAACGACGTGTTGAATCCGCCGAAAAGCTGGGGAGGCCGGAGGTGAGGCCATGGCGAGAGTTCCCCATCGAGCTGCTACAGTGGCCGGTCGGGCGGTTCGTCCGAGAGGGGGCAGAAGCCCTGGGTTGTGACGCCGCCATGATCGCTCTTCCGGCTCTTGCCATGCTTGGTGCTTCGATCGGCCTCTCGCGCCGCGCAAAACTTAAAAGTACCTGGCACGCTCCTCCGACCTTATGGACTGCCGTTGTCGCAGAAAGCGGCACGCTGAAAAGCCCTGCTCAGGAAATTGCCCTTCGGCCTCTCATGAAGATCCAACAAGAGGCTATGGCAGAGCACTGTCGCGAAAAGGAACACCACGAGATCGAGCTCGAGCTCTGGAACCAGACTCCGAAAAAAGACCGTGGGGCAAAGCCCGAGACGCCGAATGCTCGGAGATACATCGTCAGCGATGTGACCACGGAAGCGCTCGCGCCGATCCTCGAGGCAAACCACCGTGGAATACTCCTTGCCTCAGATGAGCTGGCTTCATGGATCGGGGCCTTCGACCGCTATGCGGGTGGGAGGGGCGCTGACGCCCCGAGGTGGCTCTCGCTCCACCGGGCCGCCCCCCTCGTCGTGGATAGGAAGACCACGGGGACGACCTACGTTCCGCGTGCGGCCGTCTCGGTGACCGGCGGGATCCAGCCGGGCATTGCTGCGCGGTTGTTCTCGGAGGAGCTTGTCGAGAGCGGGCTGGTTGCTCGGCTCCTCCTGGCGGCGCCGCCGACGATGCCAAAGCGATGGACGACCAGGGAAATGGGTGGGGAGACCTCGGCAGAAATGGAGGCCCTCGTCCGGCGGCTGGTCGCGCTCGGGATGGAGCCCGGGGGGGAGAAGGAAATCTGGCCGCGGCCGGTGGATCTTCCGCTCGCCCGCGATGCCTGCAAGGTCTGGTCCACCTGGTACGATCGTCACGCTGCTCGGATGTCCGAGACAGAGGGGCCCCTCGCAGCAGCCCTCTCGAAGCTCGAGGAGACCGGCGCCAGGTTCGCCTTGATCTTCGCGCTGGCGGGATCACCTGACCCTGCCGCGCTCAAGGAGATCCCTCCTGGAGCCGTAGAGAGCGGCACAAAGCTGGCCGACTGGTTCGCTGATGAGGCGGAGAGAATCTACGCGATGTTCAACGAGACGCCAGAGGCGAAAGACCAGAGGATCGATCTCGAGTACATCCGGGCCCGGGGAGGGCGGATCCGGGTGCGGGAGTTCCAGATGGGACGCCGGAAATACCGGAGGAGCGCGGAGATAGCCGAGCAGAAGCTCAACCATTATGTCGCCATGGGGGCGCTCGTCATCGAGCACGTGGGCCCAGGAGAGAAGGGAGGGCGGGCCACCGTGGAGTATTGCATTCCGGACCGACTTACGGGTGGCAACGGTTGCAGAACCCCCGAAAACGCCGAGAAAACCGAGGATGTGTTGCCGTTGCCACCTATGGATACTCAGGAAAACGCGTCTCCACAACTCCCGGTAGAGCCCGAATCTGGTACCAGTGGGATTCCGGAACCCGCTGAGGCCGTGCTGCTCCAGACAGATGACGAGGAACTCGATCTGTGAGCGCCGAGGCGATCCTTGAAGAACTCGGCCGATTCGGGATCTCCGTCCGAGTCGTCGGCGAAAACCTCCGCTGTCGGCCCGCTCAAGCGCTACGGGACCGGCCCGAGCTGCTGGAGAAGGTCCGCCAGGCCAAGCCGGAGCTGGTCGCCCTGCTCCAACGGCATCCGGACTTACTGCGTGCGAGATGGGATGAACTGGCGGCTCAACAGCTTTTGTTCCAGACGAACGAGCGCCTCAGGCTGGCCTATCCACCCCCAAAGGTGTGCGCTGGCCGGGTGCTCCCCCTGTGGACCGATTACACCAATGCGATCGACCGGGCATACCACAAGCAGGACATGGAGGCGCTCAAGCGGTCACTCAGGGAATACGAGCAGGTCGCCCGTGCTGAGTTCCGGGCCTGGCTCCTCGCGTATCGAGAGGAAAAGCTGAAGGAATCGGAGGACACCATGAAGAAGAAGCCCCGGCTCCGTCCGGAGAGGTGTTTCGTATGTGAGGGAACGGAGTTCTACGATCGATCTCCGTGGAATGGTGGAGGCTGGGTATGTGCCCGGTGTCATCTGGTAGCTGGTGAGGAATAATATCTCGTAAGTTAAGGAGACCTCAGGTTTCTATCTGTCCTCATCACTATTTGTGTTTGTTGGATCCTTCTCTGTATCATCGTCCCTCTTGAACAGCTTCCCGATCCCAGCAATAGCCGCGCCGACGATAAAGATAACAACCATTCCGGCAAATAAGATCCCCGCTGTCTCTCCCCCCATAGGCCCGAAAATACACCAGTCAAACCACTTCATGAGAGATCTCCGCAATTGTTTCCTGAACTTGATTACTCTGGCCCAAAACCCGGCCGAGGAGTTCAACATAACCACGCTTTCCCGTTTTTTCCATTGGTCTACCTACCTTTTTTGTATGATCGCCCAAGGTCACAAACTCCAGGAGGACTCAACAATGACAACGGAAGAACGGATCGAAAAGCTGGAGCGGCAGAACCGGTGGATGAAGACCGCATGGGCAGCCCTGGTGATCGGGTTGTCGAGTTTCTTGTTTATGTGTGCTGGCCAGGGGAGACAAGCGTTGCCAGAACAGAAGGTGGAAGAGGAGATGCGGGCGAAGAGGTTTGTTGTTGTGGACGAGAACGGGGAAACCCGAGTAGTTCTCGCCGCTACTGATGACAGATCGTTCCTGAGTCTCAGCGACAATAAAGGGCGGGAGCGGCTTAGTCTTTGTGTTACGGGCGACGGAACGGGCCTGTATTTCAATGACAAGGCCGGGACGAACATGATTAATCTCAGTGAATCAGGCGGCGTCCCAGCCCTGTTTTTCGGCGACGAGTATGGGCGGGAACGGGTTGGTCTCGGTGTTACCAAGAAAGGGCCGAGCCTGCAGCTCCGAGACGCGGGCGGGAAAATCAGAGTGGGTACCACCGTATCCAAGGGAGATGTGTCGGGCTTTGCCTTTTCCGACAATGAAGGGAAGGGCCGGGTCTTTCTCGGTGTCGAGGAGAGTATTCCACGGCTGACCTTTTTTGACAAGGCGGGCAAGGGTCTGATTGGTCTCGGCGTTGACGATGATGGGCCGGGCATTGGCCTGAGTGACAAGGGTGGGAAACTCCGGTTAGCACTGAGTGTAAACCCCAGAGGCTCGGAACTTGTGCTCCTTGAGGAGGGCGGAAAACATCAAGTGGTACTCGCCACGGTCCATGATAAACCCGGCCTCTGGCTTTGCGACAAGAATGGGTACATTATCTTCGAGGCCCCGAAGAAGTAGGGCATCGCGGCGGATGTCGGCGTGTATGGATGAACGCCAGGGAACCCGAAAGCCACTCCTCAAGTCCACAGCATGTCCATTGATACACATTACGTGAAACGTGTTCTTTGTCTACAACTCCCTTGTAGATGGCCTTGCCCTGTTAATACACAGGTGATCTTCCCGATCCCCCTTGTTACAATCCGTTCCGTGTATCCGAGACAACGAGCCATGTCGGGCGGGCGGGGAGGAGAACAGGGACGGGTCATGTTCAAACCATCCATCCTCATCTGTGTTTCCGTCATCGCGGTCCTTGTCATACTCTCAAGTGTTACGTTCGGAGACCCTGAACCTTCGCCTGAAGTCGGGACACCGAAGACCCTTGACCAGATACCGCTCGTCCAGGCGTTTCATGGGAAATTCTTCTTTTCAAACGTCTCACCCTTGCGGGTCACCTTACCCTTGAACGGTGGCCTTGCGATCACGGGTATCACTTATCTCGAAGGGGACAAGGACGCGGTAATCATTAAAGTCAACGGAGTAGAGGTGTATCGAGGGACGCTGTATCCACAGCTACCTCTCCTCTCAGAGAATCCATCGAATCCTCCACTCGTGATATACCCAGGCGCAACTCTGGAGATAACATACGTACCCGGGGGGAACTGGAACTCAAATATCGTTATCAGCGGCTACTTCCTCACACTCGCGGATTTTGGTCTGGAGTAGTGGGAAATCAGGAGGACAAACCATGACCACGGAAGAACGTCTTGAACGGCTTTAGGAGCGGAGTGAGGAAATGATGGACCAGGAAGACAACGGTCAACCCAACGAGGAACGGGAAGACAAGGACCAACTCAACGAGGAAACAAAAGCGGTACCCATAGAGTTTAACCCGGATTTATCACTAAAGAGCCCCGGACAAATACGAGACTGTAATACGGAAGAATGGAGGGTAGCTTCGAAACGATACATTGAAGATACTATGCCCATTCCTTTCGGAAAAATTTCAGATGTAGACCTGAAACGTTTGGAGATAGTTTCTGAAGAGCGAGAGCGTCTTCGTTCGTCTGATACATTGTCTTCTCAAGAAAAACAACGGTTAAAGTTTCTTGATGAGGAGCACTATCGACTCAAAGCTATTGAGGAACGGGGGTATCCGCCATACGGCAAGGATTGGTATGAATACCTAAACAAGCAGGACAAGGATATATACCGAATCACGGGTTCCACACCCATGGTGAATCTCGACCGCAGCGGCAAGGAAAAGTCCGTGCTGCGTACCGAAATTGAATACAGGTGGGTGGGTTGGGTCGTCACCGCCATCGTATTCGTCGCCTTGTTCATTCTGATAGCGCTACTTTCTGGTCGGTAGCGTCACAAGCGCCCAGGGATAGGGGAATACACCCCTCACCCCTCACCACCAGAGCATACTATACCCCAAATAGCTTTATACGATAAAGCAGAGTGCCTTATTTCTTTCATTTCAGATACTTACGATGAACGATCCCCAGAAGAACGCGGGGTACTCTGGTGGTAGTGGTTGCACCAGATGTGACCATTAGATACCCAGGACAAGCATCGAACCTCGGAGACGGTCTACAGAAGAGATCCGTAGAGCGTGTCCTTTCGGCAAGCCTGCATGACACCCATCGATTCTGAGAGTATTTTTG
>CAZAKZ010000254.1:0-5592 GCA_964485695.1 uncultured Planctomycetota bacterium | reverse complement strand
AAAGCATATCACATCACGACTACTATGTCCCGATAATTATGTGAGGCTGTATAACTACTTGTCCTTCGTCTTGCCGCCGACCTTCTCCTCGAACCACTTCCGCCACTGGGCCTGGTTGGCCTCGATGCTCTTGATGGCCTTCAGGGCCGATTCCGCGGTCTTTCGCACCCTCCCGTCGTGATAGGCCAGGAGCTCGATGAGCCTGGGCACGGCCCGGACGTCGGCCAGGGAGGCGAGGGCGTTGCAGGCATTCGACCGGGTCGAGTTGTTCAGGGAATCGAGAAGCTTGATCAGGGCCGGCGCCGTCTCCCGCGAGCCCCAGGAGGACCCAAGACGCAGGATGATTTCACATTCGACGTTGTAATCGAGGGTGGGGATCACGATCTTGGTCAGGAAAGCCATGTTCTCGGGGGTACGCTCCAGGAGCTTGACGATCTTTGATCGGGTCCTCACGTCAGCCCGGGGCCACAGTTTTCGCAGCACCGCGTCCCGCTCCTTGCCCTTCAGCTCGATGTAGTCGAGGAGCTCCAGGATGGAGCTCTTCAGAACCCTGGCGTTCTCGATCGCACCCAGGAATCCCTGCCGGAGCTCCTGGAGGGAGAAACTCTCCAGAATGGCCCGGCTGCTCTTGGATTGCAGGTTCAGGTCGAGGTGCTCCAGGACTTCGTTCAGGGTCAGACACCGGGGCTTCTGCAGGGCGAGGGTCTTCAGGTTCCTGAGTATGCTCTTCTTGAAGTCCCGGGCATAGAACTTCGGGAGGCCACCCTTCTTGACCTCCTCGAGGAGGACAAGCTGCAGGTCCTTCAAGGCCTTGCGGTCCCTTTCGGTCAAGTGCTTCCATCCATCTTCAATGATGCTCCAGAAGCACTCCAGCACCGCCATCCGGACCCGGTTGGGCGCCCGGGGTCCGGCAAATTTCATCAGCACCGGCAGGTATTTCTCGGAGATCGTGTGAAACCTGTCCTTGTGATACACGGCGCCCCGGAAATACGGCTGATAGAAGAGCCGCATCACGGACCGGGTCGTCTGGTCCGAACCGCCCGAGCGACTCTCGTTGAAGAGCGCACTCTTCAGGGGTTCGCTGAAGAGGCGGCCCACGAGGGCGGCGTACGCATCAGGGGCAAGCAGCGGAACGGCTTCGTAGACCAGATGATCGAGGAGCTTGCTGGCATGCTGATCGTTCTTCACCGACCACTTCCGGGCCGCGTTCAACAGGGCCTCGATATACTTATCGAGCGCGCCGGCATCCACGTCCCCGGGCTTGATCACCATTCTTCTGAGGTCGATCTTCGCGGCCCGTTCCCGGATCTTCTCGTCGTCGGCCTCGATAAGAGCAGCGCGCACTTCGAGGAGCAGACCGTATCTTCTGCTGGACAGGGCATTCGCGATGTGAGTGAGCACGGAGCGGCTCTTGCTCCGCGCCGCCACCTCCAGGGTCTTCTTCCACCGGGCGTAGAGGTCCGCGTGTTTCCTGGCCACCTCATGGCCGGGATCGAAGAGATGGTGGACGAGGTCCGCATGCCACTGCGGATGCGCTTCCCAGGCCTCGAGAAGAGTGGAGAAAAACGCCTTCCCCGGGACTTTGCCGGAGGCCACCTGCTCGCTGAACGCATCCCAGGCGGCACTCCGGAGGCTTTCGATCTCACTGTCGAGGTGGTCTCGATAGTCGCCCGCCTTCTCCAGGCGACCCAGGCGGGTCAGGAGGTTCAGGTAGGCGGCCTTGGCCTTGCCGGGTGGGTATGTCTTGTAGGCCGCCGCCACCTTCTCGAGGACATCATTGTTCAACTTGCACAGGGCCTCGAGGGCCTTTCTGTAGGAATACGAAGGATATGCATACCTGGAGAAGCCGGGCCCCTTCGCGGCCTCCAGGAGCCGCCCGGCGATACTGGTGTCCCCCATCTGCGCCAGGGCATTCATGGCCAGGAGGTGAATGGTCCGGTCCTGGTGGCCCAGGGCTTTCTGGAGCACGGGCCGGGCCGCGTCTCCCAGAAAGAGCAGGCTCGTCATGGAGGACTTGGTCTCCTTGCGGTTCCTGGCGGCCTTCACCAGGAGGTCCTGGACGATGAGGGAGATGTCCCGCGGCGCGGCGAGGCCTCTCTCCCCGGCGCCGAGGCTCTTGAGCATGAGTTTCGCCTGAACGCCCTCGTCGCTGCTGGCATAGCTCCGGACCACCTTCTCGAAAGCGGCCCGAGCCCGGGCGGAATCATCCTGCTTGATGTGGATGAGACCTTGACGATACAGGGCCCTGGCCCGGAGGGAGGCCGGAGCGCGGGAGTCCGCCGCCACCTGGCGATACAGTTCCAGTGCACCGCTCAGGTCGCCCTTGGTGATCTCCATGACCTTGGCCTTGGTGAAGACCTGGGCGGGTGTCTGGGCGTCGATGTCCAGCGCCGTGATGAGCGGGAGGAGGAGAAACAGGGGAATAAAAAGGAATTGACGTGTCATGGCCGAGCTCCTTGAAAAGGGTACCGGGGCGGCTTTCCATAGTAGACGGCATTTAGGGTTCATACATGGTCAGGACCGGGTCGGACTTCGGTCATTTTTTGGTCAGGCGGTAGCCGATGCCCCGGACGCTCTGAATGAAGGCGGGATGAGCGGGATCGTCCTCGATCTTGCGGCGCAGCTGGCCGACGTGGTTGTCGAGGGTGCGGGAACCCGGGATGTAGTCGTGGCCCCAGACACGGTCCATGATGTCGTTGCGGCTGAAGGCCTTGCCTGGCGCGCCCAGGAAGAGCAGCAGCAGGTCGAACTCGGTGCGCGTCAGGTCCAGGGCCGTGCCCTTCTTGGTGGCGGTGCGGGCGTCCACGTCCACTTCCAGGTCGTGGTACTTTCGGATGCCGGTGACGGTGCTCTCGGCCCCGGCCCTTGCCCGCCTGAGGTGCGCCCGGACCCGGGCCACCAGCTCGTTCATGCCGAAGGGCTTGGTGAGGTAGTCGTCGGCGCCGAGCTCCAGGGCCAGGACCTTGTCGATCTCCTGGCCCTTGGCCGAGATCATCATGACGGGTGCTTCCACGCCGTCGGCGCGGAGTCCCTTCAGCACCTCGTACCCGTCCAGATCCGGAAGAACGATGTCCAGGAGCACCAGGTCCGGGTCCTGGCGAAGGCCCATGTCCAGGCCCGCGGGGCCGGTCTCCGCAGTGAGCGTCTCGTGGCCGTCCGCAGCCAGGGCGTCCGAGACCGCCAGGCGCACGGCCCGGTCGTCTTCAACGATGAGTATCCGTGCCATGGGATTCCTTTCTCCAGGCCGTCACCGGAAAGTCCACGACGAACGTGGCGCCTCCGCCCGGCGTCTCCCTCACCTCCACACGGCCGCCGTGGGCCGCCACCACCAGGTCGGTCACGATGGAGAGGCCCAGGCCGCTGCCGGGAGGCCGGCCCGAACCGTGGTGTTCCCCGCGCTCGAATCGACGAAATAACCGCCGCCGCTGGCCGGCCGGGATGCCCGGTCCCCGGTCCGCCACCCGGAGGCGCACGGCTCCGTCCGAGTTCTCCACGGACACGGAGACGGGTCCGCCCCCGGCGCCGTACTTCACGGCGTTGTCCAGCAGGTTCGCGGCCACTCGCTCCACGGCGTTCCGGTCCGCAGCCACGGTGCAGTCCTCGTTCACCCCCGATACGTCGATGGAGGTGCCGGCCGCCTCGGCCCGGGCCTGGAAGGTCTCGGCCGTCTTCCGGACCGTTTCCCCCACGTCCAGGACCTCCTTGTGGAGCTCCTTCCGGCCCTCCTCGAGGCGGGCGAAGTCGAGGACGTTGCCCACGAGGTGCGCCAGTTTTCGGCTCTCTTCGTTGATGAACCGGTAATACTCACGGACCTTTTCCGAGCCTTCTGTCTTGCCCGACCGCAACAGGTCGGAGAAGAGCAGCAGGGAAGTGAGGGGCGTCTTCAGCTCGTGGGACACCGAGGAGATGAAGTCGGCCCGGAGCCGGCTCAGCCGCACCTGCTTCCACACGGCCCAAAGCGTGGCCAGGAATCCGATGACGAGACCCGCGTAGGTGAGGGCGCCGAGAAGCACCTGGGTCCTCGCCCGGTCCTCCTCCCAGAGGGAGGCGCCCACCGGTTCTCGGTCCTCGAGGTAGGTCGTTCGATCCAGGACCGACAGCACCACGGCCAGGCCCCTGCCCGAGGATGCGTTCGGGGTGAATCCCATCCGCCGGAGGGTGCGGTCGATGCCGCCGCTAAGCGCGGCGTCCAGCACGTCGCTGCACGGCAGAAACCGGAGCGGCCGGCCGCCGATGGGATCTTGTTGCTGAGGTCCCCTGCACAAGAGGACGGCCTCTCCCTTCCCCGGGCGCCACACCAGGGTTCCCTCGCCGTCGGGCCCGAGACGTGAGCGGTTCTCGTGCAGGAATGCGTAGAGTGCCTGAAGCGTCGTGAGGACCGGCCCGGGTTCGGCCGCGTCCTTCCAATCCTCCCGGATCGCGACGTAGTCCAGAAATCCTAACCGCTTCCGGTCGAGATCCAGACGCTCGACGGCCTTTTGGGTGATCTTCGATGCGGCGTCCGCGTTGCCCGACTTCTCGTACGCCTCACGGAGAAGGGCATATCCCTCGAGCGCCACCAGAGGATTGACCTCGGGACGCCCCAGGTCCGCGGCCCGGAGCGCTTCGGCCGCCTTGCGCACCTTGCGGAGGCGCAACAACACCCTGGCCAGCGCAATGCGAACCACAGGGGCGTCGCCCCCCGGTTCCTGGAGCGCCCGGCGGTATCGCACCGGCGCCTCCACGAGGTCGCCGGCCTGCTCGGCCTTGAGTCCGGCCAGGTACTCGCCGGATCCGAGCACCAGGGCCTCGTCGCCCGCGGTCGATTCCGGGCGGTCGATTTCGAAGGGAAGGAGTCTCTGGTCCGGTGTGATGCGGATCAGACCGCCGGCCGGGGATTCGTTCCAGAACCCGGCGAGAAGGGACCCCAGGGCCCCGCCCGGATCGCATTGCCGGCGGCGCAGGATCTCGATTTCCTGGTGCACCGCCTTGCGGAGCGTCTCGGCCGCATCCTTGCGCTCCAGCAGCCGCTTCTCGAACCGGGCCGACCGCTCCCGTTCCAGCGAGGATATCAGGATGCCCCCCAGGATGCCGGCGGGCGCCAGGATGCCCAGGAGGTAGAGGCCTCCGACGAGGAACAGGAGGGTGTGCTTTCCTGCAAGGCGTTTCATGGTTCTCGGATTCGCATGGAAGTCCTGGGAGTCATCCGGTCCGATGATGGTCCCTTCGACGCCGACACGGGTGAGCGTCGGGTCGGTATTCTGTCAGAATTCTGTCAGGTTTCACTCCGCCCGCTCGACCCGGATGGTGAGGCCGCTCTCAAGCGCCCGGACCTCCACGTCCACGCGCTGCTCTTTCTCGTCGTGGCGCCAGGTCTCGAGGGCCTTCCCGTTCAGGGTCACCCGGGCCGGTTTCTTCTCGATGCCGAAGATCTGGACGTCGCAGGGACCCTGCCGGGGTCCCAGCATACCGCGCACGTACTCGATCTTGAATACCGAGGCCTTTTCCTCGAGGAGGGCCGAGAGGCCCGTGAGCCTGAAGCGGCCTTCCTTGTAGGCATAGGTGTATTATCCAAGGACATATGTCCGGAAAATAGCCTTTGAACATGCACAA
>CAZAKZ010000253.1:0-5678 GCA_964485695.1 uncultured Planctomycetota bacterium | reverse complement strand
AGCCTTTTGCATAGGCTACATGTCCTGTTATTTATGTGAGGCTGTATAGTAGTTGAGGTGGGTGCCCACGTCGAACCGGCCGACCCGGAACACGTCACGGTGCTTCCTGAGCCTGCGCACGTAGTTCCGGTTCCACCGCGTGCGCTGCTTGGCCAGGCGGCGGAACGTCACGGGCACGTTGGTGTAGGATATGGCCGCGGGAGCAAACCGGATCAGATAGCCCTTCTTCCGGATCTTCAGCGTGGTGTCCGCGTCCTCCCCGGGTCCGACGTCCCACCCCCCCACGGACTCGATGGCCGTCCTGCGGAAGGCTCCGAAGGCGCCGGACGCGATGGAGAGATACCCGGCCAGACTCATCCACCTGCGGCCGGTGGAGATGCACTTCAGGTACTCGGCCGCCTGGAACTTCGCACACAGCGAGGCGAACCGGTTGCGCACCCGGAGGTTGCCGCTCACAGCGCCCACCCTCGGGTCGGCGAACGGCTTCATGACGTTCTCGATGGCGTTGGCTTCGAAGGTGGTATCCGCATCCACGACGATGATGAACTCGCCCTTGGTGATGCTCCGGGCCAGATTCACGGCCGAGGACTTTCCGCTTCGTTTCATGTTGCGGAACGCCCGCACTCTTGAGTCCCGCTTCTCCTCGGCCCGGCAGGCGACATAGGTGTTGTCCGAGGATCCGTCGTCCACCGCGATGATCTCGATGTTCTGGTAGGTGCCGTCGAGGAGGGATCGTATGGTCATGCCCATGCAATTCTCCTCGTTATACCCCCCCACCACGAGGGTGACGGGGACTTTCTGGGCCTCGAGGCGGGCCAGGAACGTGGGATCGACACGCTGGAGCCGCGGGAACAGCTTGAGGAGAAGCTCGTTCAGGAGGACGGGAATCTTGGTCAGGGTGTAGCGCGGGAAATCGAGGAAGAAACAGGGCCAGAACAGGATCACCAGCTCCCAGGTTTCCATCTGGGCGAGTACGTACCATCCGTATCGCAGGTAGTCTCGGATGGAATCCACGATCAGCACCGGCTACTCCTCCTCCATCGGGTCCAGCATGTCGAAGATGTCGGGCTCGAGTGGCTCCTCGTCGGACGCCTCCGGCGGTTCCATCTCATCTCCCCCGCCGAGGACTTTGCGGTCGACTTTCCCGGAATCGGGGCCCTCGACCGCAAAGTCCTGGTTGAGGAGGGCGTTGTACTCCTCATCGATTCGGTTGTCTTCCAGGTCATCATCAAGAAACGCCAGAGGATCACCGGCCTCCGGCAGGGTCGGAACGTGCTCCTCCGGGTCGCCCGGTTCCAGCCAGGCCTTATCGTCCGCGGAATCGGAATGAAGACCGTCGTCGATGCCACCCCGGTTCTCATCCGCAGAGTCGGACGCGTTCCAGTCCGTTTCGTAGGCCTCCGGCTCTCCGAGGTAGGCGGTGGGTGTCTCCTCCATGACCCGGCCGAGGAGCATCTGGGCGTCATCCTCTTCCACATCGCTGGGATGCACGGCCCAGGCGTAGGACAGACCGATCTTCTCCAGGCCTTCGTCCTCCACCTGGTTGAACGATTCCGCGATACTCCTGGCCAGAGAAACCGCGGCTCGTGTGTCCGCTCCCGGGAGCAGAACCACAAAATCCGACGATCGCATGCGGCCGATCTTGTCCACGGTCCGGATAACCGAACGGATGTTGCGCACCACGGCGTGGAGGGCTCGGCGGCCAGCGGCCGGACCGCGGATTTCCGCGAGCTTGTTCACGCCGCGCACGCCCACCCGGAGCAGCGCCGTGGGATGCCCCAGCGCAGTGCCGCGAGCCACCTCGTGCGCCACCAGCTCCCGGAAGAACTCGGGCCGGAACACCTCGGTCTCTTCCTCGGTGAAGTCCGGACCACCGGGAGAGGTCATGAACGATCCCACCTCGGCGGCAAACCGACCGGACGCCGTGAGGGCATAGCTGTAGATCCGCCTCCGCTCTGCCTGTTCAGGGGGAAAGGGCCGGTCGCAGCTCCGACACCGGGCGGCCACGTCCGGTTCCTGAAATCCCCGTTCACATCCATTGCACTGCACCGTCTCGGTGGGCTTCTCATACTCCAGGCCGATGTGGCGGAGCTGCACCCTGCACTTGGGGCAGACCATCTTTCCCTCATGACGGAAGGCCTCGGCCGGCCCAACGAAGGCGCACCGGTAGTGGTGGATCATATCCACGGGCCTCAGGTCGGCGGAGCCGCAGGCGGGACAAACCTCTCTCAGATGGATGTCGTGGTTGCCGCAGAAAGGACAGGTGAGGACCACGTCGTGAAAGGACCGTTCCAGGTAGGCATTGGAGTGGAGATACTCCAGGTCCACGACCGGATCTCTCTGTCCATCCTCCTCCATCACTCCACCGGCAGCGGGATAGGCGTATCCCGATGCAATCCGGGTATCATACCGGGGCACCAGGCTTTCCGGCCCATCCCTCAGGGCGTTGCGGAGGATCTGGAGCCTGCGCCTTTCGTCGGGGCTGAGGGGTGCGCGGACGGCCCGGGTCTTCAGGGTGGAGCGGCGGATCAAGGCCTCCACTCTCGCCACCAGCTCCTCGTACTCGAAGGGCTTGGCGATGTAGTCGTCCACGCCCTTGCGCAGGCACCGGACGCGGTCCTCCACGGCATCCCTGCCGCTCACCACCAGGATGGGGATCTCTTCCGTCCGGGAATCGCCGCGGAGTCGGTCGCAAACCTCCAGACCGTTCATGCCCGGCATCATCATGTCCAGGATGACGAGGGTGGGTGGGTCCACTCGGGCTATATCCACGCCGGCCGCTCCGTCCGAGGCCGCGGTGACCCGGTAGCCGTACCCCGAGAGGCATGCCTTGTACAGACCCAGCATGTCGGGCTCATCATCGATGACCAGGATGTGATCCTGGCTGGCACGAGGCTCACCTTCCGGAGTGAGGCGTTCATCCTCGGTCCGGTCGTCATCGACGATCAGGACAGACGGGTTGTTGGCCATTCCTCTTCCCATGCATCCACCGGAAAGGGGGCGGGAAGCAGCCGGATACGCGGACCCCGGACGAACCGACCCTGGCCGCGGTCCTCACCCTTGACGGACCACGGCGAGCCGTCCGTTCGCTCCTTTTCCCCCTGGTGGTACGGTGTCACTTCAAACAGGTTTTGCTGGACTCGCTCTCCACAAAGTCTCCCACAGACCTCGGTGCCTGCTTTTTTGTCCTGGTGATTCCTTGAATCCGGTATGGAAACCGGATCAAATATTCTATCGTCTTGGGACCAAAGGGGCTCAAACCGAAGCGGGGCGGGTCCCTAGGGAATGGAAGGAAAAGATTTCAGCCTAGATTCTCCGGTGCCGGGGCGCCCCACCCCCTGGGGGGGGAGCCGTAGCCCTGACCGGAAGACGGGCTACCGGAATCGGACTCTATAGGTGATCACCGGAATACTCGACCATGGCAGACCTTGAACGAATCGGCCGCGAAACGACCGGCCGGCCCCTCCACGTGTTGTTCCTCTGCTACGGAAACGCATGCCGGAGCCAGATGGCCGAGGCATTCGCCCGGGAGCTGGGAAAAGGTTTCCTGGTCTCTTCGAGCGCCGGAGTCAGTCCCATTGGATACGTTCCTCAGGAGACGATCGCGGTCATGGAGGAGGTCGGAATCTCCATGGAGGGACACCACACCAAGTCCCTCCACGAGCTGAAGGGAAACGACGTCGACCTCATCGTGGACCTGGCCGGACTCTTCCGTTCGGGCTCGCAAGGCGTCCCCGTGGAGTCACGTCCGGTCATCGATCCCTTCGGAGGCGACCTGGACGATTTCCGTCGGACCCGCGAGGAGGTGGAGAGGACGGTCAAGACCCTCCTCGAGGAGCTCCGGGGGGCCGGAGAGGAGGGGGAAGGAGCGTCTCCCGGGGACGGGCGTTGATCATGACGGCTGGATCTGCATCAAGAAGAGAATATTCTTCCGATCGGAGCGTATGCCGCCCTTTCCTGGATCCACAGGCTGTCAGGACCGTGAGATGACCATCACACAGAACTCCCTTTTTTGCCACGCCTGCAAACGTCAGACCCTGCACCAGAAATCGGTCTTCGGCATCGGCTGGGGCCTGTTCTTCACCTTCCTCACGGGCGGAATCTTCATCCCCATCTGGATCCTTCTGGTCATCTACGATTCCGGAAAGCCCTACATCTGCCTGGAGTGTAACAGTATCGTTCGTCCGAAAGCGGCCCACACTGATCCCCCCGTGAAGAGGGAAATCACTGCGGCCGCTCCGCCGGGTAGCCTCCGGTGTCCCCACTGTTCAGCCCTCCTCAAGCTGAACGCCAGATTCTGCCGCGACTGCGGCACGCCGATTCCCGCCTGATTCCCACCTGATTCCAGTGCCCCGGACACCTGTCACTCCGATTCGTTCTTCTTCCCCCGCCGCCGGTTCACGGCCTGGCGCAGCAGGTACTCGATCTGGGCATTGAGGCTCCGGAGATCCTGCTCCGCCCACGCCCTGAGCTCCTTCAGGAGATCCGGCGGAAGGCGGAGCAGAAAGGTCTTTCTCTGTGCCATGACGGATCAGCTGTAGAGGGTTCCGGTGTTCACCACTGGCTGCGTGCCCTGCTCGGAACAGAGCACCACCATGAGGTTGCTCACCATGGAGGCCTTGCGCTCCTCGTCCAGTTCGACCACACCCTGCTTCTTGAGATCCCTGAGCGCCATCTCCACCATGCTCACCGCCCCCTCCACGATCTTCTGGCGTGCGGCGATGACCGCATCCGCCTGCTGCCGTCGCAGCATGGCACCGGCGATCTCCGGCGCGTAGGCCAGGTGGCTGAGCCGGGCCTCCAGCACCTGGATGCCGGCCCGCTCCAGGCGCTGCTCCAGCTGCTGCCTGAGCTCCACCGCCACCTCGTCTCGGGATCCCCTGAGCGAGATCTCCTCCCCCTCTTCGGCCAGGTCGTAATGGTACTGGCTGGCCAGGCCCCGGACCGCAGCCTCGTTCTGGACCCGCACGAAGGCCTCGTAGTCGTCCACGTCGAACATGGCGTGGGCCGTGTCATTCACCAGCCAGACGATGACCGCGGCGATCTCGATGGGACTGCCGCCCTTGTCGTTGACCTTCAAGGTGTCGGTGTTCAGGTTCCGGGCGCGAAGGCTGACGCGGTGCCGGATCGTGAAGGGATTGGTCCAGAAGAATCCGTTCCTCAGCACCGAGCCGCGGTACTTACCGAAGAGCACGAGCACCCGGGACTGGTTGGGATTCACGACGAAAAAACCGATGAGGAGGATCATCTCCACGAGAAACATGAACACGGCTGCGCCGACCAGCCAGGGGTCCTCGTTGTTCATGCCCTGGACGAAGACGTAAACGTTCAGCGCCAGAAGAAGAAGCCAGCCCGCCAGGACGAGCCAGCCGCTCAGGGGAGAGAATTCGATTTCCTGGGTTTTTTTTCGCTCGGTCATGACGGCTCCTTTCGAGAATCGAGTAGGATTTCAGAATGATATCACATTAAAATCACATGGCAATCATACGAACCGAGTTTTCCGGAATTTCCGGACGGTCGAATTCTCTATCGATAATGTCATTACCCGTTCAGGAAATGAGAGTTATGAAGTCCAGGACCGACTTTCACGAGACCTGGCGCCGGGAGTGGGCGCCTCCGCCTTCCAAGTAATTCATCCTCCGGCAGAGCCGGAGGCTTTATATTGTGAACCGCTCAAA
>CAZAKZ010000252.1:0-5686 GCA_964485695.1 uncultured Planctomycetota bacterium | reverse complement strand
CGAAGCGAAGGGCGGCATAATGCTGAATGCTACGAATCATGACCGGCTATTTAGAGGGTCGCCCTGGATAATTCCACTCGCCTGTACCTTCTCGCTCACTTCGTGAGCGACGGGGCCCGCAGGATATAGCCGTAGTCGTCCTGGCGCAGGCTGTGGAGGAGTTCCAGGGAGCGCCCCGCCACCACGGCCCCGTGGCCGTACCGGGTGCGGATCCGGTCCAGGGCCGCGTAGAGCGCAGGGCGCTTGAGGCCGGCAGGGCCGTGAGGATCCCCTGGGCCGCCCGGCGAGGCCGTCTCGAAGAGGCCGGGCTGCCGCATCCCGCTGGCGAGGCTCAGCCGGGTCAACGCCACCCCCACCAGCCGGAGGGCCACCCGCCGGGTGTGCAGGGCCCGGTAGCGGGCGAGGGCGATCTCGAAGATCTCGCTGTCCACGTCCGTGGGTGCGGCCAGGGTGGTGCCGCCGGAGGTGTTCCTGTGGTCGGGGTAGCGGATGCGCACCTCCACCCGCCGGGTCCGCACCCCCAGGCGCCGCACCGTGCGCGCGGCCCGCTCCGTGAGGTAGTGGAGCATGCCCTCGATCTCGTCCGGTGCCGTGGTCTCCCGGTGAAAGGTGGTCTCGCGCGAAATGGTGCGCGGCACCTCCACCACTGTGTTTTCGGGATCAGCAGTCACGGCCCGGGTGTCGCGGCCGCGGCACCGGTCGTACAGGAGGTGCCCGTCTGAGCCGAAGAGCGCCGCCAGCCCCCGGCGCGAAACGACCCGGAGGTCGCCGATGGTGTGGATGTTCAGCCGGTTCAGCAGCGCGTTGCGGACCCGCCCCACCCCGGGCAGTTGCCGCACGGGAAGGCGGGCGAGGAAGGCGTCCACCTCCGCGGCCCGCACCCGCCGCACGCCGCCCGGCTTGGCCGCCTTGCCCGCGAGCTTGGCCACCATGCGGTTCGGGCCGAGGCCCACGGAGACGCTGAGCCCCGTGGCTGCGGCAATGTCCGCCCGGAGGCGGCGCCCCACGGCCCCGGCCGGGCCGTGGAGGCGTTCGGTGCCCGTGAGATCCACATACGCCTCGTCCAGGTAGGTCTCGACGGCGGGGCTGAGGTCGCGGCACATCTCGAAGATGCGGTCGGTGAAGCAGCGGTAGACCTCGTGCCGCCCCTCCAGCACCACGGCTTCAGGGCACATGCGCCGCGCGTGGTGGATGGGCATGCCTGCGCGAAGCCCCCGGGCGCGCGCCTCGTACGAACAGCTGGCGATGACCCCGGCACCCACGATGACGGGTCGCCCCTGCAGGCGCGGGTCCTTTTGCTGCTCCACCGAGGCGAAGAAGGCGTCGATATCCAGATGGAGGATCATGGTTGAGTCATGGTACAGTGACGTTTTCCAGCATCCACACCATGTCCTCCCCCCGGAGCGCCAGCTGGTACACGTCGCCGGACCCGTCCGTGACCGAGAAGTGGTGTCTGGGCCGCCGGCCGTCCCGGTCCACCCACCGGGCATTGACCCGGACGATGCAATGTACCCGGTCGCCGCGCTTCAGGTAGAGGGGCGTGATGCAGCCGCCCTGGAAGTCGGCGCGCACCTTGACGGGCTCGTGAATCTCGACGACCTGCATGGCCTGTCCCCACTTCCGGCACCACTTCCGGTATCCACAGCCTCCACGGCTGGAATCAAGCCGCGGAGCCACAGGCGAACCGGGGAGCGACGGCCACAGGGGCGACTGGCAACACCCCTGCACCGGACGCGATGGGCGGTTGGTCGTCCGCCTGCAGCTCGCGCTTGATTCTCTACTCGTGTGCCAGGGTCCTCCCTTGGATTTCCTCTCCTTCCGGCGAGGTGATTCCCCCGGTACACCCTGTTCTTTTACCCGAAGATCGGCCGGATGCAAGGAAAATGTTAGGAAAATGTTCGGTATTTTTCCCGGTAAGCTCCACGAGATCCCTCAGTGGGAAAATCCGGGTCCCGGCGCGGTCACTGGGCCACGATGGCGTCCACCACGTTGGTGAAGTTCACGCTGGTACCGGCCGTGGCCGACTGGAAGTAGGCGTGGGTGCCTATCAGGACCGGCACGTTGGGGATGGGCAGATGGAAGGTCCCCTCGCCCTGCGCGTTCACGAATCCGGTCCAGAAGAGGTTGAAGATCCCCGGGAGCCACCAGACACCCTGGATGCCGGGCACCTGAAGCCCCGAGGCCCGGAGACTGAAATCGAGGCCGTTGAAGTAGACCTCGCCCGGCAGGGCCCGCACCGTGAGGACGGCCGTGCTGCCGAGGTGGAAGTAGGCCTTCCCGCCCCCGCGCGAGCCCTGGATGGTGAGGGTACGGGTGGCGGCGAAGATCACCCGGATGAGGAGGGGCCCGGCGTTGTACCGGTAGGTGGCCGTGGTTGCCGTGGCCGCGCCGCTGCCGTACGAGCCGTTGGCCCAGACCGCCAGGGGCAGGTCTCTCCGGTACGGGGCAATCGTGTACTGGTGCGAGAGAGTGCCCAGGTTCGGGTTGTTCGGCCGGTCCAGGATCTTCTGGAACTCGATGATGAGGTTGCTCTTGCCGTCGTACCGGAAAAACGCCTGCAGCTTGATCCGGAACCACGACTTGTTGGAGCCCCAGTTCATTGACTGATTGGTCAGGGAATAGACCAGCCAGGGCTTGGGCAGGTTCGCGGCAAAGGTGAAGCTGAGGGTCGGCACCGTGGAGTGCCCCATGGAGATGACCAGGCTCTTGAAGGGCGTTACACCTGTGACGTGGGGCGAGACCTCGATGGCCGTGATGGTGCCGCCCGTGGGCGGCAGGTACGCTGCGGGGATGAGCAGCTGCTCCCGGCATTCGTCGGCGCTGCCCGTGGACAGGGAGCCGAAGGGATTCCAGTGGCCGAACACGCTGTGGAGCGTATCGAGGGGGTACGCGACGAAGACCTCGTTCTGGGCCGAACAGGGGCCGCATACGAGGATGATCAGCAGCAGGGAGGGGATCAAAACGCGCATTTCCTACTCCTCTTCAATGGAAGCACCGAATGGAATCACCGGGTCGCAGCAGGTTACTCCCGCGCATCCAGGGTAGGGATATCGCTCGGTTCCGGCAACCGGAAAACTGAAAATAACCGCCGCGGGCGGCCGGTTCCGGGCGGGTTGTGGAAATCCTCGGAGAGGAAGAGTAAACTCCCCGCCACGCGATAGATGCAGCGACTCGAATCCGGAAGGCGACGATGGATCCGAAGAGGAAGCAAATGCTCAGCCTGGCCGTGGCCCTGGCCGTGAGCGGAGTCTGTCTCTACTTCTTCCTCAAGCGCGTCGAGGACTGGGGGGAGGTCTGGACCGCCATCACCGGCTCCTTCAACGGGTGGCTCGTCCCGGCGCTGCTGTGCATCTGGGCCTCGGTGGTGGCCCGCGGCATTCGTTGGCGGATCCTCCTGCTCGACGTGAAGCCCATCGGAGCGTACCGGCTCTACAACATGTCCATGATCGGCATCCTGGTCAACGGCATGATCCCGGCGCGAATCGGGGAGATGGTGAAGGCGTTCTTTCTGGCGCGGAAGGAAGGCATTTCGTTCTTCGGGGCCTTTGCCACGGTAGTGGTGGAGCGGATCCTGGACCTGGCCCTGGTGGTGATGCTCACGGTGTTGATGCTCCTGGTGTTCCCCTTTCCCGAAGGCAAGACCGTGGTGTTTCGTGACGGGGAAGCGCCCGTGGCCGTGGATGCCCTCCTCCGGGACGTGGGCCTCCTGAGCGGACTCTTCTGTGCGGGCATGGTCGGGTTCGTGGCCCTCCTGGCCTACTGGCCCCGGGGCGTGCTGCACTGCGTCCAGAAGGTGTTCGGGAAGCGGGTCGGGGGCTTTCTCACCGGGCTGCTGGAGCGATTTCTCGGGGGAATCGCCGTGTTCCGGAAGCCCAGGGAGGCGCTGCTGTCCGGGGCGTGGACGCTTCCGGTGTGGGGCGGCATCATGCTGTCGGAGTACTTCCTGTTTCTGAGCTTCGGCATCCAGGCGGGTATCCTCGGCGCCTGCCTGCTGACCGCGGCGCTGGCCCTGGCCGTGGCAATCCCCCAGGGGCCCGGTTTTCTCGGTGTGTTTCAGGTCGCCACGACCCTGGTGCTCGAGGTGTGTTTCGAGGTGGATCCGAACACGGCCGCGGCTTACGCCATCGTGCTGTGGCTCGTGCAGCTGGCTTTCCTCATCGCTCTGGGTTTCGTGAGCCTGGGCCTGGAAGGCCTCACGTTCTCCGAGGTCCGCCGGGTCGAGATGGAAAGAGCGGCGGAGGACGGGACCGGGCAGGACACAAGCGGTCGTAACAGGACGCAATAGATGATCATCCTCCACGTGGTGCACGGCTTTCCTCCCGAATACCTGGGAGGCACCGAGCTCTACGTCCGGCGTCTCGCCGGGATTCAGGTGGACCAGGGCCACGACGTCCGGGTGCTCACCGGCACCCACGTGACCGCACCCAAGGCCTCCATCATCGAGGACGATGCGGGTGCCTTCCGGGTGGCCACCCTGCACCGGTACGGCCTGTGTGGAGACCGTTGGCACCAGACCGCGTCCCCCGGGGCCGAGGGGCGGGTGTGGGCTCTCCTGGGCCGCTCGAGGCCCGATGTGGTGCATCTGCACCACTCGCTACGGCTGTGCCGGAGCGTGGCCCGCCTGGCCGCGGCGCGGGGGATTCCGGTGGTGTGGACCCTCCACGACCTCTCCTCCACCTGCCCGCGGTTCAACCGGGTGCTGGACGACGGAGTGCTCTGCAGGCGGCCCCTGTCCGTGGAAGCCTGCCTGGGGTGCGCGCCGGCCGAGGCGTGGCAGCACCGGGAGGAGGTGGCCGGTGAGATCCGGGCCTATGGCCAGGATCAGGTGGCGGAACTCGCAGCAGCCGTCCGGCTCATCGCTCCGTCCAGGGCGCAGCGCGACTTCCTGGAGCCCCGGCACGATTTGCCAGGGGATCGCTACCGGGTGATCCCCCACGGCACCCTGGAAGACCTGAAAGCCCCGGCCGCCAGGATCAAGGATCCAGGGGGACGACTTTGCCTGGTGCACTGGGGAACCTGGTACCGGGACAAGGGCGTGCACGTCCTTCTCCAGGCCCTCGAGCGCCTCGACGACGGGGAACGGAACCGGGTGCACCTGACGATTCACGGCAAGGCCGTGTTTCCCGACTACGACCGTGAGATCCGGGACCGGGCTGCGGGTCTACCCGTGGCCCTGGCCGGCCCCTTCGAGCCCGGGCAACTGAAGGCGGAGCGCTACGACCTGGCCGTGGTGCCGAGCCTGGCCCACGAGTCCCACTCCTTCGTGCTGGACGAGGCGTTCGGCCTCGGGCTGCCAGTGCTGGCTTCTCACATCGGTGCTTTGGCCGAGCGGGTGGGCCGGGCCGGGAAGACGTTTCCTCCGGGAGATGCGGGCGCCCTGGCTAAGTGCATCCGGGAGGTGCTGCACCATCCGGAACGTCTTGAGGCCTGGCAGAGTCATGTGCCCGACTCACTCCTGAACCTGGCCGATCATGCCCGGGCCCTGGAAGTCGTCTATGCGGAGGCCGTGGATGCGGGCCCCCCGCCGACTGCGCCTCCCCCACCCCGGCGCACCTCGGAACGGTGGCTCAAGGAACGAGCCGTGGCCAACCGAGAGCTGGAGATCCACCGGCTGCGGGGCCGGCTCCGGGAATAGCTAGTTGTTGTTGCATAAACCGATTTTCAGCGAGGCTGTCCACCAATTTTT
>CAZAKZ010000251.1:0-5696 GCA_964485695.1 uncultured Planctomycetota bacterium | reverse complement strand
ACAGCCTTTTGCATAGGCTACATGTCCTGTTATTTATGTGAGGCTGTATAGTAGTAGATGCGGACCTGGTAGCGGCCCGCCGGGACCTGCCTGTTGTTGTAGTCCTTCTGATCCCAGGGCCACTGCAGCTTCATGCGGGGGGGGATGGGCATGAGAATGCTGAGGTCTTCGGGCGAATAGACCCTCGTGTTGGTGCTGTCGTAGACGCTCCAGGGCGGCATGTTCGCGTAGAGGTAAAGGGTGGTCAGGGACTTGTTTTCAAGAATGACTATCACGGGCTGCCCGGACGGGGCGACAGCCGGGCGAACGGTGAAGGACACGCCCTGGGTGGAAGCGAGAGGGGCGGTGAGGAGGATGAGGATGGCCAGCAAGACGAGAATCCGCATGGTACTTCTCCCTTCGACAGGAATACGCCAGGGTCCCCGGAGGAGTATCCGTGCGCGATGGACATCATCAAAAACCGTGCCCGACGGTCGGCAAGGATTCGCTGCACCTCTGGATCAAGCGGCCCGGCCACCCGGAAGCGTTTTTGGGCCTCGCGGCGCTGCCGGCTTCGAGGTTACGGTTCCGTAACGTATGTGACGGTTCCGATCGGACTCCATCGGGCCCGGAAATCTGCCGGATTTTCCCTGGACAGGACTCGTGTCCGGTACAAAGTCACAGCAACGTACTGAATCGACCGTGAGAATATTACGTAACGTCCGGGAAATAAATGTCCCTCCAGAAACGCCTCTTCAATATACTAATGCGGGCCGAAAATTTGTTATTGCGGGCTCAGCCGATGCTGCGAGTCCTGCCGGCCCCGGGCGTAAGGCCCCGAAGGAAAAGGGAAAAGTCCGTGTGCACTCCACTGCCTCCTCACACCCGCTTTCCGGTGCTTTTTTTCCTGGATAGAAGGAGCGGTTCACACCATGAAAAAAACGATCTTTGCGATCGTCATCCTGGGTCTGATCCTGGCCGTCGCCCTGGTGCGGGGGATCAAACAGCCGGCCGTCCTGTCCGGAAGCGATGAAACTCCGTCTCGACCCGAGATCAAGCACGTCCTCCTGCTGACCATCGATTCCTTGCGGGCGGATGCCCTGCCCGTTCACGGGAATACCCGCATCGCCACCCCGCATCTCTCGGAGCTCTGCGAACAGTCCGTCGTGTTCAAGCGGGCACAGGCCCCCTCTCCCTGGACGAGGCCCTCGATCCTCTCGATCCTGACCGGTCTCCCTCCCTCGATCCACGCGGCCACCGAACGCGAGATCGAGGTCGAGGTGGTTCTTCCCGAGTCCATCCCGATCCTCGCCAAGTGCATGCGGGCCGCGGGGTATCGGACGGCCGGCATCGGCTTCAATCCCTATCTGGCCCTATCTCCCAACACGAAACGAGGCTTCCAGGAGTATTACTTCTATCCATCCAGGATCGTGAGGTCCGACAATGTTTTGGCCCAATGCGATCGGGTCAATCCCCAGGAGGGTGCATTCGAATCCACCCGGGGTCTGGAGAACACCATCAACAGGTATAACTCGACGGAGGACCTGACCGAGTTGACCGAGAAGTGGCTTGCCAGGCATGCAAACGAGAAGTTCTTCCTGTGGCTCCATTATCTCGATCCCCACCTGCCCTACACGCCGTCGAGGGATTGCCTTTCGCAGATTCCAGGCGTGCTGGCGCCCAGGGATGACACGGAGTACGAGAAAGGGTTGGACCAGCTCAACACGAATGTCCGCAATTATCTCTACGTTGAAAGGAAATTACTGAAGGGCATCGGCACGGCTAATGACAAGGAGATCCACCGGCTTCTGCACGATTCCCTGGTGAAACAGAAGGAGCTGCTGCGAGCCGTCTATGATGCGGAGGTGATCCATATCGACCGGGCGGTGGGTCGGGTTCTGGACATGCTGAGGAACCTGAAGATCTACGACGAAACCCTCGTCATCGTAACCAGTGACCACGGGGAGGAGTTCTTCGAGCACGGCCACCTGGAGCACGGACATTCGTTTTACCAGGAGCTCCTGCACGTCCCCCTCATCGTCAAGCCCACGGGCCACGGTCAGGCGCGGCGGGTGGAGGAGCGCGTCTCGATCATGAGCATCTTTCCCACGATCCTGGAACTGTGTTCCGTTGCCCCACCGGCCCGCGGCCTGCCTCTACCCTCCCTCGCGGGGTGGTGGGAGACTTCCGCACACGCCACGAAGCCGCCGCTCTCCCCCCATTTCATCTCGCAAAGCGTTCTCTACGGAGAGTCTGGGGAGGCCGTCGTCTTCCACGACAGGAAGTACATTCGCCGGAACGAGACCGGGAGTAAGTCCAGGAGTGAAGAACTCTATGACCTCATTTCAGATCCGGCGGAGAGGGTGTCGCTGGCCGCCAGTAATCCCGAGATCGTGGACCGGGCGCGGAAAATCCTCGACGCCCAAGCCGCATGGAGCCGGGCTCTCAAGAAACAAATCTGGACCCGGGGTGTCGAGACGACCCCCCAGGACGAAGAAGCGAGAAAACTCCTTCGCAGCCTCGGCTACTTCAAGTAGAGCAGGAACTACTTGATCTTCAGGCTGGCCACGTTGGTCTTGACGACTTCCTTCAACGATGCTTCCACCAGCGCCGCCTGGAAGTGGAATGTCAGGCCGTTCAGTATCGGTTCGTTGGGCACCACGACCGGGATCACCACGGTACCGCCACCGGAGGAGAGAGTTCCGATGTGGTACCAGATCAGGGCTCCCGGATTTCCGTTGCCGATGTCGAGCGTCACCACCGTCATGTCGGTCTTGCCGAGGAGCAGGGAGATCAGAGTCACGGAGAGGTATCCCGGCTTGCCGCCCACGGCGCCGAAGCCGATCGAGCCCGGCTTCAGCTGGGCGGGGATCCGGATCGCCGGAGGCGCGGTCAGGGTGTAGGTGAAGGGGGCCTTGCCCGTGCCTGCCAGGTTGGTGATCTCCACCTGGACGGCGCCGAGGGTTGCCGAGACGGGGGTCTCGAAGAGGACGGTGTTTCCGACCCGGGTGAACGGCGCGGCCCTGCCGCCGACCTTCACCGACTGGGTGGTGGAGAGGAAGCTGCCCGTGGCCGTCACCTGGGTGCCGCCCACCGAGGGGCCGGAGGCGACGTTCAGGGTGAAGGCGGGCTCCGGCACCGGCATGGCCAGGGTGGCGAGGCCGGCGGCAATAGACTGGGTGATGAGAGTGGCCAGGTTCATGTCGTTGGTGGACCGGACCATGTCATCGTTCGAGGTGTGAATGTACGGGGAGTACTTGTCTATATCCTCGAAGTAGAACACAGCGGGATAGCCCTGCCGGTAGAAGGAGCGGTGGTCGCTGGTGCCCCGGGAGAAGTAGCCTTTCTTGACGCCGAGGGTCGGCACGTAGGTCTGGGAGATCGTGGTCAGCTGGGTGATGAGGCTGGGCGTGGAGTCGTTCTGGATGAAGTCCACATCCGTGGTGTCGTTGGGGTCGCGGTACGCGTTCATGTCCGTGTTCAGGTAGGCGATGATCTTGTCGCCACGGTTCTTGGCCGCCTTGGCGTATGCATTGCTGCCGACGAGGCCCCGCTCCTCGGCGTTCCACAGGGCGAACCGCATCGTCCGCTGCATGGGAGTCGACGCGAAGACCCGGGCCAGCTCGAGGACCGAGGCCGAGCCCGATCCGTTGTCGTCGGCTCCGGGGGAGCGCCTGCTGGAATATCCGGCGGTGGAGTCGATGTGCGCACCCACCATGACGATCTCGTCCGGTTTTTCATATCCGCGGAGTTCCGCGATGACGTTCGGCCCGTAGGAGGAGCTGAATACCTCGGTCTTCACCGTGAGGTTGGGCAACTTGGCGAAAAACTCCTGGACGTACTTGATGGCGATTGCGTTCTCGGGCCGTTCAGCCCGGCGCGTGTAAATGGTGGTGAGGGTCGTCAGGTGGGCGACGAGATTCACCTGCAGGACCTTGTTGACGAGGGCCTGGATGCGCGGGTCCGGCGCATCGAGGCCGGCCAGGGACACTGCGGGGGCGGGAAGGTAGGGCCAGTCCAGGGGGATCTCCAGGACACCGCCACCGAAGATGCCGGGCCGCTTGAGTCCATCAATTGCTTCGGGTCGGCAGGCCACCAGAAAGAGGTCGGGCTCCTCGCACAGGATCCGCACCCCGGCCGGGCGCCACTTTGCATCCACCCGGGCCAGGGACACCATCCGTTCGCCCGGGCCGGGCTCGAGGATGGTGCGAAAACTGAGGTTCAACTGCACCAGACGGGCCTGGGCCGGTTCCTTCAGTCGCGCCACCAGCCGACCGCCCAGGTCGGCGTAGACGGCGGTGTCGCGAATCAATCGTTCGCGCAGATCCGTGTCCTGGCCGTAATAGACGAGGGCAAGGACTTCGTCCGCAGAGGCGGTCGTGTTCGGGAAGAGGCAGAATCCAACCAGGAGCAGGAGCAGTGTAATTCGCATGAGAGCCCTTTCCGATGTGTGCTTCCTTCATTCGAGATGATCGATAAATCTCCTTACCGGGTATTGTACTGCATGGATACCCGGTTATTCAATGGTCCCTCCGGAGGCCGCTTCTTTCCCTTAGCGGTTCAGGGCCCTCTTCGCCTCCTTGAACAGGCTGATGACTTCCGGATCATTCTGGATTTCAAAGCTGTGGCGGAGCACCAGGAGGCGGTTGTAGCCGATCAGGGCCCGGGTTTCGTCGCCCCGGGCATGGTGGCAGAGGCAGGAGACGGCTGCCCGGGTTGCCGATGTCAGAGTGGGATCTGAACCATGACATCCGGCGGCTGAATCCACGGCCTTCAGGGCTTCGTCGTATCGTTTCAACCGGTAGAGGCAAAGGCCCCGGGTGATCCGATGGATCGGATTCTTGTCCGGGCCGCACGCGCATCGAGCCCAGTCCAGGGCCTCGCCATATTCCGCCTCGGTGCGCCCCGGCTGCCTGGCAATACGCCGGGCATGGAGGTTATACATGGCGGGGAGTGGCTCATCCGATCCGTGGGCCCTCAACCAGTTCTCGCACTCCGGGTGCGTTTCCAGCGCCTCCTGGCGCCGGTGGACGCGCAGCAGACTGAGCGCCTTGAACAGACAGGAGTTCAATTTCCGCACGTCAGTCCCTCTTGCAATAGAGATGTTGCAGGCCTGGTCGGCGTACTTCAGAGATTTCTTGTATCGCCCGAGGTGGTACAGTGCCTGAGCCTTGTTCGCGAGGAAATTGGCCCGCCAGGTTTCCTCGTTTTCTGCGGCCAGTTTCTTCTCGATGACTTCCAGCGCCCATTCGTACCATGCAGCCGGACACCCAGGACGCATGAGCAAATCCCCCAGGTTCAATTCGCTCAGATATACCTCGGACATTCTTCGCTGGTTGCAGGCCAGGGAGTATGCCCGCTTTGTGACCTTCGGGTTCCCATGGCTTTTCCGAGCCTCCAGGGCGATCACCACCTCGTCCAGGTTCAGGTGCTCGGATTTCAGCTTTTCGAGCAGGATGTACGCCCGGTTCGTCACGGAATTGGCCTGTGTGTCCGGAACCAGACGCCTTGCCCCGGGCGTGTTCCAGACGTAGACACCTCCATTGAAGCACCCGGCGGCCAAACGGCGGCCGTCCAAGGAAAAGGCCAGGGCATTGACCTTGCGCTCGAGGGGGCCGAGGCCGAGGAGCACGGTCCCGGTCCGGACGTCCACGATGCTGACCTGGAATGCGGAAGCCACGGCCAGCCTCCGGCCCCCGGGGTCGAATGCTAAATAG
>CAZAKZ010000250.1:0-5731 GCA_964485695.1 uncultured Planctomycetota bacterium | reverse complement strand
GGACGGCCCCAAGACGTTTCCCGGCGTGCGCGTCTGCCTCGGGTATAAGGGGGCTTTCTTTCTGCGGGGCGGGTACCAGGAGCTCAAGTTCGCGGGAGGGTTTGCGGCGGGGGGGCCCCTGGAGTTCGCGGGATACACGCTCCAGCCCGGTTCCAGGGTGGACGTGTCCACGCGGTTCGATTTCTTCGAGGTGGGCCTCCAGTACAACCTGGTCAACACCGAAGACTTCAAGCTGGGCCTCCTGGCCGAGGCCAAGTTCTTGAGCCTGCGGGCCCGGGTCTCGGGCACGGGCCAGGAGGGTTCGACCGGGCCGTTCCTGCCCTTCCGTGAAAAAGAGGAAGAGCTGATCCCCATCCCTCTGCTGGGATTGACCGCCGAGCTGCGCCCCTTCGACTTCCTGGGGATCCGGGCCGAGATCAAGGGGCTGAAGCTCCCGGATGCCGAGGACTTCGGACTGAGCATCGAGGGCGACGTGGAAGCCCTGGACTACGAGGTGGCCGCCAGCTTTTTCCTGGGCGATTCCGTGGCCCTGACCGGGGGATTCCGCGGCTTCAAGGTCGAGGCGGAGCTGGAGCAGAGCTCTCGGCGGAGGGTGGAACTGGACCTGGGATTCCAGGGCTGGTTTGCGGCGCTGGATTTCCGGTTTTAACGGCCTGACCGGACCGCGGCTGCTTGTTCCTTGCCCAATGCCGCAGCGGTTCTTATATGTTCCGGGTGAGACAAGTTGATTAATTCCATTACTTTGAGCTGGATCTGCCCTGAGGGCGGCCGGGAAGACAGCTGATTTCTGGGACTGGAACGGACCCTTCTGTCACCATGATGAACACAAAGAATCTGAAGCCTGCAGCTCGGAAACACCGGAAGCGAGCGGCCAGGAAGGAACACAAGGCCCTGATTGCCACCATGACGCGGGAAGAGCACAAGGCATTCAGGAAGGAAGAAAAGGACAGCCTGAAGGTCTTCCTCGAGAAGCGGAGAGCCGCAGCCGCCAAGAAAGCCGAGGCCGATAAGAAAGCCGAGGCCGAAAAGAAACCCGAAGAGGAGAAGGCCGCCGAGCCCGAATAGTTCGACCAGTTTGCTCTGGAAAGGGGTCCTGGTCATCCATGTGCTCCCTGCGCATCGGCCTCGTCATCGACCGGCTGGATCCCGAAAAGGGGGGAGCCGAAGCCTATCTTCTCGGACTCGCCCGCTACCTGGTCAGGCAGGGCCATGCGGTTCATCATCTGGCCCGGCATTTCGGCCCGGGTGTGGATGCCGGCTCCATGCAATGCGTGCAGGTACCGCCCCTGCCGCGCGCCTTCCGGGACGTCGCCTTTGATCGAGCGGCGGCCCGGCTCTCCACGCGCCTCGGCCTCGAGGTGACCCTCGGGGTTCGCCACACCCCCTCGACCCACGTCTTCCAGCCCCACGGCGGCGTCTACAGCCGGGCCGCCGGGGCCCAGTCCGGTTCGGCCGGAAAGAGCCGGTGGCTCCATGGCCTCGGCCGGTGGGGAAATCCGAAGCACCACGGCCTCTTGTACCTGGAACGGGTACAGTGTCGGCAGAAGTCCGTCACCTACGTGGCCCTGTCCAGGCGGATTCAGGCCGACATGGTCCAGGCGTACGGGCTGGAGGGGGGGGAGCCCGTGGTGATCTACAACGGCGTGGATCCGGAGAGATTCCGGCCGGAGGCCAGTCAGGAGGATCGGGCGCGGATTCGCCGGACCCATGACATCGGGGACGAGGCGTTTCTGGTCCTCTTCGTGGCCCACAACTTCCGGCTCAAGGGCCTCGACCCCCTCCTGGAATCCCTGGCCGGCCTGGACCGGGCCCGGCTCCTCGTGGTGGGCCGGGACCGGGCCGGAGTCTATCGCGGTCTAGCACGGTCTCTCGGCCTCGAAGACCGGGTCCGGTTCGTGGGTTCCACGCGCTCTCCGGAGCCCTACTACCGGGCCGCCGACGTGCTGGCCCATCCGACCTGGTACGATCCCTGTTCCATCGTCTGCCTCGAGGCCCTCGCCTCGGGGCTGCCGGTCATCACCACCCGGGCCAACGGAGTGGGCGAACTCATCGCGGCGGAGGGCGGGGGCCGGGTCCTGGAGGAGGCGACCGACGTGGCGGGTCTGCGAGAGGCCATTGCCATGTTGATGGAAGACGCGACGGAGCGGCAGCGCCTGGCCGGGGAGGCCCGGCGCCTCGGGGAATCGCACCCCGAGGTGGAGGCCTATGCCGCCATGGAGCGAGTGCTGGTGAACGCTGCCAGGGAACGGTACTGACATGGGGAGTATCCGGTTTCTGGTCACCTCGCTTCAGGACCCGAGCGCTCGTTTCAGGGTGGGGGTCTACGTTCCTGGATTCAGGGCCGCCGGCATCGATGCCGAGGTGCTGGTCATTCCGGAGGGGGGGCGGGACCGAAGGGCCCTGTTCCGCTCGCTCCGGACCGTGGACAGTGTAGTGCTCCTGCGTCGGCTCTTTCCGCCCCTGGACATCTGGCGGCTCCGTCAGGCCGCGAAACGGCTGGTCTACGAGTATGACGACGCCCTGGTCTACCGCGATTCTTCCCGGGGGGCGACGTCGAGCCCGGATCGGGTCCTGAAGTTCGGCACCACCGTCCGGCTGGCGGATTGCGTGGTGGCCGGTAACGGATACCTGTCCGATCTGGCCCGACCCTTCCGGGCCCCTCCCGTGGTGATCCCCACCGTGGTGGATCCGGATGCGTATCCCCCCCGGTCCGAGCACGAGAATGCCCCGGACGCCCGTCCGGTGGTGGGATGGATCGGCACCCGGTCGAACTTCCCTTACCTGTTGGGCATTGCTTCGGGCCTGGCCCGACTGGCGGTGAAACTTTCCTTCAAGCTGCGGATCATGGCCGAGGCGCCCGTGGACATGCCGGGACTGGATGAGGCGACTCTCGAGAACGTGCCGTGGGAGGCCGGTGCGGAGTCCGCGTTTCTCCGGTCCCTGGACGTCGGCCTCATGCCGCTGTTCGAGGATGCCTGGTGCCGGGGCAAGTGCGGAATGAAGGCGCTGCAATACATGGCCACGGGCGTTCCGGTGCTGGCCTCGGACGTGGGCACGGCCGGCGAGGTCATCGGCGAGGCCGGTCTGGTGGTGCGCACCGAGGACGCCTGGTGCGAGGGGCTGCAGCGGCTCCTCGGGGATGCCGCCCTCAGGAACCGTATGGCAGAGGCGGGCCGGGCCCGGGTCAAGGCGGAATATTCGCCGGCGGTCTGGTTCGACCGGGTAAGGGGGGTCTATATGGGGGAGGGAGAATGAAATCGAGGCCGGCAGGAAGAAGGCAATGAACCATGGTCAGGGGTGAGTCCCTCGATCCACGATCCATCCTGGTCCGGATGCCCAACTGGCTGGGTGACGCGGTCATGGCCACCGTGGTCCCCTCGGCCCTGAAGGCGCGTTTTCCAGGGGCGAGGTTGACCGTCCTGGGTCGCCCGGCCCACGAGAACCTCCTCCGGGGTTTGCCCTCCCTGGACGCCTTTCTCGGCCTGGAGAAGCGCAAGGGGGTGCGAGCGATCTGGCGCCAGGGCCGGCGCCTCAAGAGCATGGGTTTCGATGTGGGGGTGGTGCTGCCCAACAGCCTCTCATCGGCCGCCCTCTTCTTTTTTGCCCGGATTCCCCACCGCATCGGCTACGACCTGAATCACCGCGGCCTCCTCCTGACCCGGAAGATCCGGCCGGCCATGGTGAACCACCGGCGGGTGCCCACGCCCATGTCGGAGTATTACAAGGAGCTCCTCACCCTCCTGGGGGTGGAGCCCAAAGCCCGGCGGCCCGAGCTGGTGGTGGTGCCCGAGGAGGAGGCCGAACTGGAGGAATACCTCGCGGTGCGGCCGCTTCCTGCCGGCGACGGTCCCCTGGTCCTGCTGAATCCCGGGGCCAGCTTCGGGCCCTCCAAGATGTGGCGGGGGGATGCTTTCGCCGCGGTCGGCGACCGGCTGCAGGCCGAGATAGGGGCTCGGATCGTGGTCCTGGCGGGCCCCGGGGAGACGGGGCTGGCCCGGGAGATCTCCGGGGCCATGAAGCGGCCGCACCTCGGGCTATTTCCCGAAGTGCTGGGACTGGGAGGCCTTAAGGCGCTCGTGAAAAGGAGCGACCTCCTGATCACCACCGATACGGGCCCGCGGCACCTGGCGGTGGCCTTTGACCGGCCGGTGGTCGTGCTCATGGGATCCACGGATCCACGATACACCCACGCCCACCTGGAAAAGACCACCGTCATCCGAAAGGAGGTGTCCTGCAGCCCGTGTCACCTCAAGGTTTGCCCCATTGACCACCGATGCATGGAGGAGATCACGCCCGCGGAGGTGGTCGAGAGCGCACGGAAGCACCTGGATCTGTAGGCAGACCCTGGACGCATCCGGCTCACCGCGATGATCCTGCTGACTCCCGGGGTGATCCCGTCATTGGACTCCAGGCAAACTGAGGAGGTGGTCATGGATATGCGGAAACTCTGGATCGTCGGGCTCCTGCTTCTACCGGTCGCGGCGGGATGCAATTCGGGCTCGGGGGATGAAACCAGCCGGACCAGCACGGCGACCGGTGCCTATGCGCTTCTGGCCGTGGAGCACGCCACTCCACCCTCGAACGAGGTGGTCACGGCTCTGGGCGGCGCCGTCATGGACGGCTTCGGCCACAGCATTCTCACCTACCGGAACTCCAAGAAACAGAACTTCGTGGACAACGACAGCTTCCAGATCAACAACCACTATCAGGTGGATGCGAACCGCAGCGATCCGGGCGCTATCACCCCGGATGGCCAGTTCATGTTTCGCGTCCGGAAGATGTCCAATCCCTCGGTCTGGTTCTTCCAGAGGGAGATCAGCGGCGGGGTCACCAGCCTGGTCAGCGGTTCCTATCACTACATCGGGTACCGCCACGTGAACAACGGGGCCGGCCTCCTCACGGGCTTCGGCACGGCCACCTTCACCGGCACGGGCGGATTTTCCATCAACGCCACCCTCTCCAACAGCACGCCGGAGATCCGGACCGGTGCCGTCACCATCACGGCCCCCGGCGTGGTGACGGCCGTCGAGGGCACCGAGACCTTCGCCGGATTCACGGACGGTGAGGGAAACGTGTTGATGTGGATGGACCTGGAACTGACCTCCGGGCCCTACATCCGGGCGGACCTGTTCGTGCGCACCGGGTCCGGCATGCACCAGGCGACCCTGAATGGAACCTACAACCTCGGCAGGTTCTTCCAGGCCAGTCTCACCGAGGAGCCCGGCAGCGGCTTCGGCACCCTCTCCTTCGACGGCAAGGGCAACTGGACCATGGACTACGCGGACCACAACTCCGTCCGGCGCCAGGACGGGGGGACCTACGTGATGGCTGCCAACGGCGCAGCCACCCTGACCTCTCCGTCGGGCACGCTCCAGGCCTTTCTCAGCCCCAACGTCGATCGCCGCATCCTCATCATCGCCGACACGGACGTGTCCAACGGTGAAATTGGATTTTTCGTGGCCACGGACCGGTAACGACGCGCTGGAATTAGATTATTTCAGGCCGGGTCCGGACGGGCATGCTACCATTGTCCGGACCCCGGCGTGGTCGTCCGCGTGTTTCTGACCGGACCACTTGACCCGCGGGGCTGTATCACAACCGTGAATCCACCCATCCTGGAGGCCCCATGATCCGGAGTATCGGAGGAGTCGGAAGCGCTCTGCTTTTCGTTCTGCTGGCCGCTCTCGTGGCGTGCAACGCCAGTGATCAGCACGGAAGTGCAACCCAGGAG
>CAZAKZ010000249.1:0-5835 GCA_964485695.1 uncultured Planctomycetota bacterium | reverse complement strand
AGGCTGTATATCAAGCCGCAAACTGGAAATACGTAGGCGAGACGAAAGGTCGAGCAAAATGGAATGGGGGGCCCGGAGGAAAATACCGGAGTACGATCAAGAAAGTCTACCTACGACCACTTTGCCCGCGGCCATTTGAAATGCTACGACAACCCATGAATGCGAATCCACCGACCCTAAAATCACCAACCGAAATGAGCTTTTTTCCGGAGTGAGACGTGCTGTGCGCACTTCAATTACACGGAAATCAATTACCTGATCACTGAATACTTACAGACAAAGAGCTTGCACAAGCGTATGCGCAGACTTCAAAAGTGGTTGGATGACGGAGTTCCACCCTGGTCTTGATGACCAGGTTGTTTTTTCAAAGATCGACAGAAGATCCGCAACGAAGCGTTCATCTTCATACCGGTTACCGGCTTGCTTTTCGGATGATCTCTCCGACAGCGGCCTTCCAATCCTCCGGGCGCTTCGAGACAATGGGCCCGTGTCCCACGGATTCGAACTCCTTGAATACCTTGGGCCCGGACGCGGCGGCGAAGACGGCGCGTGCCTCGGTGAGTTTTGCTCTTGGGTCGTTCGCGCCGTGCAGGAACAGCGCGGGGCACTTCATGGATCGAGCGTAGTCTACCGGGTTGTGCGCAAAGGCGTCGAAACCCTGCTGCTTCCCGCCCCAGAAGAGCAGCAGTCTGGCACCGGGGAAGGATGGGACGCCCATGGAATCGAATCGATTCCGGACCGTGTTGAGCATGGTGTCGAACACGCCTTCCAGGATCACGGCGTCCGGGGAGATGCCGTGTGCATGTATGGCGCGCAGGACGGCGACGGAACCCATGCTCTGGCCGAACAGGATCGTTGCGGCGTGCGAGAGGTGGGCATGTGCGTGACGCACCGCGGCCGCGACATCCTCGGATTCATGGAAACCCAGGGTCGTGTACGACTCGGATGACCCGCCTGATCCCCGGAAGTCAGGAAGCAGAACCGATGCACCGAGGCCGAGGAAGGCCTTCGCCTCCTTGAGCAGGGATGTCTTCTCCTTGGAGTAGCCGTGGAAGAGAATCACCAGGGGCGTGGTCTTCCCCCGGTCGCAATACCAGGCGCTCAGAGTGATGTTGTTTGGATCCACAATGGACAGGGCGCGGCATTCAGGAGCGAGATCAGAAGGAGATCGGTTGCTGGTCGGGCGAGGGATGTTGACTCCGACGAGGAGCACACCGAGCTTTTTCCAGAATGACAGGTCCTCGGGCTTGTCGGTGCGTGTCCCCGCTGAAGTGAAGTGCATCATGGCGTGCGCGTGATTGTAGGCGAGCACGTTGAGTGCGACAAAGCCCGTGACGAGAACGAGCACGAGGCATACCAGCCAGCGCTTTGTCTTTATCTTCATGCAGATTGACCGACGTCCGTGTGAACCTCAAACGACGGGTGTGAATAGACTACCGGGACTCCCGGCTGTCAAGGCTTTTCGCCGCCGAGAGACTTGATGTAGGCCACGAGAGCCCAGACGTCTTCTGTGAAAGGGCTGGATCAGGGATCATTCTCACCCAGGAATCATTCAAGATCATCGAGGTGCTGTCCCGTATTGACCTCCGAGCCCGTCACCTGTATGCTACGGCTGTATTTTCTCCGCCTGGATCGAGGGGATTGACCATGTGTCCTGATAAAGAGGGAGTGTCCAGGATGATCACCCGAAATCGTGGTTTTGCAGCATCGACGATCATGATCCTGTGGCTGGGGATTTGCCTCGGCCTGGAATTACCGGCACAGGAAAGAGACCAGCCGCCCCGCCGGGGAGTCGACGAGATCCGGAAGATCTTGAGCGGCCTTGAGCACGGCATGAACGCCCTCCGGGCGCTCGGGCTTTACAAGGACGTCGAGAGGCTGGAGTATATCGCCGCCGACCTGAAGCAGGACCTGGGGGCCCTCGAGCGGCGCCGGCACGGCGATGAAGAGCGAAAGGTGGCCCGGCAGCAGCTCAAGGTCATGCGCTATGGCGTGGAAGCTCTCGTCGAAGCCCGCAAGAGGGACGCCGCCCATCTTCTCGAGCATGCAATGCATGCCATGGAGCTCAGGCTCGAGGGGCGGAAGGACGAGAAGGCGATGTGCATCTACAAGACTGCCCCGAAACGGGGGCAGGTGGCTGAACTCCTGGGCGTGGCTGCGGAATGCTTGCAGGAAATAAAGAAGCTGGACAGGGCCGAGGCAGTCGGCCGGCTCGCGCGGGTATTTGCCCGGAAGCGTGAGGGACGCTCCGAGGAAAACAGGGAACGCAAGGAGGCCCGCAGGCAGATCAAGATCATGCGGTATGCCATGGAGGCGCTGGTGAAGGGAGGACGCAGGGACTCCGCCGAGCTCCTTGAGCACGCCATCCACGCCCAGGAGCTGGCCCTCGAGGGGCGTCGGGACGACGAGGCAATGCGCATCCGGGAGACCGCTCCAAGCCTCGGCGCCAGGGTCGAGCTGTTGGTCTTTGCTTCGAAGTTCCTGCGCGAATACGGACGGATCGAGCAGGCGCAAGCGGCGCATCAACTCGTGGAGCGTTTCAGATCCAGGCTTGCCGGAGGCGGGAAGAAGGCTGATCAGCGCCGGCGGGCCTTGCATCGGATCGAGGAGATCCAGGAAGAAATCGCGGGTCTTCTCGAGCGCATGGAGAAGTTCCAGGCGGAGCTCCGCCGGCTCAAGCGCAGGTTGTAAATCACTGAATAAATTTCCGACATCGGTAAACCTGTTCTCTTCATACCGATTTCGGGACCGGAAATCTCCTTCACGCCGACCGGAGCATCAAGGTCGGATGCGGATGTTACCGAATCACCCAGAGGGCTAGTCGCTTACAGCGCTCTGGGGAGATTTACGATGTACACGGTTGCTTCCGGCGTCCGGACGGCTTTCCTGGCACTTCTACTATTATCATGTCTATGCTGGGGGTGCGGGGGATCCTCGTCCTCGTCCATACAACCGGGCTTCACCCTCGGAGCCGATCAGGAGACGTTTGTTCTTCTCGCGGGGGGCAAAGGCGTTACCTCGGTCAGAGTGACCCCAGTCGGGGGCTTCCTCGGCGACGTCCAGCTGACGGCCGTGGGCGTGCCGGCGGGTGTGACCGCGACCTTCGATCCCGGCACCATCACGGGCGGAAGCGGAAGCAGCAGCCTCACGGTCACCGTCGATCCGGGTATGAACACGGGGTCCTATCCCTTCACCCTTCACGGCGACAGCGACGGTCTGATCCGCGACATTCCCGTTTCCGTCCAGGTGGTTCTGCTGCCGTCGGATCGCTTCACACTGAAGGCGGTCCAGGGCACGCTGCCGGTTTCTCCCGGCACTACCGGCGATACTCCGTTCACTGTGTCCCCCGTGGGAGGATTCACCAGCAACGTCCAGCTCTCGGCGGTCGGAGTTCCGGCCGGCATCACCCCGACCCTCGTTCCGGCCACCGTCACGGGAGGAAACGGTACCAGCAGCCTTACAGTCCAGGTTTCCCCTGCGGTGAATCCCGGAATCTTCGAGTTCACCGTGAACGGCACGGGGGGTGGCTGGGCGGAAGGCGTGCCCGTATCCGTCATCGTACCTCCGGCGCCGGTGTCCGCGGGATTGACGCTCTCGCCGCCGCCCTACGCCTCCGTGGTGCAGGGCGGGTCCACTGCGGTGTTCGTGCGCGCGGATCGAAACGCGGGTATCACCGGAGACGTGACCCTTTCCCTGGTGACGCCGCCCGCCGGGATCACGGGCACCTTCGGCGAGAATCCGTGCCTCGCGGTCGGCACCCTGCTGACGGTCCAGGTCGCTCCAGGTGTCCAGGCCGGGACATACCCTCTGACCGTTCAAGGCGTATCCGGGGCGGCTTCGGGCACGGCCGGCCTGATCCTCCGGGTCGTTGCCACGGGGCAGGCCCCGGATCTCTGGATCAGCCGCGTGGAATTCGGCCAGACCTGCATGGGCGCGGGCCTTCGACTGGTGCCTGGGAAGCCGGCCCTGGTGCGGGCCCACGTCCTGGCCGACGGTGCCTCGGTCTCGAGCCCCCGGATGCGCCTCATTGCGACCCGGGGTCAGACGCCCCTGGGAGCCGTCGATCTCTCTGGGCCACCCGTTGTGCCCACGGGCGAGGCCGTGTGGGCGTTGGCCTACAGCTACACCACCACCCTGCAGGCATCCTGGGTATCTCCGGACCTCGAGCTGAGGGTGGAGGCGGATTTCGACGGTATCGTCGCCGAGCGCGACGAGAACAACAACAGCCTCCGCCTCGAGCCCGATGTGGCGGGGAGCACCGCCCTCGATCTGGTCCTCGTTCCCATCGTGCTGGACGGGCGGACCGGAACCGCCCTCGATCTCTACGATACCCTCTATCGACAGTGGCCCCTCGGGAACGTCTCCATCACGGTGCACGCCCCCTACCAGGTCACATCGGTCCCGAAGGTCTACGCCAACGGCAACGGCTGGAGCAGCGTCCTCTCCGAGATCTCCGCACTGCGCGCGGCGGAAAATTCTCCGGCCAACTACTACGGCGTCATCAAGGTCGACTACGGCTCGGGCGTGGCCGGTCTCGGGTATATCGGTTATCCCGTGGCCGTGGGCGTGGACTTCAGTGCCTCCGTGGCCTCCCACGAGATCGGACACAACTTCGGCCTGCGCCATGCTCCGTGCGGCGGAGCCAGCGGCATCGATACCGCGTTTCCGTACACCGGAGGCATCACGGGTTCCTGGGGCTACGATATGGGCACCGGCCAGCTCCTGAGCCCGCAGTCGTACAAGGACATCATGGGCTACTGTAGCCCCAAATGGACCTCCGACTACAACTACCGGAAGGTCCACACCCGGCTCTCGCCCGCCCAGTCCAGGTCCCTGGAAACCTCGCCTGCCCGACCGGCGCTTCTGGTAACCGGCGTTATGAACGGCGGTGTCGTGACCCTGCGTCCCCTCCAGCGCGTGGTGCGCCCGATCCCTGTCATGACCTCGGGAACCTGCTGGCTCAACTTGAAGCACGCCGGCGGCGTGGAGAGCTATCCGTTCACGCCGGTGGAGATCGGCTGTGGGGCCGCCGCCGGGGAGACGCACTTCTCCCTCACCATCCCCGACCTGGGACCCCTCGAGGTCCTGGAGGTCCAGCAGGGGAACCGCGTGCTCTATCGCCGCTTTGCGCCCGCGTCCCGGGGGCTGGGGGCAAGGCTGCACGGCCTGCACCTGGAGGAGCAGCGGGGGACTCTCCTTGTCACGTGGGACCCGGCGGTCTATGACCACGCCACGGTTACCCACGTGGGCGCGAAACGGACCACCCTCGGCCTGTGGCTCACGGCCGGCCGGGCGACCCTCTCGACGCGGGGCCTTCCTGCAGGTGGCCGCATCGAGGTGAGCCTGGCCCGGGGCCTCGATGGGGAGCGGGTGGACGTGGTCCGGTAATCTCAAACACTTCCACCGGATATACGGTATTCTCTTGTGATACCGATGGTGCCCTTATCCAGGTGGTGAATCATGAAAACATCGACGTTCCTCTTCCTTGTTGCTCCGTTCATCCTGGCCGGCCCGGCTCCCACCCAGATGCCGAAACACACCAAGGTCATTCTGGTGGGAAAGAACGTTCACATGCTGGGAGTCGGCGCCGGCGGGAACCTCGCCGTGTGCGCCGGTAAGGACGGGATCGTGGTCGTGGATTCCGAATATGCCCGACTGACCGGCAAGGTCAAGGCCGCCATTGCCGCGATAAGCGACCAGCCCGTGAAATACCTCATCAACACGCACTGGCACTTCGACCACGTCGGCGGAAACGAGAGCTTTGCAAAGGCAGGTAGCCTCATCGTGGCCCACGAGAACGTGCGAAAGCGCATGGCCGTGGACCAGGTCATCGGC
>CAZAKZ010000248.1:0-5855 GCA_964485695.1 uncultured Planctomycetota bacterium | reverse complement strand
CATTCAGTTGGCCCTTTCAGGGAAAATTTATACTGAGAGGGGTGAGTAGTTACGAGTCCTTTTCATATGTTACGACCCAGCGGGACGTGACGACATTGCCTTTCTTCTTTTCGATCATGGATCCGGTCAGGGTATGGTCGTCGATCCAGTAAAGTTCCGAGGTGGAACCTTCCCCCGTGTTTCCCATGCCGATGCTCAGGTAGCGCTTCTCCCCGGGATCCCAGGCGTGGATCGAGCGATAGACGATGGGAACCGGCATCTCGGTATCGATGCGCAAGTCTTCCTGAACAGCGTGGCCGTTCAGGATTCTGGTGACGGTCTGGACCGAAGTCCATTCGTGTGCCTCACCGTCCGCCGTTTCACGATAGGTGCCCGAGCCCTCCCAGCTGCCGATCATGATGTCGAACTTCTTCATCGCCTCCGCGGGCTCCGGACCCTGTGCCTGGCAGTGTCCCTGGCAGAGGGCCGTGAGGAGGACTGCACAAAGAGCCAGTACGATCATGGATTTCATGGTGTTTCCTTTCAGGATGCCGTTTCACGATATTCTCGAATCTCGCATTTCACGAGCCCAAGAATGTAAACGAGAAATTCACTGTTGTCGAGTCGTTCCCCGGGTCATACGGACGACAGGGCCCCTCGATTGACTTTTCGCACCCCGGAGGCCTAAATTGGAGGTCATGATCCGAGTGCACGGAACGAAAGAAACGAAAAACAGGCCCCGATACGGTTTTCTCAAGAAGACAGTCCTCGTCTTCCTGGGTATGTTCTCGGCTTTGCTGATCCTCGAGGTGACGCTACGGGTTGCCGGGTACGTCATCCAGCGTTCCTGGGAAGAAAACAACAAGGTCTCCCCATCCGAGAAAGACCACTACAGGATCCTGTGCCTGGGGGAGTCCACCACGGCGGGGGGGGAAGGGTCGTACCCCCGCCAGCTCGAGCGAATCCTCAACGACCGCAAGATCGGAGTGGAGTTCAAGGTCATCAACAAGGGGGCCGTCGGCGTCAACACGGCCAGGATCCTCTCCGGCCTCGATGATCTCCTGGATCGATATAATCCTGACATGGTCATGACCATGATGGGGATCAACGACAGCCTGCTCCTGAGCGACCCGGTTCCTTATGATCCGGAAAATGAAAGCGTATCGTTGTTATCTGACCTCAGGATCTACAAGCTCGCCGTATATATCTGGTACGGCCTGTTTTCAGACCGACGGGCTGATAACGATGGGACTCCCCTTTCCGGAAACGGATTCACATCTCGACGGATGAGGGCGGACCTGTCTTCCGGAACAAGGGTATCGCAGGCTCATCCGGAGATCGCCCTGGGGCGGTGCTACCTCGAACAGGGGGAGTTCGAGGAGGCTGAGAGGATATTCACCGGCTACATCCGCAAGAATCCGAAGAGCGATGGTGCGCTCTACCACCTGGGCTGGTGCCGTCTGGTCCAGGGCAGATATGCGGAAGCGGAGGTCTCGTTTTCGGAGTCCATCCTGATCAATCCCTGGAACTACGAATCCCACATCGGCCTGGCCTTCTGCCACATTCAGTATGGAAAGAAGGACCTGGCGGAGAAGGTATACCTGCAATCGATCCGGATGCATGGAGACAGGGCCTGGGCCTATTTCGGTCTGGGCGTTCTGTATCACGGCAAGGGCGAGCATGATAAGGCTGTTCGGTATTTCAAGGAGTCGATCCTGAAGGATCCCGGGTTTCAATTGCCCTATATCGCCCTGGCCAGATACCACGAAGAAAGAAATCGATATCCTGAAGCCATGGAGGTTTATCGGAAGGCAATAAGCGCGGGTATCCGCAATGGCGTAATCTTCGGCAGTCTGGCCACCTGTTACGCCAGGTCGGGTGATCATGGTTCATCCGCCCGCTTCCACGACCTGGCCAACCAGGCCAGGGCGAGCAGGTACTATCCCTCGACGCGCTTCAATTACAACCGCCTGAAAGACAAGGTGCTCGAAAGGGGCATCGTTCTGGTTTGCGTGCAGTATCCGGTGCGAAGCGTCACACCGCTGAAGAAGCTGCTGGAGCCCGCCAGGAATACCGTGTTCGTGGACAACGAGGTAGTTTTCAAGCAGGAGATCAATACCCAGGGGTACGAGGCGCTGTTCACGGACAGCTTTGCGGGCGACTTCGGGCACTGCACGAGAACAGGGAACGAGATCCTCGCGCAGAACATTGCCGGGGTGTTGTCGAGAGAGGTGTTCAAGTCTCGCCGGGTAAATTGACGCCGGGCACCCCTCACCGGATCCCGCCCAGCCGGAGCTCCAGAGCGGCCGAGGAGATGAGACCCAGCACGTTGGCCGGCGGATCGAAGAGGAAGAACTGGCTGTAGGCCTTGACACCGAGGAGGGACGGTTCGTACGGGATCCAGAGCCACACCTCGGCCTTGCCGGTGGCGGAGGTGAGAACGGACATGGCCGAGTCCAGGGATACGTAGAGGCTGCAGCCGGGCGCCCCGAGAGGCGTAAAGTCCAGGGGCAGGGCGTGGCCACGCCAGAAATCCCGGGACAGGCCCACAACGAGGAGGCCCTGGACGTACGCGGGGCATTGGGAGACGGTGAACGCCAGGCGATCTCCAAGCTCCGGAGATCCCCTCAGGCCCTGGAGGGGCACGTCCCGGCGATTGCCCTTGCAGCCCTGGCCGAAGGGGGCGATGGAACCGGGCTCAAAGGCGTGGAGATTCGTCATCTCGCGGGCCGACAGGGAGCGGCTCAGAAGGCGGATGTCGTCCAGGGCGCCTGAATAGTACCGGGTGGGGGACAGGTCGCTGCGGGCGCCGAAGAAGATGTCGCCGGTCGGGTTAAAGGTGTCGCCGGCGTAGAGGGCCTCGGCCTGCACCTTGCCGTCGATGTAGATCCGCGTCAAGTCGGTGGGGTGCGCCGTGAGGCAGTAGTGGTGCCACTTCCCGTCCATGGTGTTCCAGGTGACGTCCAGGGGGCCGTTCTCGACCCGGTTGTTCTTGTAGACCAGGTGCGTGCGCAGCAGACCCGTGGCTTCCGAGAAGTAGATGGAGAGGCTCTCCGGCGTGTTGTAGGTCCCCTGGCTGAACACGTTCTGATAGCCCTGCTGGGTGCTCGGCGGCACGCGGAACCAGAAGGCCAGGGTGAAGGTGCCGCAGGAAGCGTACGGGAAGGCGTGCAACCGGAGGTGGTCGTCGATCTCGTCGAATTGAAGGGCGTTTCCGTGGACACCGGGGACGACACCGGGGCCCCTCCCGCCCGGGGGCAGGCCCCGGGCATGGCGGCCCCGACCGGAAGTATCGGGCGCAAGGCCGCCGGCCACCGCGTCCAGGGTCCATACGCCCTGGAGATGCGGATCGCCCTCGTCATCGGCGATGATCACCGTGGCGCAGGTCGGGTGGGAGGGTTCCCGGCCGCCTTCGATCAGGACGTGGACCGTCTCCCGGCCCTCGGCCAGGCTGTCGTCGAGGGGCAGGACCAGGAGATCCGCAGTGGTCTTCAGAGCGGGGATGACCACCGATCGGGGCAGCGATGCAAAGTCCGTCCCTTCCACGGCCGTGCCGGCAAGGACGAATCGCACCGTCATGGGGTTCAGGAGGTTGCCCGTGCGCGTGAACCGGAAGCCGCCGCCTCCCCCTGCCTCCGAGGCGTACGGGTCCACGGCCGTGACCGAGACCCTCGGGTGCGCGGTCAGCGCGATCCTGTAGTAGCCCGCGAAGTGGAGGTCCATGGCTTCGGCCAGGAACTTGCTGAAGGTCTCGCGCGTGGCGGCGTTCTGCCGAATGGACCACGGGTGCTCGAACTGCGTGCCGTCGATGGTGCCGCTGTCGCGGGAACCGTGCCGGACCGTGTTGTAGCCGCCCATGAAGTAGCCCTGGGTGCCGGGAGAGGGATCGGCCGGACTGGGAACGGTGCGATATCCGCGCAGTGCCAGTCGGGCCCCGAGGCTCGACTGCCCGCGCAAGACCTCGGGAAAGTCCACGCCAGGCTTCAGAGCGAGGGCCCGGATCGAGGACTTGTTGATGTAGGCCGGATTTCTCAGGGCGGTGTCGGGAAGGGCCAGGTCTCCGGCGCTCAGGAGATACCCCAGCTCCACCCAGTCCACCGGATGGCTGTGGCCGTGGATGTCGATGTAGTAGCCGGCTCCGAAGTGCGCGTCCACGGCGGCCTTGGCCCGGTCGATGAAGGTGTGATATTCCCGCCACGCCTGCTCAGCGATCTTGTTGCCCTGGGCGGCCTCGATGATGTCCCGATTGGCGTCCAGCTTGATGCGGTGAAGATGGCAGAGTATGAGGTGGGGCTGGCGGCCCGTACGGTCCCTGAAAGCCCGGAGCCAGGCCCGGGCCAGCTCCTGGGTGCGGCGGTCCTGGATCGTCACCCCGTAGGTCCGGTCGGGGATCTCGGTGGGTTTGAGATAGCCGCCATGGGGGGCCGAGAGCACGAGGGGTAGATTGCCCTCGACGTACTCGATGTAGCCGTTCGTCCCCCAGTGGGTCCGGGTGGGAACAAGGAGTGTCTGGCCATGGACCTGGATGGGTGTTGCGGCCGCCAGGTACGCGGCCAGGGCCGCAAGGACCGCCAGGGTTCGCTGCATCCAGGTCCTCTATCTCACAAATTCACGTGGATCAGGTTGCTGGCGTCGGTAAAGACATTCCCCTTCAGGGTATAGGCCTGCCAGTAGGCGGAGATGCCGAGCTTCACGCCGAAGCCGCGCCACGTGATGTCGGCCTGACCGGTGCTGTCCAGGACCGTGAACGCCGTGTAGGGCAGCATCCCCCCGATGCCCAGCATACTGACGGAATCCAGGGTCTGGTAGATCTCGAGGCCGTTCAGGAGGGCGGGGGAACTCCGGAGGCCGGTCAGGCTCGGCACCAGAATGCCCGTCTCGCCGGCGCAGGCCTTGCCGAAGTTGAGGTGGAAGTTGCGCTCTCCCGGTTTTGCGGCGCTGGTCCACCAGCTGTGGAGCTGGCCCTCCTCACTGTTGCAGCCGACAATGGGAAAGCTGAACAGCGGGATGTTCTTCAAGGTCAGGGTCTGGGTGGCGACGATGGGCCGGGCCAGGAGATCGAGGGCGAAGGTGTCGCCGTTGGAGCCGCTGATGAAAGCCTTCATGCCCGTGTTCTCCCAGGGTTCGGTCCACAGGGCCGAGTAGGTCGGACCGTAGACACCCGAGACCGGGATGAGGGTCGAGGTGCCCTTCCGGATGTCCACCTGGTGGATGCCCTGGAAGTGGCCGCCCCACACGTAGATCATCCCGTCCTCGGCCCAGGTCGTGCCGCAGTACCCCCGCACCGAGAGTGTGGCCAGGGTCGTGAGCGTCAATGCCTGGGGAGGGCTCATGGCCAGAGGGTATTCGGTGACGCTCAGATCCGAGCTGTGTCGGGGTACGCCCACGAACGTGCCGGGCTTGAAGAGATTCGGAAAGAAGCCGGCCTGGTCCGTCTCGGTGTTGGGGAACCACCCGTCCACCTTGGCCGTCATGGCGGCGAAGTCCACCAGGGCGGTGTTCCGCGTGGCGGCCGGCGCCGGTGCCGGGGGAACGTTCCCGTCGATGCAGCAGATGCCGAATCCGCCCACGTTGTCGTAGTTGGGCGCGAGGTAGTAGGGAGCCCCGACGATTGCATTTGCGGCGAAGAGGGTGGTGACGAATCCACCGGTGGCCGGATTCAGGGATGCCACGCCGTTGCTGTCCCAGAGGCCGATGTAGGGAAGGCCGTCCGGGCCGATGAGGCCCCCCCGGTTGCGCTCGGTGAAGACGTAGTGCGTGGTCACCTTGTTTGCAGCGGTATCGATGAAGTAGATGCCTCCGAAATCATTGGGAGTCTTGTTGATATACAGCCTCACATAATTATCGGGACATAGTAGTCGTGATGTGATATGCTT
>CAZAKZ010000247.1:0-5913 GCA_964485695.1 uncultured Planctomycetota bacterium | reverse complement strand
CTCCCTTGATCCAGAGGGACTCTATGCGGAGATTAGCCGGTTAACGGGCCGTTTCCAGGTCGTGAGGCATCCCACAGCCATGAGATGGCCCGATTCTGGCCAGAAAATAGCCGTGAGTTCGAGCTTGAGGGTGCAGGGTCACGAGTCCCTGCGCAAGACAATCGAAATCCGGACAACCCGTACCCCTCCCATCTTGCGAAAAGCCCTGGTCCCCCCCATAATCAATCTGGATACCATAGCCGGAAGCCGTGTCGATCCGTCTTTCACGAGGGGCAGCTGGAGGTCGAGACGTGCGATTCATCCACTTTATTCTCCTGATCACGATCGCCTGCAGTGCAGCCGCAACCCAGGCACCGCCGGATCTCGAAACCTTATGCACCTTCGAGGAGGGGGCCTCGGACCGCCCCCACCAGGTGAAGCACAGCACCGCCAAATCCGTGCCGGACGGAGCCGTCGGAGACCGTCATCTCGAGTGGTCCTACGGGGGCAAGCGGCTCTGGTACAGGCTCAGGTTCAAGCTGGACCTGGACCTGACCCACTACTCCCGGCTGATATTCCACTCCAGGGCCGGAGCCGGGACCACCGGCCTGGACGTGAAGGTGCGGTTCCGGTGCGCAGGCGGCACGTTCTCCATTGCCCTGCCGGAAGCGGGCCCGGCGTGGCAACGACACGAGATCCCACTGCTCGCGTTCGAGCGCATGGGACGGCCGGACCGCACGAAGGCCCGGTACCTCGAGCTCTTCGGGTACGCTTCCGGACAGAGGGAGGTCCGCGTGCTGCACCTCGATGACATCGCTCTGTTCCGGAGCCCAAAGGGATGGATGGAGGCCCTACCTCGGCGCATCGACTTCGAGGCCCCCCTGCACTCGCGTACGGTTCAAGCCCGGTTTTCCACGAAGAAGGTGGTAAAGGACGGAAAGCGGGGTCAGGTCCTGTCCTGGATCCTGCCGGCCGGAAAGGAGATGGCCTATCTTGACTTCCCCCTGGTGCCCTCCGACATCCGGAAATACGCTCGCCTCCGGTTCCGGCTGCGTGCAAATCGGCCCCTGCCCTCGGGCACCCTGACCGTTCGAGTCTACGACGTCAAGAACAGCCACCTCGGCCTCGACCTCAAGGACCTCGGCTCCGACTGGATCGAGGCCTCCCTGCCTCTCGGTTACTTCTACCGCTCGGGCTCTTTCGATCCGACCGCGGTGGCCTATCTGGAATGGATCGTCTTCGATACCAAGGCGGTCACGTTCTTCCTGGACGACATCGAGTGGATGGAGGGGAATGCCGGAGCCTCGAGCTGGCAAAAGGGCCGCGGCCCGGTGGTGGACCTCGCGAATCCAGAGACCCTCTACGCCGTCGTGGCGGACCACAGCACGGCCCGCCTCGGGAGCGGTAAAAAGAGAGGGGGCGTCCTGGAATGGGAAGTTTCCGTCAAGAAACCCTGGGTATGCCTGAACATCAACAACCTGCCCCGGGACATCCAGTCTTACCGTGCCCTCGTCCTCAAGGTGAAGGCGGATCGGAAACTGACCGGCGAGGAGATCCACGTCCGGCTCTCCTCGTCCGACGAAGAATACCTCTCGGTGTGGCTTCCCCCGGTTGGAAAGAAATGGAAAAAAATCGTGCTGCCCCTCCCGGACTTCCTGGCCTCGAAGTCCTTGGATCCGACCGGTATCCAGGAACTCGAGCTGGTGGGCTGGGCGTTGAAACCCGTCAAAATTTCCTTTACCCACGTCGGGTTGGAAAAGGGCAAGCGGGGCACCGCGTCCTGGCGGCCGACGGGCAAGGAGCTCATGGCCCGGATCTTCGGCAAACGCCGCGCGTCAAAGGTGCGCCGGGTGAAGACGAAGTACTTCCAGGTCCTCACTGATTCCCGTGCAGCCCTCGGAAAGTTTCTCCGGAAACTGGACGGTCACGTGGATTTCGCGCGCAAGGTGCTGGACCTGACACCGCCCAGAGACCCGATCCCCGTCTACATCTTCCGGAATCCCGAAGGCTATCACAAGTTCTGCGTCGACCGTGTGGGATTCACGGAGGACCATGCCCGTGCCACGGCCGGCATCGGTTGCGGCCGCTACTTCGCCACCTACTACACCCAGCCCGATTCGCCGACCATCGTGCACGAACTGGCGCATACTCTCGTCCACAGGGTGTACGGCGCCCAGGGCGGCTCATGGCTCCATGAGGGCTTTGCCGTCTACGTGGAGAGGGCCTTCAAGAACCGGAACGTGGTCAAGGAGTTCTCGGTCCACCTCTCCAACCGAAAGTTCATGCCGCTGAAGGAATTCATCACCCGAGAGGATCTCGTATCGTCCACCTCCAGGAAGGACGCCAGTATAGTCGGGCGTCTCTACCAGCAGGCCGGGGCTTTTTTCGCCTTCCTCAAGGACGGTCCCTTCAAGGAGAAATTTCCCGAGATGGTCAAGACCTTGACCCGGGCCTACACCCGGCCCTCCAGCCGTGCCAGGATCCTCGAAAAACTCTATGGAAAAAGCCTCAAGGACCTGGAAAAAACATGGATCCAGTGGGGCTCCAGGGAAGGGTTGAGAAAGAGAAAGCCGTGACCTGGCCACCCGGTCCAAGCAGCCTCCACGGCGGGGCCCTCTTTTTCTGTCAATTATCAGAATCCATGCGACCCTGGTGATGGAGTGCGAGGGACGGTGCCGACCGTCCGGCCACCTCGCAGTTCCCGGTTGGCTCAAGTGATTCTGCTCGAAAGGAGACTCGAATGCGCATTCTACTCGTGATCCTGGTCGTGACGGCGGCCGTCGCCTCCACCGGCACGGCACAGATGTTCTCGGCCGAGGTGAGCCCGAACCCCATGCCCCAGGGGCAGTCCATCAAGATCCGCCTGGAGGCCACGGTGACGGCCGAGACGCTGACGGGCTGCGGGTACGTCGCGGTCCACAAGGACAAGCCCGCGGGGCCGGTCGTCTACCAGCCCCTCATCTGCCCCAGCATCCGTGTTGTCGTTGGACCTGGTGCACCCTATACCGCGAGGTGGAACGCCCAGGTCGGAGGAAAACCCATTGGCCCCGGCACCTACTACGTAGAGACCCGGTGGCGTCCCATCAACACCGGGTCGTTCATGCCCCACTTCACGCCATTCCGCGTGGACCCGGCGGTGACCAACGATCCAGTCCTCTCCTCGACATCGGCCGCCAAGCGAGGTGCCAATCTCGGCCTCAAGCTGTTCTCGCCGAACCAACCCAAGGCGGCCTACATCATGGCGGCCTCGTTCACCACCAACACGGGCCTGACCCTCTCGCCCACGCAGCACCTGGCCCTTGATGTGGACTTCGTCTTCTGGCTCTCCCTGGCCACCCCCCACGGCCCGATCTTCACCAACTTCCTTGGAAGCCTGGACGCCTTCGGCAACGCCACGGCCGGTGTGAACATCCCGAACATCCCGGTATTGCAGGGCGCCCAGCTCGCCATCCAGGCCGTAGTGGCCGACACTGTCGGAACCACGCTCTCGAATCCCATCACCCGGATCATCGGCTGAACCCAAGCACTACGCAGCTATACGCGTTCTCGCCGGCCGGCAGCCTCCTGCCGGCCGGCGTTCTTTCGAACCAAAATATCGAGATATCCGATTTTCCTGACGACTTGGTACTTACATTACGTTAAGAAAGGAGTCGTAATATTGCCGGTTCCCGGGCAGCCGAAACAGGATCCATGCGCAAAAAATGCACACCCTAGAACAAAGCACCCGATGCCGGTCATGAACTCCAAAGCAATCCCTTCATTGATCCTCGCTGCTGGGCTGGCCGGCTGCGCCCTCTCCTCGTCCCGGGAGCAATCGGCCCTGGAGGACCTCAGGGCCGTGGAGCGATCCGTGCACGAGCGGGAGGACACGAGCGCCCCCCGGCGGACGCCCCCTTCCCTGACGGACACTTCTCCACTGGCCGACTACCTGGCCCACGCCGCCCTGGCGAACCCAGGCCTCGAGGCGGCCTTCAACGCCTGGAAGGCCGCGGTCCTGCGCGTGGCCCGGGTGCGCTCGCTCCCTGACCCACGATTCAACTACGGCTACTTCATCCGTGAGGTGGAGACCCGGGTCGGGCCCCAGCAGCAGAAGTTCGGCCTCTCCCAGACCTTTCCCTGGTTCGGCAAGCTCGCCCTCCGGGGCGACGTGGCCCTGCACCGGGCCGAGGCCGAGAAGCAGCGCTACGAAGCCCTACGGCGAGCGCTCTTCCACGAGGTCAAGGCCGCGTATTGCGATCTCTACTACCTCAATCGGGCCATGGACATCACCCGGGAGAATATCCAGCTGATCACCTCCCTGGAGCAGGTGGCCCGCATCCGATACGAGACCGATGCCGCCACCCACGCCGACGTCATCAAGTCCCAGGTGGAACTGGGCATCCTGGAAGATCGGCTGCGGTCGCTCCGGGGGCAGTGCCGTCCGGCGCGCGCCCGGCTGAACGCGGCCCTGGGCCGCCGTGCAGACGCCCCCCTTCCCGTGCCCGGAACCCTGCCCGAAGAAGAGGTCCGGTTCACGATGGAGGACCTGACGGCGTGGCTCAGGAAGAACAACCCCGACCTCCGGGCTCTGGAGGCCCTGGCCGCCGGGGAGGAGACAGCCGCCCGCCTGGCCCGGAAGAGCGCCTGGCCGGACTTCACCCTGGGGGTGGAGTACATCGACACCGACCGCGCCCTCATGCACGGCACACCCGACAGCTCCAAAGACCCTGTTGTGGCCATGATCTCCCTCAACCTGCCCATATGGTTCGGTACCTACCGGGCCGAGGAGAACGAGGCCCGACACCGGCACCTCGCGGCATTGAAGAGGAAGGAGGACAGAGAAAACCGCCTTTCCGCCGCCCTGGAGAGGGCCGTGTTCGAGTTCCGGGAGACAGGATATAAGATCGACCTCTATCGAAACACCCTGATACCCAAGGCCACCGAGTCCCTGGAGGTGGCGAGGCAGGCGTTCATCGCCGGCAAGGCCGGTTTTCTGGATCTCATCGACACGCAGCGCACCCTGCTCGGATTCAGACTCGAGGTTGAGCGGGCCCTGGCCGACCGCCCCCGGCGCCTGGCCGAGATCGAGATGCTCGTGGGCGTGGATCTGCCCCGGGTTCAGGGGGACTCTCCTTCGAATGCTACGGAGATGACGCCATGACTGCCCTCTTCACGATACTCCGGTGGATCGCATTGACGACCGCGACCCTGGCACTGCTCCTGTCCGTGTTTCTCCTCGGATTCTGGATCGGTAAGAGCAATGGGGGCGGAGAAGGCGTTGCTGCCGACAGCGAGACCGGAGACACCCGGAAGGAGCCGGAAAAAAAGAAGAAATACGCCTGCTCCATGTTCTGCGTGCCCCCCCTGGACGCACCCGGGAAGTGCCCGGTGTGCGGCATGGACATGGTGGAGGTGGGCGGCGAGGACACGGGGCCGGGCAACGCCCCACGGCTTCGCACCTCGGAGCGGGCCCGGAAGCTGGCCGAGATCCGCACCACGGCCGTGGAGCGGAAGTTCGTCACCGCCGTCATCCGCATGGTGGGCAAGGTGGACTTCGACGAGACCCGGAAGAAGACCCTCACTGCATGGGTGCCCGGTCGCATTGACCGCCTCTACGCCGACTACACCGGCCTCGAGGTGAAAAAGGGCGACGACCTCGCCTCCCTCTACAGCCCCGACCTCATCTCTGCCCAGGAAGAGCTGGTCCAGGCCCTGAAGGCGGCGAAGGACTTCGAGAAGAGCACCCAGCCCATCATGAAGAAGACCGCCCGGGACATGGTGGCCGCCGCCCGGAAAAAGCTCCGGAACCTGGGCCTCACCCGGGACCAGGTCGCCGCAGTGGAGGCGTCGGGCAGGGCGTCCGACCACGTCACTATACATGCCCCCCTGAGCGGCATCGTGGTGGACAAGAACGCCCAGGAGGGCATGTACGTCCAGACCGGCACTCGCATCTAT
>CAZAKZ010000246.1:0-6054 GCA_964485695.1 uncultured Planctomycetota bacterium | reverse complement strand
GAAGAAAAGGGCGGCATAATGTCGACTGCTACGAATTATGACCGGCTATTTAGGGTTCCGAAAACACGGCCAGGCTCAGGGTATGGCCGTGGAGGAAGGCCTTGCCGCCCAGGTCTCCGAACTCCCCGGCGGCGAAGTGGCCCACCATGGGAAACGGTCCCAGCCTCTTGAAGATGGCGCTGGACTCGTAGTGGGGCTCCGAGAACATGCGGGAACCGCGACCATTGCAGCTGAAGCACAGGCCGCCGGCTGGTTTCATTCCGTCTTCCTGGAGGCGGCCCAGCAGAATCTCCAGATCTTCGATGGCCGTATCCTCGTCCCGGACGTGGAACTGAATGGTCTGGCCCGGCCGGAAGAATTCGCCCGTGACCACGGCGCCGGAAGCCTCGTCGAAGATCATGACGTTGCGCACGAGAAAATCGCCGCGTTGAAACGACTCCTGATGCTCGTTGATGACGTGGCCCACCATGAGGCCGCAGGACATGAGCTTCCGCACCGACTCCGACTCCTCGGCGTAGACTTCCCGGACCCGGTCCAGGGCTGGAACGCCACCGAGAGAAAAGATGATGTTTCGGTCGGCCTGGGTGATGACGAAGGGTTTTCCCACGGGCCTGCATCCCTGAGAGACCAGAGTCCGGGTGCGGATTCGACCGGAAAGAGCGACGCCGACAGCGCCCTTTTTCACGATGCTGTCCCCGCAAAAAAGCCGGTTCTCCCCCTCCTTCGCCGCACCGCTGGCCATGCCACCCACCACCGACCAGTCCGGGCATACCGAGTTCACGGCTTCCAGAAGGATATCCACCGGTGCAGAGTAGGGATCGGCCAGGAGAATCAGGGACTGGGGTCCTGAATCCAGGGGAATGCCGGATTCCTTCAGGTTGTCGGCGGCCACACCCTCCTTCATGTCCCCGCAGGCCAGACAGAACGGGTGCACGTCAACCCCGGGAAGATGAGCAGCCAGCAACGTCACGGCCGGCCCTCGCTCGTATTCCTTTCCGCCGCCGAAAACCCCCTCGCCGGTGCACCCGAGGAGGTGACCGGGAGAAAGCGCCTTTCCCACCCCCTCCATGAGCCCCTCGTACCGGTCGCGACACGCGTTGGTGCACATGAGTACCGCCAGATCCACGGGCGCCTCGAGAGTTTCGAGCACCTCGGCGGCGACCTGTTCGGCGGCAGCGCCTGCATCGACGAGAGTCGAGGCGGCGTGGGCGAATCTCATTCCTTGGAATTCCCTTCCTTTCACGAACAAGACGCCAGAAATATAGGATGGATGGGGTGAGACAGCAAATTCGGAAGACTGAATCCCATACAAGAGCGGGTTCCTGGTATCATGCCGGTGGAACACGAGGCATTCGATACCTCTTCTACAGGACATCTGACATGAACCCGAAGTTGAAACCCTGGATCCGGTGGATCCACGACGAGGAAGCCGATGGACTCCTCGCCTCCCTGTACGTGGCCGCGCACAAGCGGGCAGGCAGGGTCTGGAACATCCTCAGAGCCATGAGCCTACGGCCCGAAGCTCTGAAGAATTCCCTCGGGCTCTACCAGACCCTCATGCACTCCCCATCTGAGAAGCTCGACCGGGCCGCACGCGAGGGCATCGCCGTTGTGGTATCCAGGCTCAACCACTGCCACTACTGAGCCCAGGCCCACCTTCAAGACCTCCGGGCTGAGGTCCAGGACAAGGGCGTGGCCGATCAGGTGGACGAGGACTGGCGGTCGGCGGACCTGCCGGCGCACACGCGGGTGGCGCTGGAATATGCAGAGAAGCTGACACTCTCTCCCAGGAAGATGACCCAGGACGACGTGAAAGAACTACGCAAGGTCGGCTTCACGGACGAGGACGTCCACGACATCACCCAGATCACCGCCTACTTCAATTACATCACCCGGCTGGCCAGCGGCCTCGGTGTGCCGCCGGAGGAGGAGATGAAGCCGTGGGATCGGGAGGATGGAGACTGGTAACAAAATACCGGGGATAACTGACGACAGGACCCATGATTCGATCTAAATTGATCCGGACCCGGGCCCTCCCCGATCCCGGAGCCTTCGGTCCCGGAGCGGTCCTCTTCCACGACCGCCGCCTCCTGAGGCGCGTGCCCGGGTTCTCCACCTGGGCCGGCCGTTTTCCGGCCCGACTCTCTGTCCGGGCCGGAGAGGGCCTGAAATCCCTCGACGATTTTCCGGACCTCATCGCCAGTGTGGCCCGCCTGACCCGCGGCTTTTCCCGCCGGGAAACCCAGGTTGTATGCGCCGGCGGCGGTACCGTGGGCGACGTCGGCGGTTTTATCGCCAGCATCCTGAAGCGCGGCGTTACCCTGGTACACGTGCCGAGCACCTGGCTCGCCGCCGTGGATTCCGCCCACGGCGGCAAGACCGGTCTCAACCTGGACGGAGCCAAGAACCAGGTCGGCACCTTCTACTGCGCCGATCGGGTCTACCTGGTGAAACACCTCCTGGACACCGCTCCTGCCGCCCTGGTCCGCGAGGGCCTGAGCGAGCTGGTGAAGATGGCTTTTCTGGACGGGGGGCCCTGGACCGAAGGCCTCTTCACCGACCACCGGCAAGGGGGAGAGCTCATCTGGAAGCACCTCCCACCGGCCATCGACGCCAAGTGGAAGGTGGTGGCCCAAGATCCCGAGGAACACACGGGCCACCGCCAGATCCTCAACCTCGGCCACACCCTGGGCCATGTCCTGGAAGCCCACCACGGCCTCACCCACGGCCGCGCCGTGGCCCAGGGCCTCTACTTCGCCCTCGAGTGGAGCCGCCAAAAAGTCCGCCTCCCGGCCCGCGACCTCGCCCGCTACCGGCAGGCGGTGGCCACCCACACCGGAGAAGAGCCACTGGCCGGGACCCTGGCCGGGATCCCGCGGAAGCGCTTTCTCTCGTGGCTCGGCCGGGACAAGAAGAGCGGCTCGAACACCCACGTCACCTTCATCTTTCTCCGGGGTGCGGGGCGGCCGGTGCGGCGCAAGGTTCTCCTCGAAGCCGTGGCCGACGAGGCAGCGAGACAGGGGTGGGTGCGATGACTGGCCGGACGGAGTTCTCCTTTTCCGGGGAAGTGCCCGCCTCCAAGTCCATGCTCAACCGGCTGCGGGTGATCCAGTCCCACACGAACCCCGACGCCTACCGGATCCAGGGCGATTCGGATGCCCGGGACGTGGTCCACATGAAGGCGGGTCTGGAAGCCCTTCTGAAGGGAGAGATCGCCGACTGCAGCGAGGGCGGAACCGTGCTCCGGTTCCTGGCTTTCCGGGCCTCCCGCCTTCCCGGTCGCCACGGGCTCACCGGAAGTCCCCGGCTCTTCTCGAGACCTCTGGAGCCCCTGCTGGACATCCTCGACCACCTCGGCGTCAAGGCGCAATTCTCGCGGCCGGAGGCCCCGTCCCTGGTGGTGGAATCCGACGGCGGGTGGTCGTGCACAAAGCCCGTGCCCGTGGACCGGGCCCGGTCCAGCCAGTTCGCCTCGGGGATCCTCCTGAACGCCTGGAATCTGCCCTCGCCCCTGACCCTCCGGTTCACGGGCACGGCCGTGTCCGAGGCCTACCTCGACATGACCCGGATCCTGGTGCAACGTTCGGGACTGGAGCTGGAAGTCGTGGATAGCGGGCTGCGCATCGCGGCCGGCCAGGGAGTGAAGCCGGGCACCTACCGGGCCGAGCCGGACCTGAGCTCGTCGTTCTCCCTGGCGGCCGCGGCCGCCGTGGCGGGTCGAGCGGAGTTCTTCCATTTTCCCGGGGAGAGCCTGCAGCCGGACCGGGTGTTCGTGGACATTCTCCAGGCCATGGGCGTGGCCGTGGACCTGACCGATTCGGTGCTCACCGTGGAGCGAACCGAACGCCTGCGGCCGGTGGATTGGAACCTCCGGGACAGCCCGGATCTGTTCCCGGTCCTGGCCGTGCTCGCGGCCCTGGCCGAGGGACAATCGCGCCTCCACGGCGCCCCGCACCTCGGCCACAAGGAATCGGACCGCATCTTGAAGACCGCGGAGCTGCTCCAGGCCATGGGCCGGACGTTCCAACACCTGGAGGGAGGCCTCCTCATCGAGGGCGAAGGCTTCAAGGTGAAGGGTTCTCCCGTGACATTCGATCCGGACCAGGACCACCGCCTGGCCATGGCCGCGGGCGTGGCCAGAAAAGCCGGATTCCCCATCCGGATCACGGACCCCGGGGTGGTGAAAAAGAGCTTCCCCGGATTCTGGTCGAGCATCGGAGAGACGCCTTGATCACGGTCGTGGTCGGACACCGGGGCACGGGGAAGACCGCCCTTCTGGGCCGCATCCAGAACCACCTCCCGGCCGCAAAGACCGCCGACCTGGACCGGCTCATCGAGGCCGAGGAAGGCGAGACGATTTTCGAGGTCTTCCGGACGCGCGGCGAGGCCGCGTTTCGCTCCCTGGAACGGAGGACACTCGAGCGGTTCCTGCACCGCCACCGGGGCCAAGATGCCTTCCTCGCCGTGGGCGCCGGCTTCACCGGGCCCCTGCCCGAGGACGTGCATTGCCTCTGGGTTCGCCGGGACACGGACCCGTTCGGACGCATCTTTCTGGACCGCCCCCGCCTGGACAAGGACCTCGATCCCCTGGAGGAATATCTGGCCCGGTTCCAGGACCGCGAGACACGGTATCGCACCTGGGCCGACGAGGTGCTCACCCTGGGCGAGGGTTTCGAGGAAGCCGACGAACCAGAAGCGGATTACTTCAGGGATCGCATCTCCGAACTTGGAGGCCTGCTCACGATTCTCCCGGAGAACCTCTCCTCGCCGGAGCAGTGGAAGGCCTGGTTCCAGAGGCGCCGCACCTGGGGACTCTCCGCCTTCGAGGTGCGCGACGACATCTTGACCCCGGAGGCCATCCGCACTGTTCTCGATACCGTGCCGCCGGAAGACCTGCTCTACAGCTTTCGCAAGCCCGGCACCCCCCGGCCCGATGCGTGGCCGATGGGGATGCGCACGGACTGGGCCCTCGAGCTCGGCCCCTGTCCGTACGAGGCTCCGCACGTCGTGTCCTTGCATTACCGCCGGGCGGACGCCCCCCTTTCTGATGCCATCGAACACCTCGAGAACGCTCGCAGCCACCTGAAGCTCGCCGTGGAAGTCCACACCTTCCGGGATCTTCTCGAGGGCCACTGGTGGGCGGCCGCGGATCCCGGAAGCCGCTCCTTTCTGCCCCGCTCCGACGACGGACGGTGGGCCTGGTACCGACTTCTCACCTGGCACCGCACCCCCATCACGTTCCTGCGCGAAGGCGGCGGATCCGCGCCGGATCAGCCCACCCTCATGGACCGGCTCCGGTTTTGCTCCGGCAAGGGCCCGTTCGCCGCGGTACTGGGAGATCCCGTGGTGCACAGCCGCACCCCTGCCGAGCAGCGTCCCTTCTTCGCGGCCCGGGGCCTGCCCGTGGTGGCCATCCGAGTCACCGAGGCCGACGTGGAGACCGGCGCCCTCGAGGTGCTGCGGGACCTGGGCCTCAAGGCTGCGGCCGTCACCGCGCCGCTGAAGACCCTGGCACGTAGCGCTTGTACAGCGGTCACGTCCGAGGCGGACAGACTGGCGTCGGTGAACACCCTCTACCTCGACGGATCCACGAACGCCTGGCACGGCCACAATACCGATCGGGAAGGCCTCGAGGGCGCTCTCGAGACCGAGGCACCGCCCCCTCCCATTGCTGTCTGGGGAGGCGGAGGCACCCTGGCCATGCTCGGGGAGCTCTTTCCGGATGCGACGTTCTTTTCGGCCCGGACCGGGCAACGGAACCGCGGCCCCGACCTCACCCGGCCGCGCAGCGTGGTCTGGGCCACGGGACGCCCCGGCGCCGACCCCCCGGCAGACTGGCGACCCGAGACGGTACTGGACCTCGACTACCGCGACAGCGCGCCGGGCCGGACCATTGCCCTCCGGACCGGAGCCCGGTACGTGTCGGGTCTCGACATGTTCCGGCGCCAGGCAGAGGGCCAGCGGACCTGGTGGGAATCGAGGCTGAAACGGGTATGATGCGAGCGTAACCAAAATGCGTGCACTCACGCAGACATCTCTTGAGGCATGATCCGC
>CAZAKZ010000245.1:0-6070 GCA_964485695.1 uncultured Planctomycetota bacterium | reverse complement strand
GCTGGAGCGGCCGGTGTTCGAACGCACCGTGGCCGAGGCCGCCATGAACGCTTCCCTCCGGAACCTCGGCACCCTTCGCCTGCTCTCTCTTCTCTTTCCCGACGAGAAGAACCTAGCAAGGAAGTGCTGGAAGACCTTCGGATTCGAACCGATCTCCCCCGCGGGCGGGAACTACCTGGTGGACCCGGTATCCGGCACGGTCAGTGACTCCGTGTTCGGCACCCGCGAGAATCCGCGCCTGGACGTGGACGGCATCCGCACCGCCGTGGGCATGACCCGTTTCTTTTCCACCCGGAGAATCACCCTCGCCCTCCGGTTCACCCCCGAGGGGATCATGAGCGTCATCGAGATCCATTGATCAAAGAAATGGGGCCGTTCACCGCCAGGGTGGTCCGATCTCCAGCCCGGGTCCGGCCCTATACCTCCCATGGCCTTGCCCCCAGGGTCCGGATCGGGTAAAAAGTAGGTGTATGAGAATCCCCAGGCATTTCGCCTGACGTATTCCAACCTGGGTAATCTGAACTGGAGATATCGGCCATGCGAAGCACCGCTCTCTTCTTGACTCTCGCGCTCCTCGCCACCGTAGGCTCGGCGCAGATCACCTTGCTGAACAGTGCCACCGGCGGTCCGCCGGCGGCGACCACGGTGGGGACGCTGCACTCGCTGGACACCAAGGTCTTCCGGATCGGTTCGGCAAGCTGCTACCGTACACTCGGCACCGGCAACAGCTACCTGCCCACGTCAGCCGCCCTCGATCCCACATCGAGCGGTAGTGGCGGCGCCAACGCCAGCCCGGGATTCACCGTTCAGTGGTGGTACAAACCCACCGGCCCCACGGCATTCGGATACATCTGGGGGGATAATCCCTGGTCCGGCGCCGGGGGTACTTTCCGCTGCTTCCAGAACGGCGCTGCGGGAGTCGGGAACGTCATCATCCGCGGCCCCCTCACGGAACTCAAGACCGTTGGAGCGCCCCTTCAAAACTCCACCAGTCCCAGCGGCTGGATCCACCTCGCCTGCGTCGTGGATACCAAGCTCAACCTGATCACCTGGTACGTCAACGGCGTATTCAACAGCAAGGGCCCCGCCAACATCACCGGCAAGGGCGGCAATTTCAAGTGCATGGGGTACGACGGCTCCAGCTCGGGATGCGAGGGCAACTACGACGACATCCGCATCTACAACTGGGCGCGAACTGCCGCGGACATCGCCGCCGACTACTTGACGAGCGCTGGGGGCACCGGCCCGAGCGGCAGCCCCAACGTGCCCGACCTGGGCTACTACATGTGTGACCTGCCCACGAACCTCGTGGTCGGCGGCAGCCCGCGGCCCGGGGGCACGGTGGATCTCTTCCTCTCGGCCAGCGGTTCCGCGAAACTCCCCTACCAGCTCGGCTCCTCCCTGGGCACGGGCCCAATCCCCATCGGCACGCGGAACCTCGGCCTCAGCCCGGACGACCTGCTCGTGGTCACCGTCTTCGGGTATCTGCCGGGGATCTTCTCGGGCTACGCGGGTGTGATCGACGCCGGTGGAAAGGCCAAGGCGAAGATCAACATCCCGTCGATTCCGGCCCTGGTCGGGGTGAGGATCCACAGCGCCTTTGTCACCCTGGATCCACAAGCACCATTTGGAATCCGGGACATGTCGAACACCGCCTCGTTCTCGATCACGAGGTAGGAGGGCGCGCCAGGACAGGGGACGGGGCGTCTTCGGCCTGTCCCCGGTGTTTTTCACCCAATTCCCATTTCTTCGGAAAATTTTGCGATCTCGATGGACCCTGGACCGGGAACCGTTGCGCGGGTCGGCACCGGCTGAACGCGCCCAACCTTCCTCGCTCGATGTCCGATGTGAATTCACTCAGCAGGAGAAGAGAAATGACCCGTTTGCTCGGTGCGATACTGTTGGCAGGCCTCACAGCCGGCGTGTGTGCGGCGCAGGTGCGGACCCAGGTGACCACGAACAGCGTGAACGACTACTATCCGGCCGTCAGCACTGACGGCCAGTGGATCGCCTGGATCGGGGAGCGGAACTTCCAGTTCGAGGTGTTTTCCATGGACACCTCGTCCATGACGCCCAAGCAGCTGACCACGGGGGGACCGGCCACGATTCCCTGGTCCCTCGCCATGAGCGGCAACAACGGCATCCTCGCCTTCATCTCGAATGGAAATATCTGGACCATCCCGACCACGGGTGGCAAGGCGACCCAGGTCACCAGCTATTCCGGCACGACCAAGGTCAACATGAACCTCACCCTATCGCACGACGGCAATCTCGTCGGCTACACGACCTGGGATTCCTCGACCAAGGTCTACGGCTTTGCCGTGGTCAACCTCCTGACCAAGGTGGTCTCACCCATCGCGGCCAACACCCTTGCCGGCGCCCGCATGAGCGGATGCGTCTCCGGGGACGGCACCAAGGTGGCCTACCTCGCGCTCGACAAGAGCAACCACGACCAGGTCTGGATCGCCAATCCGGACGGAACCGGCAAGAAGCAGATCAGCGCGATCACCTCCGGCACCGGGGCCTTTCCGGCCCTCGACCACACCGCCACGGTATGTGCATTCGAGCACCTGATGAGCGGCGAATCCGAAATCTACACCCTCGGCACCGATGGAAAGAACCTGACCAACGTCTCCCAAAACACCGTCGGCGCCGACGTCCGGGCCAAGCTCTCGGCCGACGGCGACCGTGTCACCTGGAAGTCGCGCTGGCAGCTCACCAACGTCGGCAATGACATCTGGATGGCTTACCCCGACGGCACCGGAAAGCGGAAGATCACCACCTTCGGCGGCATGACCACCGGCAACCCGAACGACAGCCACGCTCTGAACGGCGACGGCACGGTCATCGTCTTCGCCACCCGCTACAACGTCGGCGGCGGCAACCCGCAGGCCGACCACGAGATCTACCTCTGGGAGGACGGCCTCACCCAGTACGGCATCGCCCGCCCGGGACAGGCCGTGATTCTGAACATCCAGGACAAGACTGCCGCGAGCAACCCCTACCTCATCCGGTGCGCCTACTCGCGCTCCCCCGGCATCCCGCTTCCGGGTTCGGGAACCGTGCCGCTGACGCCGGACGCCCTGTTCTGGACCTCGGGCTTCGTTCCGACCATCTTCCAGAACTTCAATGGCATCCTGGATCAGAACGGCAAGGGCTTCGGCGTGGTCGCCATCCCCAACATCCCAGCCCTGTCGGGGCTCGATTTCTTTGCCGGAGCCGTCTCGGTTTCGACGGCGGTGAAGATCTACAATCCGGTCAAGATCACGGTTCTGTAGCAGCCCGAGTTCTTGCCCTGTCCTCGAGCAGTTCCGTACGTCCGTACACGCCTGATCGCACGGTCGCACGGCCATGTTCTCAAGGGCTGGAGTAGGGAGCGGGTCTGTCCAGAGCATATATTCTCATGTTCATTCATGTTAAGATGTCAGCCGGGGTATAGATCTGATCAGGTTTCCGGAGGACACTTTTGAGAATCGGCTTGCGTTCGAAAGCGGATCGGATTTCCAGGGGGTTGTCCCCGACACCCCCCTGTCCTGCAACATGAAGCAATCCATCCTCCTGTAGAGCCGGAAGCTTTGAAATCACGAACCGCTCAAAGCGGTATGTTTCAGGAACGCCTGAAGTCGGAAGTGCCGATCCCACGGCCTGTTTTTGTCCTAGATCGGGACATTTCAGGACCGTGGGGCATCCCACATCCCTGAAATGTCCCGATCTAGGACAAAAACAGGCTGTGGGATCAAGGGCCCGTAACAATGCGATTGTACACCTTGGAGAGAACAGCCACGATCACTTTCAATCTCGGAGGACGTGTGCAAAGCAGTCCCCTCCTCGATTCTCGGAAATGTCATACTTCACGAGTCCCCCAGCTGAGCTGGAGGTTTCCCCTGATAATGATCCTGTTCTGTCTGGAGCCTTCGCTGACGTGAACTCCTCCCTTCGCATTGTCGTCACGGGTCTGATCGCCCAGTTTCCCCTGGGCGGCATGACCTGGGATTTCATGAACTACGTGCTCGGCCTCGCACGGCTCGGACATGATGTCTATTACATCGAGGACAACGGCCAGTGGCCCTACAACCCGAATGCAGACGGCAAGATCAAGAGCTGTGACTTCAACGTGAACTATCTTGCCGAGGTCATGACACGGTTCGGTCTCGAAGACCGGTGGGCCTATCGCTTCGGATGGAAGAAGCAGTGGTTCGGAATGCCCGAGTCCCGGCTCCAGGAGCTTTTCCGGACCGCGGATCTGCTGATCAACGTTTCCGGCACCATCGACAAACTGGAGGAGTATGACCGGATCCGGCGGCGGGTCTACATCGACACGGATCCCGTGTTCACACAGCTGAAACTGTTGCGCGGGCACAAGTATCTCCGCACACTCATCGACCAGCACGACGTGGTCTTCAGCTTCGGTGAGTGCCTGCCGCCCTCCCTATTGGACACGGGTGACGAGTGGATCGGGACCCGGCAGCCGGTGGTGCTCTCCGAGTGGCCCGTTGGTTCACACCACCGACCCGACTACACCACGGTCATGACCTGGATCTCGTACAACCCCATCGAGCATGAGGGCAAGAGTTACGGCCAGAAGGACGTGGAATTCATGCGGTTCCTGGATCTTCCACGGAGGGTCGCACCGGTTCCCCTCGAGCTTGCCGCCAATTCAGGCATGGGGCGCAAGCTTCCCCGGGACCTGCTCGTCCACAAGGGATGGAACCTGGTCGATCCGCTGGTCGTCTGCCTCGATCTGGACGGCTACCGCAACTACATCCAGACTTCCAGGGCCGAGTGGAGCGTGGCCAAGAACGGCTACGTCCTGGGACAGTCCGGGTGGTTCAGCTGCCGGTCGGCGTGCTACCTGGCCGCCGGCCGCCCCGTGGTCCTGCAGGAGACGGGCTTTTCCCGGGTTCTCCCGGTGGGGAAAGGAATCCTCTCCTTTTCCACCCCGGAAGAGGCGGCGGCCTGTATCCAGGACATCGAGGCCGACTATGACCGGCACGCGACAGCGGCTCGCACCATTGCCGAGGACCACTTCGACTCCGCCAAGGTGCTGCCTCGCCTCCTGGAGCGGGCCATGTCCGGAAATTCCGGGGATTCATCCGGGAGAACGGGATGACTGCTACCGTCTGCCTGGCTGTTCCGTCGACGCTTCACCGGCAGGGCCATGGTGCGTATCTCTGGATCTTCATCAACTGGGCTCTGGGCTTCAAGGCCAGGGGATGCAAGGTCTACTGGCTCGAAAATGTTCCACGTCAAGCGGCTCAGAAAACGGGATTGAGCCACCAGAGAGCCATCGACGAATGGCGAAGACGCTTCGATGCACATGGTCTCGGAGAAGATCTGGTCCTCTACTCGTTCCAGGAGGAAAGAACTGTTCATCCACCCGGGATGGCAGATTTCTTTGACTCCGACCTTCTTGTCAATTTCGTCTACAGGGCTCCGGACAGTTTCCTCCGCCGATTTCGACGATCCGCACTCGTGGACATCGATCCAGGGCTGTTGCAGTCCTGGATGAGCCGCGGGCAGGTCAGGGTTTCAGAGCACGACGTCTACTTCACGATCGGTGAGACCGTGGGCACGGCCTCGGCTCGATTCTCCAGCTGTGGTGTGGACTGGCACTTCACTCCCCCTCCGGTGTATCTACCGGCCTGGCCTGTGACGACGGACCGAGGGGCCGGGCGCTTCACCACGGTCACCGGATGGTGGGACGAGTGGATGGAACTGAACGGCGAGGTCTTCAGCAACGAGAAACGTACGGCATTCCTCGAATACGTCACCCTGCCGGAACGAGTTGCAGGAAACCTCGAGCTGGCCATCATCCTCGACAAGGAGACCTTAGCAACAGACGTGCCTGTTCTCGAGAAAAACGGGTGGTTCGTGGCCGATGCACAGAAAGTGTGTGAGACGCCGGGGCACTTCCGGCAATACGTGCAGAACTCCCGTGGCGAGTTCACCTGTTCACGGCCCTCCTCTGGACGACTCGGTTCCACCTGGATCAGCGATCGAACCTTGTGCTATCTCGCTAAATAGCCGGTCTTGATTCCTAGCACTCCATAAGTGATTCGAACAACTACGC
>CAZAKZ010000244.1:0-6088 GCA_964485695.1 uncultured Planctomycetota bacterium | reverse complement strand
TACCCCAAAGTCATAACCAGTTGATGTTGTTTGAATAACGTTGGGACAGTAGTGACGCAATACTAATAAGTAAGTTAGCCACCACGCCCCCCGATCGCCCTCTCCGGCCAGAGAATAATAATTATTTTCCACTCAAGTTCATGTAGCCAATTGCCGGCCCCTCCTCGAATCCAACCTTAGATATGAAACTTGGGAATACGGAGACGTTTCTGTAGCACCAAAAAATTAGCACCAAACACGCCTGTGGTTCGGAAGTTGGAGCACCTTACACGCCTGGAGAAGATTATGCGCCATCTCACATCCGTCCTGTTCCTTGCGGCTCTGGCATTGATTCTATGTGGAAACCTGCAGGCCCAGCCCGGGCCCAACATGACCGCCACCCTGGCCTCCGCTGACGTTCCCATCGGGAAAGACATCGTCATCGACTACGTGACGCAGCCGAGTCACAACGGCCAGATCCTGGTGACGCTGTGGAGCCTCTATTCGGGCTACACACCGGTCGGCTTCGGCTTTCTCCTGCCCCTGGCCCCGCCCCTGAACATCATGGGCTATTCCATGGTTGCCAACAACAAGGCCAACTTCCGCTTCAACGTCCCCATGAATCCCGGCCTCGTGGGAATCAACCTCTACATGGCAGGGTTGGTTACGGACGGGACTCCCTCGGGGACCGGTGTATCCAACAACGTGTTGTGCACCATCCGTCAGGAGGATTGGCCTCTTCCGTAGACCGGGGCATCCAGGCAGGTTATTAATCAAGCGGGCTTCTAAAAAAAGAGCGCCAACCGGCGCTCTTTTTTTATTTCCTCACCGCGACTTCACCGCGTCCCGAAGACCCTGGAGTCGCGGTAGTCAACTTCGAGGTTCTGGGTGCGGAGCGCCTCGGAGTGGTCCTGGATTCAACCCCACAAGGGTGTGATCACGGATTTCTCCGTCTTCCTCGAGAAGCCGGACTGCAGGTTTCAGGATGTGGGCGGCTGCGAGGAGGCGTTGCGGGTGATGCGGAAGGTGAAACTCTACCTCACCGACGATCCCGCCTTTCAGGAGTGGGGGCCTGTGATCCCGTCCGGGATTCTGCTCGTGGGGAAACCCGGCGTCGGCAAGACGCTCAGCGTCCGGGCGCTGGCGGGTGAGATCAATCGCCCGGTCTATGCACCGCCGCCCACTGCCTTCCTGGACATGTGGGCCGGCAACACCGAGAAGAACATCCTCGGCATGTGGAAGGCGGCGGAGAAGAATGCACCCGCGGTCATCTTCATCGATGAGATCGACGGATTCTGCAGCCGCCGGACATCGGGGGGAAGCGAGGGATCCAACTGGTACAACCGGGCCGTGGTCACGGTCCTCCACCTCCTGAGCAACATCCGGGAGGCGCCGGCGAGGGTGGTGCTCATCGGCGCCACCAATCGCATCGAGGACATCGACGAGGCGTTTCTCCGGCCCGGTCGGTTCGACGAGATCGTCACCATCCACCGGCCGGACGTGCGGGCCCTGGCCCAGATCTGGCTCATCGAACTGGCCCGTGCGGAACAGAGAGCCCTGCGGGTGGACTTCCTCTCGGAGCAGCTGCGGCGGGCCATCCGGTGCGACCGCCGGGAGTGGGTGGAAACCCACACTGCGGAGGGGGCAGCCGATTCCAGCGGCCTCATGGCGGTAGCGCGGCTTTGTGAGGAGAAAGAGTTCACCGGCGCAGACGTGGGTGCGATCCTGCGAGGCGTCATCGACAACCGGGTTCTGGCCACGTCTGAAATGGGCGTGAACCTGGGCCCCATCACGCCGGAGGACATCCGGATCCAGGCCGAGCTCTACGAGCGGCCCCAGGGCCTGGATGACTCGTGCCGTGTATCATGAGGTCCAACCGGGGGGTCCGGGTCCCGGTCACCGGCCTCTTTCTCCTGATCCTCATGGTAGGCTTCCTCGCCGTCCTTGACAACCTCGACAGCGAGGCGAAGCAGCCGTCCGGAGACGGATCAACGAGGCTGCCGGATCCGCAAGCGCAGCCGGCAAGGAAACAGGTAAAAAAAACCGTCCTCCCCTCTCTGAACGGAGCGACCGCCCCGAAGCGCACTACGCCGGCACCCCCACCCACCACCGGCCCTGTGCCCGGCGCGCCCGGGGCCCTGTTCGGGCGGGTGACGTTGGCGGGGATGGGCACACCCGGCGCAGACATCAAAGTCGCGGTGTGGTCCGGGAACCTGGGTTGCGGTCATGCCCGTACCGACCAGGACGGACGCTATCGAATCCCCGGCCTGCCGCCCGGTGTGCACCGGGCCTCGATCACGCCTCGAGGGTGGTTGATGTCGTGGGGATCCTGGTCGCGCGTGATCATCGAGGCAGGCCAGGACACCGAGACCGACTTCATTGTCCCGCCGGGGCTCCACGTCCAGGGCCGGGTCACGGACGCCGATTCCGGCGTTCCCATCGCGGGCGCCCGGGTGGGCCAGGCATTCAGGCGCTGGGAAAGGGTGCAGAACGAGGTCGAGACCGACGTCTTCGGCCGCTACGTCCTGGACCGATTTCCGGACGGGTGTCGAATCCGGGTCCGGGCCGAGGGCTTCGCCAAGTTCGAAGCCGAGGTACTGTCGGCCGTGAAGGCGGGCCGGGAGGTGGTTCAGGACGTGCGGTTGCACCTCGCGGGCAGGATTGCCGGCCGGGTCGTCGGCCCGGAAGGGCAGGGTGTTCCCCGGGCCTGGATCACCGTGGTCGGTAAATGCCTCGACAAGCCCCTCTGCGGGACCACGGACGAGGCGGGCGCCTTTTGCCTCTGCGGCCTGGCCGTGAACGCAGAACGCCGACTGGTGGTGCAGGGGGAGGGCTTTGCCGACCGGATCACCGAGGCGTTCACGCTCCGGCCCGGTGAGTGCCGCATCGGGTTCCTCGTCCGGATGAGTCGGGAGGGAGCCAGGGTGTCCGGCCGGATCCGGGACACGGGAGGAGAGCCGATCCCGAAAGCCCGGCTCGATCTCAGACGTGACGACTGGCTGTCCACCCAACTCGACGAGTGGTTCGGCGTCCGCCACACCACCGGGAGCTGTTTCACGATGCGCAGATTGCCCGCCGGCCGCTATACTCTCGAGGTAGAGGCGAGCGGGTTCATCGGCAAGCGTGTGAATCTGATCCTGGCCGAAGATTCCGTACGCGAGGATGTCGACTTCATTCTCGAGCGCGGCCGCACCCTCACCGGCCGCGTGGTCGACGATCAGGGCCGCCCAGTGAATGGGGTTTCGATCAATGTGTATTCCACCCACCGCGGAAAGGACGTGGCCGGTAGGCCCGTCTCCACGGACACGGACGCCCGGGGCCGATTCACCGTGAAGAGGATGTTGCCCGGAATCTGCCGGCTTTATCCGAGGAAACCAGGTTTCGAGGAACTGGGCGAGCCCATGCGGGTCCGGGCCGGAGACCGCGACGTGGTGCTGGTGCTGCGCCGGACATCCAGGGGCATCCATGGCCGCGTGCGCCGGGCGGACACGGACGCGCCCGTGAACGGGTTCTTCGTACGCTGGTTCCACGGTCACGAGGCGCGAATCCTGAGGTTCAACGACGGGCAAGGCCGGTTCCGGATCGAGGGCATGAATGCCGGCGCATACCACCTCGAGTCGGGCACGAACGACGGTTGGATATCTCGAGACCCGGTTCGAATCGACCTGGTGCCGGGCGGGGATTCCAGGCGGGTGGACCTCGCCGTCGGACCGGGCGCATCCCTGGAGGGCCGCGTCCTCGAGCCCGGCGGTTCTCCGCTGGCCGGGGCCGACGTGACCGTTCACCGCAGAAGCGGACCGTCCGGAATAGTCGGGGCTGCAATTACTGGACGGTTGGGCCGGTTCTCGATCCACAGCCTCGTGCCAGACGAGCACTGGGTCCGCGCCCGACACCCGGACTGGATCGAAGCTCGTGCCCTGGTGACGGTGGGCCGGCACCGGACCCCGGAGGTCGCCCTCCGGCTCCACAAGGAAGGCGGGGTGCTCGAAATCAGGGTGAGGGACAGCGCCGGCACGCCCCTTGCCGGAGTGGGCGTGAAGATACGCCGGCCGTGCGGCGCCGTGATGGACCTCGACGAGGACAAGGCCTACCAGCGGTTCCAGGCCCTGCAGAACGCGAATCCCGACCTGAGCTACCTCTACTATCACTCCACCTGCTACTGGACCGACTCGAATGGGATCCTGGAACGCCACTTCCTGCCGCCGGGCCGTTTCCTCGTGGAGGCGCACCTGTTCGGGTACCGTCCTGGTCGAGTCGAGGTCGAAATTCTCGCCGGGGTGCGTTGGGGCGTCGAGGTGATCCTGATGCCGGGGCAAAGCAGGTAGCCCTGGTAACAAACAGGCTTTTTTGTTCTACCAGGCGATTGTCCGGGTGATGCTCCGTGCAATCAGGAAGCAATGATGCCGGAATGGAAGGCCGGGGATCGGCGCTCCGTGGTAAAATGTCACCCATTCGCGATTCCCTGGTGATTCCAACGCTTCGGCTATCGCCGGAACGAATCCGGAAGGGTGGAGCCGGTGCCGGATCCAGTGACTGGACACAAAACACAACAAAGCAGATCGACCGGCATTGCCGGGCCCCTGTCAGGTGCTTCGTCTGAGTGTGCCGGAATCCGCCGGCGGGTTGTCGGGTCCGTCGCCTGGCTGGGACCGGTCGTTCTGGGCTGGACCGGGCTTGCCGTCGCGGCCCACGGAATCCCGTCGATCCAGATCACTCCGGTTCATCTCGGCTGGATGATCCTGGTGAGCGCCGGGTTCGTCGCCGGCTGGTCGATCACGATCTGCCGGTCGCGGCGCAGGGTCGTTTTCCGCTGGCTCCTGGCCGCGATGACATGCGTGCTCGTCCTCGCCCTGCTGGAAGCGTCGGCCGCGCTGGACCTCCTGAACTGGCGCCGACTCCTGCTGACCACGTTCGGTGAGCGGGAGGTGAATCGCGGGTATGCAAAGGACTTCGTCCTCGACCGCAAACTCGAATTTCGGCGGTCTCCAAACGCGCACTGGTCCGGGCGGACGGCAAGTGATATCGAGGATAAATGGCTCGTCCCCGCCTCACTCCGGCGTCCCCTCACGTTCACTTACAACCGCCTGGGTTTTCGCAATCCCACTGTCCTCGAACGGGCCCACGTGGCCCTGATCGGAGATTCCTTCGTGGACGGGTGGTACGTCTCGGATGAGGAGACCGTCTCCAGGCGACTCGAGGCCCGCCTGGGGCGTCCGGTCGCGAACCTGGGCGTCGCCGGATACGGAATCCTGCAGGAGCTGGCGCTCCTCGAGGAGCAGACGCCACGCCTGAAGCCGGCCGTGGTGGCATGGTTCCTCTTCGAGGGGAACGATCTGTACGACGACACGCGTTTCGAGCACACCATGCGGGCCGTGCAATCCAGTCCGCCCGATACCTACATGGACGGCCGGCCCGTGCCCGAAGTGACCCTGTGGGGGCAGCGATCTTTCATTCTGGGCGCCCTCGATGTTCTCCGCCTGTGGTGCCATCCGATTCTGCCCAACCGCATGCCATACCGGGGGCGGCTGGTTGCCGCGGGCCGCGGGGAACAGGAGGTCTATTTCGCCGACTACGCCGCCGTGTCGTGGTCGGAATGGACCGCCAGTCGATGGGACCGGGCTCGTGCGGCGCTCATACGGGGAGCCGCATTCTGCCGCAAGCATGGGATTCACCATCTTCTGTGCTACATACCCGTGAAGTTCCGGGTTTATCGCTCGTTCGTTCGGTTTCCCCCGGACAGTCCATGTTGCGACTGGGCCCTCTGGCCTTTGCCAGGGAAGGTGAAGGAATTCTGCCGGTCGGAAAAACTACCTTTTCTGGACCTGACCGGACCGTTCAGGGAAGCCGTTCGCGGCAGTGGAATGCCGTATGCCCCTGTGGATTCTCACTGGGGACCCGAAGGGCATGCCCTCGCAGCCGATCTCCTCATGGACGAGTTTATCCGGCTGGGCTGGATCACCGATCGGTTCCGGGAGCGCGAGAAGAACTGATCAGGTGCCTTGCCCCCCATGATGATCATCTCCCCGACAGTCGCCGTAATCTGGTGGTTCCACCCTGAGGAATCCCCTCATATTATTCCAAATGTATCGGTCTCTGCAGCGTGCTCTCG
>CAZAKZ010000243.1:0-6139 GCA_964485695.1 uncultured Planctomycetota bacterium | reverse complement strand
GTCTCTCGTACGAGATAGACCTTGTTGTCCTGCTCCGCGACGATGGCCCAGTCCGGGTTGTAGTCGCCGATGGGCGTGTCGACCACAAACCACCTGGGGAGCTTGACGAACAGGCGGATGTTCTCCATGCCGTCAAGCTGGCGGGCGAACTCGCGTTCGACTTCCGAATCGTAGGGAATGTAGTCGTAAAGCGTCTTGCCCTTGCTCTGCACCTCGTACAGGTTGGCAAGGTAGGATTCGATCTCATCCTCTTCGAACAGTCGCATCTCGTATTCCTGCCCGGCGATCCGTTCGTACTTGATGCCGTCAACAATCATGCCGTGCAGTGTGCGGTTCAGTATCTTCGCTACCTCGGTCATGAATGCCTGGGGATTGACGGGGAAGTCCTTCAGGCGACCGGATTCCTTGAGAACCCTTACAAGTGTATGGCGCGTCAGTTCGGTCTCGCGTTGCAGGAAAGCCAGAATATCCGGCAGGGCCTTCGCTTTCGGTGCCTCGGTTGTGCGCGCTTCAAGCACGCGTCCAGCCTGAACGCCCGCTTTGGTGACCTCCAATTCTTCCCGGGTGGTCGAGATGGTGACAGCCCGAACCTTCTCCATGTCCTTGATTCGCAGGGATGCCCGCTTGATAAGCTCTTCCGTGTCGAATTCCACGGCATAGGCGGTCTTCTTGCTGATCCGCTTCCAGAGTTCCTCGAATTCAGGCGTGAGTGTGACCTCCTTCTTGAAACGGAGAGAGCGCTTCTGCCGGGCGTCGACGATCCGGTCACGGAAGATGTACTTCCGCATTTCATCGAGGATGCGTGCCCTGAGCGGTTCATGTTCCGGGGCCACTTCCAGAACGAAGCCCTCGCGAGAGGGATCAAACTTGGCCTGAATGTCGCCCCCGGTGTCGAGATAGCCCTTGTCTTTCAAGTCCTGCCATATCTTCTCCGATGCGTCCTGCCCGATGGGTTTCTCTTCCTCGCCCTCCGGCACGGGTCGAACGAGCTTGGCGAAGGCAGTCTTTTCGATGCGGCCGAACTTGATCTGGCAGTCGCGCTCAATGTCGTCCTGAAGGCCACGGGCGTATTCCTCGAACGTCTCGCCAGCGATCACCGTAAGCCTGTTGATGGTGTCGTCATACACGCGCTCCCCGTCCTGGTTCACGGGAAGCCGGAGCCCCCGCCCAATCGTCTGACGGCGTTCACGTTCGGTCCCCATCTCACGTAGGCTGCAAAGCTGGAAGACATTCGGATTGTCCCAGCCTTCCTTCAGTGCCGAATGGCTGAAGATGAATCTGAGTGGTTCTTCGGGGGAAAGAAGGCGCTCCTTGTCCCGCATGATGAGACTGTACGTGCCCTCGTCTGCCTGGGTGTTTCCGCGCGTATCCTTGAGCACGCCCTTCCTGTCGGATGAGAAATAGCCGTTGTGTAGGGTCTCAACCGGGTGCGAGAGAAGTCCCTTGTAGAGGGGTTTGCCACTGATTTCAGAAAAGGCTTCCTCAAACCACTTGGCAATCTTCCCCTTCTGTGGCGTGCCATCGTCGGCATACAGGCGATAATTCGATACGCGGTCGATGAAGAATAGCGACAAGACCTTGATACCCTTGCCCTTCATCTTGAGTTCCTTCTGAAGGTGGCGCTCAATAGACTCCCGAATCTGCGCCTTCATTACCTCTTCGGTCATGCCGCCTTCTTCTTCGCCCTGGCGGATCATCCGCCCGTTGTTGAACTCGATATGCTCGAGTCCGGGCTCCGCGCTGATGTTCGAAATAATGAAGCCGTGCTGATACTCCGGCCGGGCCGTGTTGCGGGGCGGCTGGTTCGACCGCTCGTACAGGTCGTCGCCCTGCTTGACCTTGTAGGTCTTGCTCTTCGGACCGTTGGGCGTGTCGACATTGATCGTCACCTTGGCGTGCGGCGTCTTCGCTCCTTTGGCGTATTCCACCTTGTCGAGCCGGACAAATACGTCGTTGAAACTGTCGTCAGCTTTGACGGATGAGACTTCAATCCGCTTCACGAGACGTAGATCGTAGGCTTTGATCGGGTCGAGCTTGTAGAGAAGGTTGTAGGGGTTGATGTGGGTTGCCGAGTAACGGAAGCAGGCAATCGGCTGCAACTGCTGGATGGCCCGGCGTGATTTCGGCGTGTTATCCACGCTCTGCGGTTCGTCGATGATCACGATTGGCCGCGCCGCCTGGATGAACTCGATCGGCCGCCGGCCGGACATCGCGTCCCGCTCCTGGTGAATGATGTTCAGTTTCTTGCGCTGCTCATCATCGAGCTTAGAGTAGTCCACGTCATCCCCGGCGTCCTTCTGGAACGCCTGGATATTGATCACCATGATCTGAATCTGGTTACTGGTGGCGAACTGGCGCACCTTCCCCAGTTTCTTCGAGTCGTAGACGAAATAGTCGAACGGCACATTGTCGTAGATCCCGGCGAAATGGTCCTTGGTGATCTCGATGCTCTTCAGTACGCCCTCACGGATCGCGACGCTGGGCACCACGATGATGAACTTCTTGAACCCGTACTTCTGGTTCAGCTCGAAAATGCCGCGCAGATAGACATAGGTCTTGCCTGTGCCCGTCTCCATCTCGACGGAGAAATTCGGGAAAGAATAGGAGGAAGAGTTTGAACCGCGAATGGACGCGAATGAACGCGAATCCGGATAGACGGTGACTCCAAGGTCCCGGGATTTCGGAATGTCATTCGTTTCCTGAACCGTGTGCGTGTTTTCGAGAACGCGCCCGGTGTCGATAGCCAGTCGGTTGCCGATGCCAAGCTCGGTCTGTTCGAGCATGTCCATCTGCGTGGTGAAACTCACCTCGAACTGGCTCTGGTTCGAGGGTTGCCCCTCGAAAACCCCGATGGCGGCGTGAATCGCTTCCTGCTGGTAAGAAAGGTTGGCGTCAAATTTCAGTTTCATGGGCAAGTCCTCTTTTGAACCGCGAATGGACGCGAATGGACGCGAATTGGGGATAGGTATTGGCGTTCATTACCGGTTCCTCTCCAAGACAATGCGCTTCCACTCGAGTTTTGATCGTTTGAAGTTGATGATCAGGCCGACTTTGAGACCGGTGATCTTCAGGTAGTTCATCATCTGACCAAGCTCGTGATCCGTGATGCGCTCGATGACTTTTGTATCCACCACGAGTTGGTCGTGCGTAATCAGGTCAGGAATGTACTCCCCGACGGACACGCCCTTGTAGACGACATCAAACCGGGGCTGTTGCTTGCATGGGATGCCTTTCAATCCAAACTCGACAACCAGAGCATTTTCGTAAGGCTTCTCCAGCAACCCATGCCCCAACGCGTTCAATACCTCCATGGCGCACCCCACCACCGCAAACACCTCATCTCTCAACAGTAATTCGCGTTCATTCGCGTCCATTCGCGGTTCCCTTCTTCGCTTCCATAAGTTGCTGCACGGCCTTATCGAAGTCACTTTCGAAGAGCCGATCCTGCACAATTCGGTATTTCTCGAATTCACTCTCGGCGTGGGCCTTGGCGAGCTCCGCCGTCACCTTGCCCGCATCCTGAAGAATGTCGCGGTCCCACAGGCGCAGGAAGCCGCTCAGTCGCTCTTCCCAGTCGGCCATGGTCATGGGAATCTTTCGCATGGCCTGCATCTCCGCCATGTCCAGATAGGCCGAGACGATCCGCTGCATCTGCCCCATTTCATCCTCCGACAGATAGTTCTTGGCGATGGAGACATCATACCGGTGGATCTTGCCGCTGGGCGCGCCTTCCCAACTTGTCAGCCCCATGTTGTCCTTCTCGTGGTCGGCGCGGTCCACGATGACCTCGGCCGCGGTCTGCCCGTGGATGGCGTAGTGCATCTTGTTCTGCACGGCGGCAAAGAATCGCTTGGTCGCCGCGGCGGTGGGATCGTAGTCCAGCGCCGTGGCGTAGATATCGGTGATTTTCTGGTAGAACTTCCGCTCGGATAGGCGGATCTCCCGGATCTGTTCCAGTTGGCGCTCGAAGAACTCGTCCGTCAGGATGCCGCCGCGTTTCAACCGCTCCACATCCATGGTCCAGCCCTGGATCGTGTAGTCCTTGACGATCTGGTTTGCCCACTTGCGGAACTGCACGGCGCGCTCGTTCTCGATCTTGAACCCGACGGCGATGATGGCTTGCAGGCTGTAGTGGTCAACTTCTCGCTGCACCTGCCTGCTGCCCTCGGTTTGAACTATTAAGTATTTCTTAACAGTTGCCGCCCGCAGCAACTCGCTGTCGTCGTAAATCCGCTTGAGGTGCTGACTTATGGCGGGAACCGTAACATCATAGAGCGCGGCCAATAGCTTCTGCGTCAGCCAGATATTCTCGTCCTCGTAGCGCATTTCCACGCTGGTCTCCGACCCGCCACCTGCTGCGACAAAGGTCAGATACTCAGCCGCCGAGGACCGAACGAGGGGAGAAGTTTGATTTTTGATTTTTGATGGTTGATTCTTCTTCATGCGTCACGACCTTTCTGGGCGGTGCGGACACTGGTGGTAAAGATGGCGGTGAGTTCGTCGGCTTCGCTGTAAAGAGGCGCGACTTGGTCGCGGGGCAGCAACTCGCCGTCCATAATCAGCTCGAGCCAGAAACAGGTCTCATCTGCCTCTTCGGCAACGGTCCCCAGCTTAGCGGCAAACTCTGCCTTCGACCGGCCGCGGCATGCCGCCCGGTAATTTGCTCCCACCGAAGTCCCGGAGCGCACAATTTGATTCCCGATCGTACGTCCTGCCATCGTCTTCGGCAACGCGTCAACGAGACGGATAATCCTCAACGCAAACTGCTTCGTCCTCTCCTTCAATTCCTTGTTGTCCACGTTCTCTTCCTCTCCAAATCAACGATCAACCATCACACATCAAACTTGCTCAAACAGTTCGGAAAACAGTCGCCGTTTCGGCGCTCTTGTTCCGCGCCTTGAACGTCTGAACCGCGTTCGCCTTGAGCTGGTCATTGTTCTTGAACCCGGAGTCCAGACATATCACCTGAAGCGGATCGGCATCGGCCATCGCTTTGATGAGTTCCTTCGTGATCTCGTCTTGCAGACAGATCAGGAGGGCTCCCTCGGCGATCGAGAAGACCTCTTTCCCGGCCATCTCCACCTTCTCGACCTTGGTCGTGAGCGGGAACCCGGCCTTGAGAAGCAGCTCATACAGAATGTCCTCCTGCGTCGCGTTCGGGTCGATGTGCTGCTCGTGAAGTTCAAGCTGCTTCGCGATCTTCTCCGGGTCTTCACCGGGTTCGGCTCCGTCCCAAAGGCGGAAATTCGAACGCGTCAGATTGAAGACACGAAACCCGAGATCTTCCGGGCGGACTTCCATGTCAAGCGTTTCGGCTTGCTGCTTCTCGTTCGCTAGGATGACACGGCGCAGTCGCTCTTTTCCAACGTCGGCCACTGTCTGAAGACCGAGCTTCAGTGCGGTCTTTCCGTGAGGTGTGCCGTCGGAAACGGGTTCAGGTAGCTGTACGAGAATGAATGATGATGGACGACGAGTGTCTTCGATCACGCTCTGTCCCACACTGGCCGATCCCGCGAAGAAGTCTAAGACAATATCGCCCTTGGATAAACCTGCCACCTGCTTGATGCGGTCAATTAGCTTGGGAGGTTTCGCCGTATCAAATGGCACCTCGCCTTCGAACAACCCTTTGAGCTCATTATTGGCTTCACGTGTTGAACCAACATCCTCGCTGAACCATATTGTCTCTGCTGCCCGTCCCGTCTGGTTCTTGAGATAGATCTTGCGGGTAATGCGAGTCTCATCCTCGCTGAAGACGATCTCGCCTGATTGTATCTTCTCCTCCATCGTCTCCTTGCTCCACCGCCAACCGTTGTCAGGAGGAGAAATCGTCTTTCCGGAGGGTGTTGGAAGGTCGTAGATGAGATTCGGGCGATACAGTGCGTTTCGAGTGTCACCAGCACGCCAAGGGCCGTTTGGGTCGTTATCTGGGTTTGAATAGTGCTTGTTGTCTTTCTCTGTACGGTCCAAGGGTTGGACAACGTAGTCGGCGGATTTGCGGTAGCAGAGAACGTAGTTGTGATGAACCGAATACTTGTCGGTGTAACCCTTTGGTTGGATGCTGTGCTGCCAAATGATCGTGGCTACGAAGTTCTCTTCTCCAAAGACCTCGTCGAGCAGTGCCTGCAGGTTCTTGACCTCA
>CAZAKZ010000242.1:0-6144 GCA_964485695.1 uncultured Planctomycetota bacterium | reverse complement strand
CGTAGTTGTTCGAATCACTTATGGAGTGCTAGGAATCAAGACCGGCTATTTAGCCGCCGATCGTGAACTTCGCCACGTTGGAGGTGCAGAAGGTCAGCTTCGGGGGCCCGGGCGGCTTCAGACTGAAGACCGCGGTGAATGCCTGGGCGTTCAAGGCGATCTGCGGGAAGTTCCACTGTGGGAGCTTCACGATCGCCTTTGCATTCCCCTTCTCATCGGTCTTGCCGATGAAGATTGGTATGGTGGGCTTCGCAAGGCCGAGTGTCAGGGTTCCGAGAGGACCGATCTTGAGAACGGTCTTCCCGACTTTCGGGCTGACCATGATCACTGCCAGTGCCTCCTTGTCGGCTCCGGTCAGAGCAAATGTGAGTTCCGTACCCGGTTTGCCGGTTCCGGTAGCGGTGAGCTTGGAGCAGGTCTGGGAGGAGGCCGAAACCGTGAGAAGTGCCACAGCCAAGATGCCCGCAAAAACGAGCAGAGATCTGCGCATGTAGTCCTCCATTCTAAAATAGTATCCAAAAATCAAAGTGTTGAAGATCAAGGAAGATGGCATCTCCCTCACAAAGTCCTTGCCATTGGCAGAAGCCCATTATCTTGAGGCCTTCCTGAAATTCAATAACATCAAAATAGTATTTTATTCAGGTTCAAGGGGCGTCTCCATCCAGGACAGATCTGCAGTTGGCCGCTCCAGCGATTCTTCATGAATTTTCCTTAGGGATTCGGCGTACGACCTCCCGGAAAACGACTTGACACCGATTTTGAATACCGGTTATGACCCGGACAGCTCCCGGCCCGGAATCCACGGCGGTGCCGGATACCTCTCCAGGAAGGAGAACGAATTGGCTCTGCCCCTTCTCCACTGTTTGATCGTTGCAGGGACACTTGCCATACCACAGCAATCTGCTGATGTTGTGCCTGCATTCACCCGGACGTGGATCGAATCCGACGGCAAGCGACTCTCCCTCCATGCGACTCCGGACCGTGAGGTGTCCGGCTCCTGCCGGTTCCAGGTCCGGTTCGGCGTCGCCCGGCCCGGCTGGAATCCCGCGCCCGTGCCGGTGGAGAAGAGGAACGGCCGGAACCTGAAATGCCTGCTTCCCGGGAGCAGATCGTTCTCGGGGCTTCGGCTGCGATACCAGTGGCTGGGGTACAACCACGGGAGGAAGTTTCGCAGCCCGGTGAGGGACGTTCAAGTGCCGGATGACCTCCTCGTTTCGCCGTTGAACGACTTCGAGGTCGATCGCCTGTTTTCAAAAACGCTTGTCGTGGACGGAAACCTGCAGCCGTGGTTCCACGACGGGAAGGCGGACAGCCGAGGCTACACCCGCATCCGCAAGGTGCCCGACAGGGAAGTCCAGAACGAGCTTCGCACCCTCGGCATCAATGCCCTGACCCTCACCTACTCCTACCGGGAAGGTGAAGCCCGCCGTTCGATCCGCAGGATGAGCGACTATCTCGATGCCCGCAAGCACTATCGCCGGGTCCGGACCTCGTACGATCTGGAGCGCGCCCGGCAGGCGAGACAGGTGGCGGTGCTGCTCTACTCGCAGAAGCACTTCCCACTGGATGGCGACGTCAAGAGGATCGACCGGATGTATACGGACGGCCTTCGCATCTTCCAGATCGCATACGGCAGGTCCGACAGGCCGAACCAGGCCGCAGACGAGCAGATTGGAGGGGGGACCGGTGACTTCATGGAAGGGGTGGACTCCGGACGTGATCTCGGACTGACGAAGCTGGGGAGAGCGGCCGTCGCACGGATGGTGAAGCTCCATATGATCATCGACGTGTCGCACTGCAACGACCGGACGGTGATGGAGACGGTGAAGGCGGCCGGCGTTCCGGTGCTTGCCAACCACGCCAACGTCCGGTCCCTCCTGCCCCGGTCCGCGGACCGGAGGCGTCACCGCCAGCGCAACATGGGAGACTCCGCGCTCCGGGCGATCGCGGAGTCGGGAGGGGTCATTGCCGTCACGGCCATCGGTCCCTTCCTCGACACGGAGAGCGACGGCGGCGATCTTTCGGACTTCATCGAGCACGTGGACCACCTGGTCGACCTTGTCGGGATCGACCACGTGGCGCTGTCGAGCGACGGATACCTCAACGGGTGGCCGGAGGAGAGCAAGTTCTATCCCGGATCCGAACTCTCGTCCTACCGGCGGTGGAAGCTCGTCATCCAGCGGCTTTCAAAACTGACCCGGGACGGGCGTCCGAAGTATGCGGTGAACGATCTCCGGAAGATCCTGGGGGAGAACCTGGTGCGCCTCTACCAGGAGATTCTCGTGGGGCATACACAGCCGATCCTGGAGCCCGTGCAGTTTTGCGGAGACCGGGTCGTCTTTTCCTGGAAACCTTCGAAGGCGATCGCCGTGCCGGAACCACGATACGATCTGGTAGTCTGCGGTCTGGACGGGGGAGCGGCATCGAAAGTTCACGTAGAGAGAGACCTGCAGGGAGTTCGCGTCGAGGTGCCGAAGAAGCGGCTGGCGCAGTTCGACGGGTACAGTTGGCTAGTCGTCGCCCGGAACGGGAAAGGGACCACCACGACTCGCCCCCGTTTTTTTTCGCTCTGGAACTGATCCCCTCGAAAACAGGAGACTCAGCGCCGAACCACCCAGGTGCCGGCCAGCCGATCGTGCAGTCCGCGGTTGGGATGAACGACGGCATGGACGGCCGCGCTGATCCACAGGAGAAGCAGGACCAGACCTGAGACGAAAGCTGCGCCTCCGGCCGTTTTCGACAACAGGGCCACGAACACCATAGGAACCAGCAGCGGCAGCCAGACGATGGCCCAGCGAACGAGCAGTTGGGATGTAGCGGCGGGTTTTCCCTCGGCGTTGATCACCGCCAGTCTGAATACGGCGTGACTGGTGGTGGTGCGGAACGGCGCCTCCACGAAATGCATCAGGGCGAAGGCGGCCAGGACCCCCATGGCCGTGGTCATGGCCAGAGATCCCATGGAGTCTCCAATCATCTCGTAGAGCCATTCCGCCCCTTGACAGGATCCGACAAGGACCATGATCCAGACGTAGAGAGGCATCATGAAGATCGACCCGGCTCGAATCCCCCTGCTGACCTCGGCGGGTCTGTCCATGAGTCCGCGCAGGGTTCCGGTGAGGAAGCTGAGTTTCTCGAACTTCCCGTCCTCGAGATTCTGCAGCACAGGCCGGGCGTGAAGGGGTAGACCGGTCGGATCCACGCAAGCGGCGACTGTATTCAGAAAACGTTGCTGGCCGGCCACGTCTCCAACAGGGATGCTTTTGGCGAACGTTTCGACACCGGGCCAGGGTTCGTCGAGCAGGACGGCTTCTCCCCGTGCGGTGATCCAGATGTGATCGAGGCTCAGTTCGGCGGGCAGGGTTCGATCCCCGGCGGCCGCCCACAGTTCCGACGCCAGGTCGTGGAGCCAGTGACGAAGGGTTCCCCAGGGCACTCGCTTTCCGCAGTCGACCAGGCCGGGAAGCGGCGCGCCCTGAATCGCCTCGAAGACATCCCAGGCAGCATCACTCGTCTCCACCTTCTGCAACCAGCGCAACCGGCCGGACCGGGCAAGATCTCTTCGAGCAAGAGACAGCTCCGGTGACGTTCGCCGCAGCAGCCAGACCCGGCGGCGCAGCACGGGATCGGCGCCAGCGATCCACTTTCCGGGAACCACTTCCTCGATGATCCGGAAAGGCCCGATCGATTCCACCCCCTCGGCGGAAACTTCCGGCTGAACCGCGGGCTCCATCGACGGCCGCGCTGTGCCCTTCGGCTTCACCACCACCCTCGTCCCGCTGGCGAGGTCCCAGACCGTGGCAAACCCGTTATCGCGGCGCGCCCTCAATACCAACAAGACCGGGATACAGGGGCAGAGAGAAGTGGCGGCCGAATAGACCACGATTTCAGCAACGGTCAGGTCGTTGATATGGGTGGCGGTGATGGTCGCCATCAGGAGGGGAATCCGGATGCCTTCGATACAGAGAACGGGAATGAGGATCCGGAACAGCGCCCGCCCGACGCCCGGCAGTCCACCGTCCGTGCGGACAACGCGCAATCCCTTGAGCCGCTTTCCGAGGCCGGCGCCCCAGATCCCCTCGACGATACTGAAGTAGAGGAGACCGAAGCCGAGAAACGCGATATGGTGTCTCGCAGAATAGAGACTGCGTTCAAAGAAATGCCGGAAATGAAAGTCCTCGTTCCCGATGCAGAGCATGAGGATCACATATGGGACCAAGAAGGCGATCAGGTAATCGATCCAGCCTGCCGCAGCACGGACCTTCATGGAGGCCGGTTCCGGCTCCCTGGAGCTGAAAGGCAGCAGCGCATTGCGCAGCGCCATGTAGTCGCCGTAGCGTCCCTCCGGTTCCTTGGCGAGGCAGCGGGCCACCACCCGCTCGAGGTCCGGCGGCACGTTTTCACGCAGTTCACTCAGCTGTTTCGGCTTCTGGTTGACCACGTTGGCGACGACCTGCACCGCATTCTTCCCCTCGAACGGCGCCTTTCCGGTGAGGAGGGTGAACAGCGTCGCTCCCACGGAATAGATATCGGCGCGCACGTCCAATTCATCGCCGCGAAGCTGTTCCGGCGGCGCATACGCAGGGGTGCCCATGATGACGCCGGTGGCGGTGGCATAGGTGTCGTCCCTCGCCAGCGTGGACACCGAAAGACCGAAATCGCCCACCTTCACCGAACCGTCCGGGCTGACGAAACAGTTGGACGGCTTGACGTCGCGGTGCAGCACCCCGGCCGCGTACGCGGCTTCCAGACCGGTGATCACGTCGAGAATCGCGTCGACCGCCGACCTCACCGGGAGCGGGCCGCGCTTCTTGAGCTTGTCCTTGAGGTTGCCGCTGCCGGCGATCTCCATGGTGATCACCGGGACGCCCTCGATCTCCTCGGACCCGAAAATGTAGAGGCTGTTGGGATGGTTGATGCTCGCGGCGAGGCGGCCTTCGCGGAGAAACCGCTGGCGCATCTCCGGCGAGTCGAGTTTCTGTGCGAGCATTTTCAGGGCGACACGGCGCCCGGTCTCGAGGTGTTCGGCCTCGTAGACCGTGCCCATGCCGCCGGTTCCGAGCAAACCGAGCAGCCGGTATCGGCCGAATTCGCGGGGGAATTCCGTGGGCTCGGGCGGGGCGGGTGGTTGGTCCGGTGCAGCCAGGGCGCCCGACAGGAGGCATGCGGGACAGAGCTGATCGGTCGCGTCCGACGGGATCGGCGCGCCGCAGCGGGGGCAAGCAGGGGAACTCGTATTGTTCATGGATCGGACTCCAGACGGCTTTCACGGGCGACAAATCTGACGGCCCTCACAATTCCGTGAAAGAACGTCGGTCTCCGGTTACAGGAAAAATTCCTATTTTTTTCGGAGAGCGGCCAGGAGGTAACGCATCTCGCCATCGATGTCCGATGGATCGCTGACGGTTTCCGCGATTCCTGCTCGTAGAAGCTCCCGGTAGCGCTGCCGCAGCCGATGCACCGCTACCTTCACTGCGCCCTCGGTCATTCCAAGCCGCGCGGCAATGTCACTCCGCGCCGGCGCCTCGCCGACAAGGCTCCCCTTGAGCGCCTCGAACACATCGCCCTTGCCGCCGGCTTCTGATTCGGCTCGCAGCCTTTCCATGGCGCGTGCGATCGACTCCTGGGCCCATTCCCGATCGAAATCCGCATCGGGATCGGCCGGCCGGGCCGGCTCCAGAGCGTATCGAGCTTCAGGATCGAGCGCATCCAGCTCCAGGAAGGTCACGCCGCCGCCGCGCTTCTGGGCCCTGACGCGATGCCATTCAACGGCCAGGAGATGCTTCATCGCGCCGAGCAGGTAAGAGCGAAACCGGCCCCGGTCGGGATCCGCGGAGGCCAGTCCGCTGGTCTCGATTATCCGCGTGAAAAACGACTGCGTCAGATCCTGGGCGTCGCTCGACGAATACCCGCGGTTGCGCACGAAGGCATAGAGAGGATACCAGTAGGCCCGGCAAAGCGCCTCCAGCGCCCTTCGAGCACGCGACTGGCTCGCCTCGTCGGGCTGGGCCGCCACCACAAGGCTCCAGTGCGTGGTGGCAAAATCGCGGGGACCGGTCGGATCTTCCATGAGGATCTTCGTTTCAAACCGTTACTATACAGCCTCACATAATTATCGGGACATAGTAGTCGTGATGTGATATGCTT
>CAZAKZ010000241.1:0-6145 GCA_964485695.1 uncultured Planctomycetota bacterium | reverse complement strand
AAAAAATTGGTGGACAGCCTCGCTGAAAATCGGTTTATGCAACAACAACTAACTAGGCCGTCTCTACGAAGACCGGTCGTGATCGGGGTAGTTCCTGTCACGGTCGGAGAGGATGGGCTCGGAGACAGGCCACTCGATTCCAAAACAGGGATCGTTCCATCGAACTCCCCTTGCGTGCTCGGGAGAGTATTCCTCGAACATCTGATAGAAGACCTCGGTGTGATCCACCAGCGTCACGAAACCGTGCGCGCATCCTTCGGGGACGTAGAGCATCTTCTGATTTTCAGCCGTGAGCCGGACAGAAAACCACCGACAATACATCGGAGATTCTTCTCTCAGATCGACCACCGCATCCCACATCTCACCCCGGATGCACCGGACCAGCTTGGCCTCCGCCCTGGGAGGAGCCTGGTAGTGCATTCCCCGCAACGTACCCTTCCTGAGGTTCATGGAATTGTTGCACTGGACCACCTCGGTCTCGAGTCCGTGGTCCTTAAACTCCCGTCGGCAAAAGCTCCGCCCGAAGAAACCGCGTTCGTCCGTCATCAGTTCCGGCTCAATGACCATCACTTCAGGAATGCGGGTTGTAATGAATTTCATGGCCTGTCAAACGATCTGCACTTCCGGTATCGGGATAATGAACCGCCCACCAGCATCTCGATAGGCGGACTGCTGCTCCAAGATCTCGTCGGCAAAATTCCACGTCAAGAGAAGGGTGTAGTCGGGCCTCTCCTCGAGGAGGCGATCCGGCGGCAGGATCTCAAGGTGTGTCCCCGGAGTATATTTGCCTTGTTTGACCGTGCTCCTGTCGATCACATGATCGAGCACATCCCTTCCGATATCGAACACGTTGAGCAGGGTGGATCCCTTTGCTGATGCGCCGTAGGCCACGATCCGGTTTCCCTGACTCTTCAGGTCGCGCAACGTTGCCGTCAACCGTTCCTTCAGACGCGTGACCCGGACGCCGAAATCCCTGTAGAAGTCGAACCGATCGATCCCCAGAACTCTTTCCTCATCGAGAAACTTCTCCACCCTCTCACGGCCCTCCGGGTCTTCCTTTCCGGCGCCGGTCACTCTGAGCGATCCTCCATGAATGGGAATCTTCCGGACATCGGTGAAGACCAATCCGTGCCGGTCGAACAACCTTTCAATCGCGTGAGCCGAGAAATAACACAGGTGTTCATGGTAGATGGTGTCGAACTCGACGTTCTGGACGAGATCGCCCACATGGGGAAACTCGTATTCCACGAGGCCGTCGTCCTTCAGGAGATGTGCAGCCGCACCGACAAAGCCGTTCAGATCACTGACGTGGGCCAGCACGTTGTTGCCCAGGATCACATCGGCTGCCATCCCTTCCTCTCGCAGGGCCCGGGCACAGTCCAGGTCGAAGAACTCCGCTCTTGTCGGGATGCCCCTCTCATTGGCCACCCTGGCGACGTTCTCCGCAGGCTCTATACCCAGCACGGGAACGCCCTTCTCGACGAAGTACTGGAGCAGGTACCCGTCATTGCTGGCCGCCTCCACCACGAGACTCGTTCCGGTCAATCCCCGACGTGTGATGAGACTCTCCGCGTGCCGCCTGGAATGAGCCAGCGTGTCATCACTGAAAGAGGAGTAGTAGACATAGTCCCGGAACAGGATTTCCGGACTGACAGTATCCGTGATCTGCACCAGCGTGCATGCGGGGCAGAACACGAGCTTCAGGGGAAAGCGCGGCTCCGGCCGGTCCAGGTCTTCCCTGGCGACCAGGCGGTTTGCAAGCGGCGTGCATCCCAGATCGAGGATCTCCAGGAGCTCCGATCCGCCACAGGAACGACATTCCGTCACCCGCGTGCATTCCATCATCCCCCTCATTCCCGCGCCTCGTTCCCGGCCCACGGCAGGCCCAGTTCACCGGCCCGGCGGGTATAGGCGGAGATCTCGTCTGTCAGCAGATCCCGCACCGCTTCCGGATTCCCTTCCGCTCTCGACAGCTTCAGGTACCCCGTCCCCGTCCGGTGTGCGGTGGTCATGAAATCCCATACCGGATGCCAGTGCAGGAACTCACGGGCTTTCTTGACATCCAGGCGAAGCACTTCGGCCTCAGGGGGCGCCGCCCGTTCCCCTCTGTGCTCCCATCTGCCGTCGCCCAGGCAGGCGACCAGCACTTCCACGAGATCCCGCACCGAGCAGCAGGACTCACGATCCGGCCCGAAGTTCCAGGCGGCCGCATACGTACCCGGCCTGGAAGAGAGCAGCATCGCCCCCAGCCACAGGTACCCGGAAAGGGATTCGAGGACGTGCTGCCAGGGCCGGATGGAATCCGGATTTCGCACCGGAATCGCTTCTCCCGCCTCGAGGGCCCGGATGCAGTCAGGAACGAGCCGGTCGGCCGCCCAGTCGCCGAATCCGAGGACATTCCCCGCCCGCGCCGATGCCACGGCCACCCGGTGCTCTTCGAGCCGGTCCACCGGGAAGAAAGATCGCCTGTATGCGGATGTTGCAATCTCGGCACAGCCCTTGGAGGCGCTGTAGACGTCACGACCTCCCATGGGATCGGCCTCGGTGAAGTCCCGGCCGGTTTCCCGGTTTTCATAGCATTTGTCACTGGTCACCACGACCACGGTGCAGGGTGCACCGGCGAGCCGGACAGCCTCGAGCAGGTGAACCGTTCCCATCACGTTCGTGCTCATCGTGCCCAGAGGATCGCGGTAGGATTCCCTCACGATGGTCTGGGCCGCAAGGTGGAAGACCAGTTCAGGCCGGACCTCGTGAACCGCCGAGTGGAGCACGGCGGCGTCCCGGATATCCCCCTCCCGGTGGGGCACCTGAGACTCGAGGCCCGCTTGCCTGTAGAGGCTCGGTTCGGTGGGGGGTGGGAGGGAGACGCCGGTCACTTCGGCGCCGAGGATCTTGAGCCACCAGGACAGCCAGGAACCCTTGAATCCGGTTTCACCGGTTACCAGGATCCGCCTCCCCGTGTAAACACCCTTGTAAGTACCTTTGAAGACATCCATCGGCTTCTCGCGGAATCGGTCAAACGGACGGAGAGGACTCGTCTTTCTGTTTCCATACACTCCAGGGGGCTTTCCCGGAAGACCACAGATCGTTCAGGATCTTGAAGTCGCGGTATGTATCCATGCAGTGCCAGAATCCATCATGCTTGTAGGTCATGAACTCGCCCTCCCTTGCAAGCCTCTCCAGGGGCTCGACCTCGAGGACGCAGGACTCGTCGGAATCCAGGTAGTCCAGAAAAGACCGCTCGAAAACAAAAAATCCGCCATTGATGTGCGTGTCCGTCACCTGGGGCTTTTCACTGAAGGCCCGCACGCGTTTTCCGTCGAGCAGCAACTCCCCGAACCGGGACGACGGGTGCACTCCGGTGACGGTCCCGATCCTTCCGTGCGACGCGTGAAAATCCAGGAGCTTACGGACGTCGATATCAGCGACCCCGTCCCCGTAGGTGAGCATGAACCGGTCCTCATCGATGTACCTGGAAATGCGCTTGACCCGTGCACCGGTCATCGAAGCCTTGCCCGTATCGACCAGCGTGATCCGCCAGCCGGTTTCCGCATGCTCCCCGTGAATGTCCATCCGGTGCTGCTTGCCCAGTTCGATGGTGCAGTCGTTGTTCAGGATCTCGTAGTTGTAAAAATACTCCTTGATCTGGTCACCCTTGTACCCGAGGCACAAGACGAACTCATTGAAGCCGTGATGGCTGAATATCTTCATGATATGCCACAGAATGGGCTTTTCACCGATTTTGATCATCGGCTTGGGTCGATATTCGGTTTCTTCACGGAGTCTCGTTCCGAACCCGCCGCACAGGATGACGACTTTCATCACAACCGTCCTACTTCAGCAAGATAAGAAAATGTAAATTGAACCACGCAGCCCCCGAGCTTCATACACCCTTGAGGATCCGCAGCAGGTCGATCCACCACCTGCCTCCGTGAACGTAGGCCTGTCGAAAAGCCTTGAACTTCATCCATGATCGACGGGGCTTCTGGCCCTTCCGGCACCAGATGACCAGCTCCTTGAGCAGCAGCTCCCTTGCCGCCGGTTTCAGTGGAAAGGAGTGGATGAGGCGCAGGGCGTCATCGTCGATCCTGCGGCCGCGACCGCTGGAATACAGCGGGTCGTCCTTCTTGACGCTCAAACATCCGCCATGCCTTCGGATATGCATCAGGATCTCGGGAACACAGGTGCAACGACCATGGGTTGCCACTTCCAGCATCAAACCGACATCGCTGACCAGTCCCATCGGCGTCAGCAGGAGATGTGTCTTTTTCAGGGCATCCAGCCGGAAAAGACCGAACACGAGCCCGTAAGAATGGGATCGGCGGATCATTCCGATGGCACGGCCAAGGCCGGTCGGTTCGTGTCCCGGAGGATCCTTCCTGTAGTAGGTCCGGCTCTTCACGCTGCTCTTTCCATCCGGGGAATCATCATAGAGGTGGTTGACCTGAGAGTACGCCAGGATGGTGTCAGGATCTTCATCGAGCACCGCGACCAGTTTCCGGAGGAACGACGGTTCCCTGAAGTCGTCATGAGCCGACCATGTAAAATAGGGTGCCCCGGCCTCCTCGACAAGGCCGTTGAAGTTGTCGGCGGCGGGAACGGTGGTTTCCCGCCGTAGGATCCGGATCCGGGAATCCTTCTCCTGATACCCGGCCAGGATCTCGGGCGTCTCATCCGTCGATGCGTTGTCGGAAACAATCAACTCGAACTCCCCGAAATCCTGGTCGATCCAGGAATCGAGCGCACCGGCCAGGAACTTTACACCGTTATAGACGGGAAGCCCTATGGTCACGCGAGGTGATTCGCAGGATGCCATGGAGTGCGTTCCTCAGTTCGGTTCCCGGGATGGATCGATCATTTTCTCGGGGTTTCATCAACCGCAGTCGAACGCGGGCAAGCTACACAGTCCTCGGATCGTTGTCAAGAATATCGTCGTCTAGGTCTGTGCTTTTCGCGGCTTTCATGGTGGGGGAAAGGAAAGGACTTGTGTTTCGAGGGCGCTCTATGTAAATAGGTCCTTTTGCCCCAAGAAATCATGGAACCGACTGGTAGAATCCGTCGACGATGCTGTTTAACTCCTTCTCCTTCATCTTTCTCTTTCTGCCCATCACGGCGGCGGTATTCTTCGTCCTTGGAAGATCCAGCAAACCGGAAAGAGGCCTCATCTGGCTGACGTTCGCCTCACTGTTCTTTTACGGGTGGTGGAATCCAGCCTATCTCCTCCTGATTTTCGCTTCCATCCTCATGAACTTCGGTGTGAGTCGAGCCCTCGACCGGGTCGGCGCCTACGGCACACGCAAGCTGCTGCTGATTCTGGGAATCTCATTGAATCTCGGTTTCCTAGTCTACTTCAAGTACATGAACCTGCTCGTCGATACGGTCAACCGGTGCACCGGTGCAGATGTCTTCCTCGACGAGATTGTCTTGCCTCTGGCCATCTCCTTCTTCACGTTCCAGCAGATCGCCTTCCTCGTCGACGCCTATCGAAACGAAACACAGGAATACAGCTTCATTCACTACTGCCTCTTCGTCTGCTTTTTTCCTCAGTTGATCGCCGGCCCCATCGTTCACCACAAGGAGATGTTGAGTCAATTCATGCGGTCGGAGACGTTTCGAGTCAGCAGCAGGAATTTCGCCATCGGCCTGAGCATATTCACGATCGGTCTGTTCAAGAAGGTCGTTCTTGCAGACGGAATCGCAGTCTACTCGACTCCCGTCTTCACCGCCGCCGATAACGGCGGAGGCCTCATCTTCTACGATGCCTGGGCAGGGAATTTCGCATACGCATTCCAGATCTATTTCGATTTTTCCGGTTACTCGGACATGGCCATCGGACTGGGGCGGCTGTTCGGAATCAAGCTGCCGTTGAACTTTCACTCCCCCTACAAGGCTGCGAGCATCATCGATTTCTGGAGACAATGGCACCTGACGCTGTCCCGCTTCCTGCGGGAATACCTCTACTTCGGGCTGGGAGGAAACCGCTACGGCAAGTTCAAGCGCTACCGGAACATCATGATCACCATGCTCCTGGGCGGAATATGGCACGGCGCCGGCTGGAATTTCGCCATCTGGGGAGGACTCCAGGGCATCTATACAGCCTCACATAATTATCGGGACATAGTAGTCGTGATGTGATATGCTTTGG
>CAZAKZ010000240.1:0-6191 GCA_964485695.1 uncultured Planctomycetota bacterium | reverse complement strand
CTGCTTGCGATAGAAGTTGTCCAGGGAGACTATGGATGGCAGGAATCCTTGCGCGTACTTGGCGAAGAACATCATGAAACATGTGTCCCACTGGAAAATATTATCGCTGTATCCTTCGTCCAGATACCGGTTGACAAATCCGTTACCAGGCGTGCCGAACTGTATTTTTCCGGAAGCGATCTTCCAGGCATTCCAGTAGAGTTGAATCCAATCGGGATGTCTCTTGAGAACCGGTCGTGGGAGCAGGGTGTAGTTAAAAACAGGAGCGACCCACTGACTTCTGTGAACAACGAGGTCATCCGCAAGCGTGCTGTTTCCAGAACTGCTGAAACCGATTCCGCCATCAGCCCTGAATCCGGTTGAAAGGTTCCGGCTGACCTGGAATAAGGCCGGCTCCTGGCTGTTCTCCTGCCACGCTTTCATCTTGAGGCTTGCCGCGGAATTGCTCACTGATGCTGTCAAGCGGATGATGTACCAGGTGTCAGTCGTGAAGGTGATTGGATGGCATTCCCCCCAGCTGTCTTTCAGCTGGATGAATATGTGGTTGTTCTTTTCATGATTCCTGCCGTAGGCCAGTGTCGCCAGATATTTGAAATCGTTTCCCTTGTCAAAGACAGCGAGTGAAACCTGATCCGTATCTACGCCGCCGTCAATCGGGATGAACACTCGCGCTGTGACATCAATATTGTTGCCGAATGCCTTCCGTGTATATACTTCACTTGCCCCCAGCCCCAGTTGCAGAGCACGGTGAATCGAGTCCCAGGATACGTTTTTCGCGATATGGTATCTATTCAGGCTGTTCCGGGAAAAATGGTCCTTGTACACCTGCGCAGGGCACGGGGAGAATCCTCCAACAAACACCCAGAAAAGAAGCGTGTATCTGGTAAGGTTGAAGTGGTTTCTGATAGCTGACGTCCTGATGGTCATGGGAACTTCAAATGTCCAGGTGCAGGTCAGGTTGAACTGTGAGCGTACTGACGCTGCCATTGAACAATCGATGCGATCAGGGGGCTGATCGCTGGCCGCGATCTCTCGAACTCTCAACGTTCCACCTATTCTGCCAGATTCTCCGCCAAGAGGCACCCAAAAAGTTCTCCCGGCGTTTCCAGGTCGCGGATCTGGGCAAGAGCGGACATAGAGCAAAACAGTTTGCGCGATAGGGGCCGGGAATATTATCAGTCTGAGATCAGTCGCACTCTGTTTTTTGGGGGTCCTTTACACATGCACAAACCTCGAACAACCTTGAGATTTGGCATTTGGTTCTCGAGGCTCCTGACGGTTTTGCCCGGACAGGACGAGGAGATTCCAGGGGATGAGCCCACCCCGCACTTCTTGTACAACCTGAAATATGAACCGAGGATTCACACCTACTCACTCTACAGGCGGGCGAGCAGCTTTTCGTGGACCCCCCGGGAAGAGGGCCACAGCTCTTCCAGGTATTCCACGGCCTGGCGGATGCAGTCCCGGAGTATGTCGACCCGTCGGTGGTGGTCTCCTTCCTCGCCGGGCTTCTCTTTCCCCGATTCGGACTCGCGATCGATGAGATCGAACATGAGATCGATGCGCAGCAGCCGGCGGGATTCTTCGTAGGTTCCTGCAAGCAGGCGGGCGACGTAATAGCGGTCCCGGATCCTGAGGTTCCACTCGAGGGAAAAGGCCTCGAGTTCTGTATCTCGTTCCTCCATGCCCCCGCGCTCACGAGAGAGTTCCTCGGCCCGGGCCGTCGCCACCTCGCGGAACAGCAGGTCGCGGGCTCCGGCTGGAAGGATCGCGATCCTGAGGGAGAGGATCTCGCCGACGATCTCGGGGGGAGAATCGGGAAGGAGCGACCGGCTCTTCCGGAGCAGCTCATCGCGTGCGCAGGCAAAGGTGATCTGCCGGCGGTGCAGTTCTTCCTTCTCCTCCTCCTCGAATCGGGCGACGGGCTTGTCCAGTTGCTGCTCCATGTATCGCCGGATGCCGTGATTGTAGCGCTCTATGGCGCTGGTGATCTCGCGCTTGCGCTCCTCCAGGTGCATGAGAATCGCCTGCGCACCCGCATTGGAGTCCACCGTCGATTCCAGCATCTGGCGGAAATCGTCGGGGGCGCCGGGCCATATATACTGGCGCATGAGACGCCATCTCTCCCTGCGCTTGTAGCGGTCCAGGCGGTTGCTTTCCTTGAGAAAGGTGACCAGCGTATCGCGCACGGCATCGAGACGCTCTTTCAGGTCCTCGGCGTTCCAATTCATGCGATCTTCCATTCGATTTCCCCGGCAGGAGACAACCACTCGAATACAGAGTCGACGAGATTCCGGTTCAAGAATTTACCATGGATGTGTGCCCATATCCACAAGCTGTCAGGGCCCTCCGGCCCGGAAGTCGGTCGGAGGGCCCGGTATCGGCGAGAAGCTCGTCACTTTGTGATTGTGAAGGTGAAGGGATTGGAGATCACGTTCACCCCGGAGGGGCCGCCCGGATAAGTGGCAAAGGCTGCGTAGACGGGCAGGCTCACGAGCGCCGGCACGCTGGGGATGTTGAAGGTGGCCCGGGCCGTGCCGGACGCGGTCAGGAAGCCGGAGAAGTTCTGAAAGATGGATGGCAGCTTGTTGGCCGCGGTGGTGATGAAGAGGTTGTCCGGTACGAGGGGGATGAACCGGCGGTCGATGGGGAGTCCGGGCTGGAGGCCGGTCAGGCTGAAGGCGAGTACATAGGCCTTGCCCCCGTCCTTGAGTGCGGTCAGGTCGAGGGGGTAGGCCGTGCCGATCGTGGGTATTCCGACGCTCATCAGCGAACCGATGGGAAACGGTTCGTACCAGAAGCGGTAATTGGGCGTGGTGGCCGTCTGGTCGCCCACGCAGTAGATCAGATCCAGCCCGATGGAGGTGCGGTTGAACGCCGGGTAGAGCGTGCCGCGGAAGTTGGGGTAGATCATGTAATTGAGTGAATTGGGCGGGAGTGTGCCGGTCGTCGTCAGCTTCGCGTAGGTGGTGGGGGCCGCGTCCTTGTCGTGCCAGCGGCCGAGGAAGAACTGTCCGGTATCGAAATCGCGGTAGGTGAAGTAGACCTCGCCCGTGGACTCGTCGCAGGCCAGGCCTATGACACGGCCGTCGTTGTCCTTGCCGCCCGGCTTGTACTGGGCGCGGGTGGTCTTGTAGATGGGGACCGGATTCGACCAGGTCTGGGTCTGGCCGTCCCACTTGCGAAGTTCCCAGTAGGGATCGGCGGTCTTGGTGGACTGCACGTCAACGCCGTAGACGATGTAGACGTTGCCCAGTCCGTCGGCGGCCATGCTCGAATAGTAGTCGGCCTGGGCGTTGTTGTTGCCCATGGGCGCGGCCGTGCTCCACTTCGGCGAGGCGGCCCCCGGGTCCATCCACATGTGGTGCACGGTGGCGCCGTTGGAGGTGGCGTAGAACGAGACGTGGATCCGGTCCAGCGCGTCCACCACCAGGGCGGTGTGCTGGCAGTTGGACGAGGAGAACGCGGGGTTGGTGGGCGTGAACTTCAGGTCCGAGGCGAAGGGCTTGTCCGACCGGCTCATGATGCAGCGCCAGGAACTGGAGGTGCTGTGGACCATCCACACGTAGTCCTTGGAGTCCACGGCCAGCGCGGATGTGGTCCGCCCGTAGCCGTTGGCCACCATCTGCACTTCCTGGCTCCAGGTCTTGGTGGCCTTGTCCCAGCGGACGTAGCGGATGTCCGAGGACCGGTAGTTGACCTTGTTGTGGCACCAGGTGACGTGCAGGTTCTCCTGGCTGTCGATGGCCAGGGACCCGGGCACGTTGCCGTACTCTCCTGCCGGATTGGAATCGAAACCGGTCTGCCAGAGGAGATTCCAGTTCTTGCCACCGTCCGTGCTTTGCGCGATGCCCAGCCGCCACTCGGTGGACGGTGGATTGAGTCGATCGCGATAAAGCGTGAAGAGGTTGCCTGCCTTGTCGCGTACGATCATACGTGGCCCCACGCTGGTATGAAAGCCACGGAGGGATCCCGAGTAGAGCAGGGACTGTGCTGCAGCGGTAGCGGCCAGCACCAGGAGCAAGACGGTCAGAGTGATTCCGCGCATGGTCATTCTCCCTTCCAGGTCGAATAGGGTTCATCAATCCCCGGAACGGCTGGATAACGGTGGTCGTCGGGGGATTCGATCTCAGATTTTACAACACCCGACAGAAAAAGGGAACCTGTCGGTGGCCCTATCCGTCGGGGCTTCGATCCTGTTCCGCCTGATCGGTGTTCTTTCTTGAACGCCTCGGGCCTGCACAAAGGACACGAACAGTCTCATAATAGTGTCCCAGCTGATAGGTGATCTGACCGCCAACGATCATGGCACGGCCGATCAAGGGCAGCCGGGAGCGCAGGAGTGAGAGGAAAAGGATTCGGTTGAAGCTTTTCGGGTGCTGCTGGTTCCCATGATTGTCCGCCAGGAGTTTTTGCTGTGCCTTCTGGAAATAGTAACTACCGCAACCGTACCGGAACTGCTGGACCAGGTGGCCCCAGGCCGTGACAGGATGCCAGTGCTGCACACACAGATCCGGGTGGAAACACTGGCGATAACCGCTGTTGACAAGGCGGTAGCTCAGGTCCAGGTCTTCTCCTGCAGCCAGGGGAAAACTCTCATCAAAGCCCCCGAGGGACATGAATACGGAACGGCGATAGGCCACGTTGTTGGATAGAAGCAACAGAGGATTCCCGTGCTCGTCCTTCAAGAAATCGAACAAGAAGTCGGTGAGGTACTGCCACCCCTTACCGGCCGGACTGTCCGAAAAGGGCGTCACCGGACGACCCCCGACGGCTGCCGGGGGACCCTCGCCGGAAAATGCCTGGACGAAGTCTTTCAGCCAGCCTGGAGGCACACGGCAGTCGTCGTCCGTGAAGGCCAGATAGTCGCCACGTGCAATCCGGGCGCCGGCGTTTCGCGCTGCCGCCGGCCCGGCGTGCTCAATCTGGAGGGGGCGTAGTGGTAAGGACTGTCTGAGGTCGGCGGTAACTGCTGAAAACGAATCCGTTCCCCCGTCATCCACGACGATGACTTCCCAGGCATCCTCAGGGAAGTCGAGGCCTGTCAGGCTTGTCAGGCAATGCGCCAGCGCTTCCGGGCGGTTCCTGGTCGGGATGATGATGCTGTATTCCACCACCTGCAGCACCTTCTTTGGCTCTTATCGGAAAAGGTCGGGCTGGCATCCATGATACTGCCTTTTGTCTCTCACAGCAAGTTCCAGGTCTTGTCCTCGAGAGTTCCTGTGGATTCCAGTGCATCGATTCAATCAACGCGAAGCCATGACGGAGGTACTGACTGGAGAATCAGCCCGCAATTGAGGATGAGGTCTACAGCAATGAGAAAAAGAGAAAGGGCATCAGGAACGCTCCTGAAAGAAGTGCGATCTTGAAAAATTACATATGCTATAATGGATCTCACGTAAGAGAATTCCTTGGGCCCAGGCAGCCTGTCATGGAACGATGTCTGTCGACTTCAAAGCAAAGAACTTCTTCTATCCCCTGCGCCTCCTCCGATTCCACAGATTCCTGGAGGAGAGCCAGTGGTACGAAAGGGAGAAACTGGAGGCCTACCAGCGCCGGAAGCTCGAGGAGATCCTGCGCCACGCCTACGAGACCGTTCCCTATTACAGGGAACTCTTCGACCGGTTGAAGCTCCGTCCCGAAGACATCAAGGGCCCGGAAGATCTGGACAAAATCCCCCCCCTGACAAAGGAAACGGTGCGGGAGAACGGGGCGCGACTCACGGCCAGGAACATGGGAAGATACCGCCCCGTCCGCCAGAGGACCTCGGGCACCTCGGGCGAGCCCGTGGAGTTTTACCTGGACAGGCATGCCAACGTGCTGGAGTTCTGCTACTACTGGCGCTACTGGTCCTGGGGGGGATACCGCCTCGGCAGGCCTTTTGCCGAGCTGGGGCTCCACGCTTTCCTCGACACCGACCTGAATGCCGACGTGCGCTATTCCCGCTTGACCCGGAAGCTTGACCTGAACGCGGCCCGGCTTTCCCTGGAGAACCTGGAGGCCTTTGTCCGGGCCCTGGAGCGCCATCGCATCGCCTTCCTGAAGGGCCCTCCCTCCGGCCTCCACATGTTCGCCCAGCTGCTGGAGAGCGAGGGGTACGACGTGGGCCTCGAGGCGGTCTTCACCACCGGGGAATCCCCTGAGGGATCCCCTCATTTTTTGTTAACTTATTTTGCGTAACACATTGTCTT
>CAZAKZ010000239.1:0-6200 GCA_964485695.1 uncultured Planctomycetota bacterium | reverse complement strand
CGGACAAACTCGTGCATGTTTATCGGACATATGTCCTTGGAGAGCACAGGTAGGTGTTGACCCGCTCCCCATCGTTGGTCCACGACTACTGCTTACTGCGTTCAATGTGCCGTGCAGACCGAAATGCCTCTCTACGAATGAAGATGTCTTCACCGTCGTCTTCAAATATGCGCTTCAGACTCGGCAGCGCATCCACCGCTGCGGCGCCATGATCACCAAGTGTATCAATAGCTGCCCTTCGGACCTCCGCATCCTTGTCCCCGAGCAGACTGAGAATCTGCGGAATGAAAGCCTTCCCTTCGTTCCCCCGAAGTAATGACGCGGCGACTGATCGCACTCTTGGATCGTCATCCGTGAGAGCCGTAGCCACAATCCTTGTGCCAGCCGTACCTCCGAGATCCGCTGCAGCATTGACTATGTCGATTCTGAGGTCCGTATCTGCCTCTCGATTGACAGTCATGAGTCGAGGTATCGCAACTCTCGCCTTCATGCCCATACGACCAAGCGCCCACACTGCATGCTCTCGAACCGCTCGGTTTGGGCTCTCAAGCCTCTCGATAAGTATCGGAATGGCCTCGGCGGCGTGCCCTCCCAAGTGAACAAGACCCCGAATCGCCAGGATCTGGACAGCCGAGTCGTTCGCCTTGAGCGTTGACAGCATACCAGAGAAAGCGGACGACAACGTCCTCACCGACCGATGGGGACCGACGTTCTGTCAGGAACTGCTTCCTGGGCTGGACCTATCGCTTGATTAGCTCATTTCCGAGGGAGGAATCCTCCGGATTGGCCGCCGGCCGGAGCAAGCATTCGGGGAATGCCGTGAGCGGCGCAGGGGCGCCTGCTTCGGAATCGGACGCCGAGGTCGAGTGTAATTTGAGCGAGTTTATCGAGTTTATGCCGAATTGATAAGGTGCCTATATCGGCTATAATCCCGGCATGGATCCGGTTCTTAATCCCTACGCCCCCGGAGCCGGCACCCCGCCGCCGGAGTTGGCCGGGCGTAACGAGTTGCGAGAGACAGCCCGAATCGCTCTGGAGCGGGTCAGGCGCTGCCTGCCGACCAAGAGCGTCCTGATGGTGGGGTTGCGGGGAGTGGGCAAGACCGTACTACTGGACCGGATGCGTGAAGATGCAGAAGCGGCAGGCATCCAAACGATGCGGGTAGAGGCACCCGAGGCTCGTTCCCTGCCGGCAATCCTGGCTCCGGAACTGAGGCAGACCCTGATCCGGTTGTCCCGAAACGAGCAGGCGCGAAAGCTGGCACGGCGTGCTCTGCGTGGATTGGCCGGTTTCGTGAACGCTTTGAAGCTGAAGTACCAAGACATCGAAGTGGGACTCGACTTGCAGCCCGAGCCAGGATTGGCGGACAACGGCGACCTGGAGCATGATCTGCAAGCGTTGTTAGAGGCGGTCGGAGCGGCTGCCCAGCAGGCAGGCACTGCGTTGGCCCTGTTCATTGACGAACTCCAGTACGTCGAGGAGGACGAGCTGGCCGCGCTGATAACCGCGCTGCACCGCATAGCGCAGCGACGACTTCCCGTCGTTCTGATCGGGGCGGGATTACCTCAGCTTCGGGGTCGGATGGGGCGGGCCAAGTCCTACGCAGAGCGGCTCTTTGACTTCCCCGAGATCGGGCCGCTTACCCCGGAGTCGGCGGCCCTGGCAATCTCAAAGCCAGCGAGAGACGCGGGGGTTGATTTCGAGAAGGAAGCTCTGGACCGGATCATCCAGGAGACGCAGGGTTACCCCTATTTCTTGCAGGAATGGGGCAAGCACGTCTGGGACACGGCCGAACAGTCCCCGATCCCGCCGATTGATGTCGAGGTGGCGTCCGCGGCCGCTATCGCGGCGCTGGACGAGGGCTTCTTCCGCGTGCGGTTCGATCGCCTGACTCCCTCGGAGAAGAAATACCTGCGGGCGATGGCCGAACTCGGGCCCGGGCCGCACCGATCGGGCGAGATCGCCGAGCAGTTAGATCGGCAGGTGACATCCCTCGGCCCTACCCGTAGCCAGTTGATCTCCAAGGGGATGGTCTGGAGTCCCAGCCATGGGGATACAGCCTTTACGGTGCCCTTGTTCGACGAGTTCATGCGCCGGATCATGCCGGACGAGGACTGGCGGACCCAGACTTAGGGCTCGTGTCTTTCAACGGATCCGGTATCACACTCAAGACGACGCGGATCTTGAGGGGATTTGAGCCGCACCTACTCCCGGGGATGCGACCGGTCCATGATCCGGCCCTTGGCATCGTACAGGAACATCCGTACCCTGCCCGGAGGAATGGTGCCCAAGTCCTCGACCGGGCGGCTGCCCGTGTTGACGGCGACGATGAACGTGGCCTTCCTCAATTTGTGGCAATAGACCTCGAGCCCCGGCCTTTCCTTGCCGGTGAGGATCGTGTTGGCCGGAACAACCTCCCTGTACCAGAGCTTCGGGCCGCGCCCCGGTTCGGCCCAGTCCACGGGCACGGGATGGTGCAAGACCGTCCCACGACCGAGCTGGAACCGTCGGATGGCGTGGCCGCAATCGGCCGCGTACGCCGACTCCGTGATCTCCCTTGGAAACCAGAGCTCGGCCTCCACGTCCTTGATTTCCACGCATTCGACCCGACTCAGCGGTCGCCTCCCGAGCGGCGCCGCGGCCGTGCCGAGGCGGTGCGCGGGCAATCCGGCATCGTCGGCCTCGAACCAGCCGGAGCACACCAGCGTCGCTCCCCTCTCCACGGCCGCCCGGATGTCTCGCCACGCTTCGTCCGAGATGCCGCGGCACGAGGGCAGCACGATCACCTCGGGCGAGCCCAGATCCTCTGAGGTGCGGTACTCGGACACGACCTGGATCGGCTGGAACGCCTCGACGGCCCGGCGCGTCCCCTTTGCCTGGAGACCCCGGGGAGAGAAGTGGTCCCCGTGCGGGAAGACGAGAATCCGGGCTTTCACCCTACGGCCTGGCTCGAAGTGACGCCGGTTCCGGGCAAAGAAGGCGGCGAAGTCGCAGAGCACCCGGTGCTCACACTTGTAGCTCCCGTCCACGCGCCGGAGTCCGATGGCCGCCTCGTTGTCGGAGTCCATGTACGGATTGGCGTCGTAGCACCACTGCACCACCCCGAAAGCTCCGGCCGCGAAGGCGTAGCCAATCTTCCGCTCCAGGAGCCGGGCGGATTCCTCGGGCGTGCGATGCGCCTCGCCCGACAGGCGCTCCCTGTGCATGACCCCGGTCTCGCTCACCAGGAGCGGCTTCCCGGGCGCCCTGGCCATGAGGCCGTCCCAGTAGAGCGCGTCATTCAACCACCAGGTGTGCATGGAGGTGAAGTCCACGGACCGGTGGTGGAAGAGGGGTCCGGGCCGGTCGGCGAGGCCGCCCTCGTCCTGGCCCACCGTGACGGCGGCACTGGAGCCGGCCTCGCGCAGGGCCGCCGTCATCTCCTGCACCCACCCCTCGAAGGCGTCCTGGGCGAAGTGGCAGTAGTCCCGGGCGCGATAGGGGCGGTGGGAGGAGAAGACGTTACGGTCGGCGAAGTCCCCCTCGTCCGGCAGCCCAATGGCCTCGTCCGGCCGCAGGCGCCATCGGGAACGCACCACGTTTTGCCACGCGGTATCCTCCGGATCCCCGGGCTGGCCGTAGCGCTGCTTCAGCCACCTCAGAAACGCCGCCCGCTCGAACCGGTCTCCGGTGGGCCGGCACTGCCAGAGTTTTTTCGGGTTGGAGAACGACGGTTCGTTGATGAGATCCCACAGCATCTCCTTCGCCCCCTTGAACCGGGAGGCCACGGCGGAGAGGTAGGCACGCTGGCCCTCCAGGGCCCGGGGGTCCAGGTAGGGATTCTCGCCGCCGAAGGCCTCGGGCACGAAGGCGAAGAACGTGAACAGAACCGGAATGCCGTGCTTGCGCGCCGTGAGGTAGAAGGCCTCCAGCGCCCGGAGCCAGGCCTCGTCCACAACGCCCGGGTCGAGGGCGATCTTCCTGAACCCGGACCAGATCCCGGTGCGCACCAGATTGATCTTCAGGGAGGCCAGCTCCGCGAAGGTGTCGTCCCACTCGGCCGCGTTGGGCTCGAAGAGGAACTTCCTGTGCACGGACCTGGACATGACCGTGGTGCCGATGACCGGCTCGGCCACGCCGTTGCGGCGCAGCGTGTAGCCGTCGAAGGTGAGCGCGTCGCCGGACCGGAAGAGCGCCTCGTCGAACACCCAGAATCCGGTGACGACCGGCGGCCTGCCTTGAGGCGCCGCCGTCACCCGGTAGAGGCCCGGCCCGGCATCGAAGTCCAGCGGCACTTCCACGGTCCCGTGCATGCCGACGCGCACACCGATCTTCTCCCGGTGCCAGACCCGCTTCCCATCCGGGCCCCGCACCTCAAGATCGAACACAATGTCCCGGACTTCACCGCCCCGGGGGCGATGCACCCGCACCTGAACCGAGGGCCGCTCCCCGGCGTGGAAACACCCGAAGGTGGGGTCGACCCGGAGGTCCAGGGGCGCGCGCCGCGCCTCCCGGATCAGGAACTCGAGTTCTTCCGCGACCACGGGAGAGGAGAGGAGCCTGAACATCCAGCGGCCTCCGGCGAACCGGCCGCGAAGACGGTCCACGGCGTACGCGGCAGCGGCAAAAGGAAACCGCGGATCTCCTCCGGGTCGGCGGGCCATGGCCAGTGGTCTGAGGATCGCATCCCTCACACCCGGAGCGCCGTCCTTGTGGGCGAAGTCCCGGGTGTCGGCAAAGCGCGGCTCCAGGACGGAGACATGGGCGCCGGGGGGCACCCTGAAATCCGGCGGGACGTCTTTCAGACCGCATCCACCGTACGAAACCGTGGCGCCTCCGGCGGAGATCCGGCAGCACCGGTTCAGGCGGAGCGCCTCGAGGAGAGACAGGGTACGCGGCTGCACCACCCGCGCGCCCGGTTTCCCGGTGACGGGCCGGGTGAAGGGCTCGCCTCCGAGGTGGAGGAACGATCCGCCGTGCTCCAAGAACCGGATCAAGGCCGGCCACGCCTCGGCGGGAAAGGTCGAGCCGTGTCGCCACACCAGGATCCGGCCCGGCTTCAGCGCTCTCTCGAGGTCGGCCGAAGTCCGGCACTCCACGGCACCCTGGATGCCGGGCAGGTCCGGCGGCACCCCGAGGGTCGGGAATCCGGCCTCGGCGAACAGAATGAGGACAGGAAGGATCGCGGCTTGAAGAAGGGAGTTCTGCATGGTATCTCCCGGCATAGGGCGGCATGACGTCACATCCTGACGGGCTGCATTATATGTGCAGGCCTCCGGACTGTCGATTCCGAGAATGGACACGGCGGATTTCGTAGCCGTGCGGGTTCTGCCAGTCCTGTGGAGGCCGACGCATGGCGGAGACGGCCGCGCACTCTGTGGACCAGGCTCTTCTGCGTCAGCTTTCCCTTCACCGGGATCATGGAATGGACCTCGATCCAGGGAGATCCCCTCAGATCAGTGACTTCCCGTGACAATGGAAGCCCCATCCTATATGTATGAACCAGCCCCGGAGGTCGGTCGATGACGAGGCGGAATCCTACTCCGCTTGGAGTCCTTGGTGCCCTGTTCTTCCTCGAGGAAGGCGTTCTCGGTCCGGGCCTGGTCAAGGTCGGCTTGTGCCGGTGTCTCGTGTTGCGACTTGCTTCGACTTGCCGTGCGCACAGGTCGGACATCAAAGACAGGAGACAGGGTGTAGCAGCGCTGATTTGGCAGTTTTTCCTCCAGCCGCCTGGTTGTATGTTCAACGTTCAAGGGCGAGCAATCCTCATTTTTGTCCTCCGGAGACCCCCTTGGGCCAATTCTTTCGAGGACATCATAACTCATTTAAAAACTAAGTATTATGGCTGATTTCCCGGCCCAAAATGGCCTTCGGAGCTCGCTGGACTCCTGCACCAGTCGATGGTCCGGACTGGTGCATTCCCGCCCTTCTTCGGGGATGGCTCGGCGCGGCGAGGTCCTTTGATAGGTTGTGGATCGAAATGAGAGAAAATCGCCAAGCGGCCTCTTTCTGGATGTCCACGAGGGCTTCAGCGAGGGCCGCAGGAAGCGAGCGCCACAAGCCGACCTTTCGGCCCGCTGGGCCTCCCCGGGGCAAAAATTGAAGATAAGTTTGTATGATCAATCTGAATACGATACACTCGACGGAAGATAAATTGATTCTCAAGATAGTTAGTTGTTGTTGCATAAACCGATTTTCAGCGAGGCTGTCCACCAATTTTT
>CAZAKZ010000238.1:0-6207 GCA_964485695.1 uncultured Planctomycetota bacterium | reverse complement strand
AAACGAGCAGGACGCGCTTCAGTCCGCAGCCTCCTGGAGCTTAACGGCATTGGCTCTACAGGGCGATCATGGATACCTCCGGCCTTTCCGAGCTCGGTATGCGCATGCCTCTGCTCCTGGCCGGTATCCTCCTGATCCTGGTCGCGCCGCTAGCCGCCCGGCGCCTTCTCGGCCGCACGGGGATGCTCGTCTTCCTCGCGCTGCTGGCCTTCTCTCCCCAGCTCATCTTCTACAGCCGCTACGCGCGGCCCTACGGCATCGCCGTGTTTTTATGCACCACGACCCTCATCGCCTTCGCAGCCTGGTTCCGGACCCGGCGCATCGGCTGGGCCGTCCTCCTCGTCCCGGCCGCCGCCCTCGCCGTCTACTTCCACCTCCTCACGCTGCCGTTCATTGCGGCTCTCTTCGGCTTCGGCCTCCTCTCCCTCGTGGTCTCGCGTCCGCCCGGCTGGAAGCGTGCATTGTGGGAAACCTCGATCCTCGGCCTCGTCGTCGCCGTGGTGACGGGAATGCTCCTGGCTCCGGCCCTTTTATATTCCTGGGACACCCTGGCGGAAAAAGTAGATCCGCCCCTGTATGTTGCGGACACCTTCAAGCTGGCCGGGATGCTGGTCTCCGGCGTCGACCACTCCTGGATCGCTGCCGGTTTTCTGGTCGTGGCCGCCTTCGGTGGTGTGGTGTTCACCCGGCGGGAAGGCTGGCTCGGCGGGTGTATGGTCTTTGCCGTCCTCTTCCAGATCAGCGGCGTGCTCGTGGCTTCCCCCACCCTGGCAAATCAGTTTCCTATCTTCGTCCGGTACAACCTCTGGGTCCTTCCGATCCTCTTGTTCTTCTTCTCGGCCGGGGTGACGACCCTGGGTCGCGGGCCCTGGAAGCTCCTCCCCACAGCCGCGGCCCTCGGGATTCTGGGCTGGTTTTCACCCCTGGCGAAGATCTGCGGCGAGGGCGGCAGCTTCATGAACCATCCCCGATTCCAGCAGGATTTCGTCGTCAGCGAGTTCTCCGAGAAGAAGCACTGGTTCCTCCGGAATCGCGCCACCTTCGCCTATCACGCCCTGGCCCACGATCCCGAGGACTGCCTCATCCTGGAGGTCCCCTGGTACTTCTACGCCGGTTCAATTTTTCAGCCCGACGTCCAGCGCATCCACCGCAAGCGGGTGGCCATGGGCATTCTGGACCAGCCCGTACCGTCCTGGCTTCCCGTGAACGAGCTGCATACCCCAAGGCTGCTCAGATTCCGAAATAACATCCTCGCGACCGATTGCGACGGACTGCGGCGCAGAGGCGTGAAGTACCTGTTCGTCCACAAGCGCCTCCGGGAGGAGATCGCCCACATGGGATGCGTGCTGGGCCCGGATCCGGACTGGGACGTCGAGTCGTGTGACAAGATCTGGCTAAAGGCCTTCGGCAATCCGATCTTCGAGGACCGGTGGGTGCGGGTCTACCTCGTTTCTCCTGTGGAGGAGTGATCGGACGCTCCCCGCCAGGCACCATGGCGCATCAGCACGAGACAGACGAGGTAGAGGCCCACGACGAAGAAGAGGACCACGGAGAAGCCGAAGTGGATGGCCAGGATCAGGGACAGGATGGAGCCGATGACCGAGGTGGCGCTGTTGGCGCCCCAGACCCACGGCACCAGGTCGGCATCCGACTTCTCCACACGCCTCAGGCCCTGGGGAAACAGGATGCCCATGAGGAAGGCCAGGGGCAGGATGAGGACGGCGGAGAGGAGGATCTTCACGACCACGGCCAGGCTGATCAGTGACGAGTGGAAGACCCCGGGCAGGACCTGGTCGTAGACCACGAGAAGCACGGCCAGGACCACGAGGGTGCGCGGAATCGTGAGCACTCCCCTGCGGAACAGGGCGTCCGAGAAGAAGCTGCCCACGCCGGTGAACACCAGGAAGGCCATGAGCACCACCGACACCGCGTAGATGGGGTGGCCCAGGAAGAGGACGAACCGCTGGATGAACGAGACCTCGATGGAGATGTAGGAGACGCCCAGGATGGCGAAGTAGGTCAGGTACGCGGCCCGGCCTCCGCCTTTCAGGGCGCTGCGGTGCTTCAGGCAGAGCGGGAACACGATGAGGACGAGCACCAGACCCGAGAACAGCACCAGGAGCCAGAACAGGAGCACCACGATGCTGCCGAGAAACTCGAGGCTCGCGGGCTGGAACGTCCTCCAGAAGTCCTGGATCCGGTTGACGGAAAAGAAGAAGAAGTAGGGCCGATCGTCGGTGGTGGCGCTGATGTCCAGAAAGTAGTCCTCCCGGAAGGCCTCGGGGTTCGGAGACGTGAGGTATGCGTGCTCGATGGGCAGGACGGTATCGTCGTTGTGCTGTCGATTGTAGGCGGCCCCGATATTCTTCCAGTTGTCCTGGCCACTCAGCCGGAGGTCACGCAGCGCCTCCAGGAGCGGATTCGGCCGCTTGCCGTCGTTCCAGGAGCCGGGCGAGTAGAGGACCTTGAGCTTCAGGTTCCTGCACCCCCCCTCCAGCTTCTCGATCTCTCCGGCCGTGAATGGATTCCTGCTGGCCATCAGAACGGCGTGGTTGAGCACGGGATCCTTGGCGATGAACACGCGTTTGCGAAGGTCCTCGATGCCCAGTGCCCGGTAGGCCTCCCGCACGATGGAGATAAGCCTCAGCATCTGGTTCCCGCCGTGGCGGTAGACGTAGAAGAGGCCTCCGGCATCAAGGCTCTTCAGGAACTCGGTGAAGGCCTCCACCGTGAACAGGTTGGCCTCGGACAGGGCGAAGGCGGTGGCGCCGCTGGCCGCACCCGTCTGGATGAAGGTGATGGTGAGGGTGTCGAAGAGCTCATCCGACTGGGTCACGTAGCTGCGGCCCTCGTCCACCACCAGATCCACGTCCGATTTCGAGAACAGGTCGGGCATGCGGCATCTCTCGGCGAAGATCCGTTTGGCGCAGTCCACGGTGATGTCGTTGATCTCGACGCCGACGATGCGCTCCGCGCCGAAATGGTGCGCGAAGACCATGCCGGCCCCACCGCCCGCGCCGATCTCGAGGTACCTGCGGTGCCGGTTCAGGAGGAAGGGCAACTGCTCGAAGGTGAGCTCCGCCGTCTGTTCCGCCACGACTTCCTCGGTGTAGACCGGAATGGATGTCTGGCAGCTGGAATCGATGCGGACGTAGAGCTCCTTGCCCCCCACGGTTTCAAAGACCCCGATGCGAGAAAAGGAATTCCAGGCCGAAAAGAGCTCGGCGTTTCCCTTCACCGCCTTGTCCCTGGAGCGCTGCGTGCCCGCCCCGCCCGTGGAGGTGGCGTGGGATCGGATCTTCACAAGGCCCAGGGAAGGATTGACCGCCATGAGCGCGGCAAATCCCACCACCAGCCCTGCGCCCGCCCCTGCGAGGCCCCGGCTTCCTCCGGCGGCCAGAGCGAGGAACGAGGCGCCTCCGGCGGCGATCATGCAGACAAAGAAGATGGCATTATCCCCACCGATCACGCTCAGTAGCGGCAGCACCAGGACGCAGCCGATGCCTGCCCCGAGAAGGTCGGCGAAGTAGAGGCGGTTGACCACGGCCAGGTGGTGCTTGAAGACTAGGGAGAGGATGAGACCCGCCAGAAAGAATCCCGGCACCATGATCGCGCCCGCCAGGAAGACGCGCAGGATGAACATCTTAAGCGACGGCAAGGCGCTCGTCCCGCCGGACATGAGGGTCGAGTCGAGGGTCACCAGCCCCCAGAAAGCGATCCCCAGCACCACGGAATAGGCCAGCCCCAGGGCGGATACCCGCCGGGGGAGTCGGGACGGTGGAAACAGCCCGGAAAACAGGTAGGCGAACACCCCGGCCGATCCCAGCCCCAGGAATGCAATGGAGATGGCCAGAAAGGCAAAGCTGGAGTGAAACAGCACCGTGAAGACCCGCGTCAGGTAGAGCTGGAGCAGGAGCATGCTGCAGGTGGTGAGGGCGAGGCCGAGGTAGCGGCAGAAGGGGCGCTCCGGATTGGTGTTCATGGAGTCATGAATCCATCTCAGTTCGAGAATGAAGACCGATTGTTACACATTGAAGGACAGACAGTTAGACAGAAAAATGGCCCTCGCCGGGCCCTCCGCGTAAATCCGACGGGTATTTCCGCTACCCGGGGGCGACTCACCGGCGCAGCCCTGCGATCCTCCCTGGAGGGTACGAAAAAAGAAAAAGAAAAAAAGTGCCTGAACCCCGGGACAGCCCATCAGATACCTGATACCCCTTTTTTCGGAGTCCCCGGTCACGGAGACAAGTGGTTTCGCCACAAAAGAGGTTTTGGTAAAGTTACAGATAGCACTACGCACACGCAAGAAGGTTCGGATTGTCCCGGTGACAGCCGCCGTACCACTCCACTCGAGTTATTCTCGTACTAGCAGAAAGATCGCCATGTACTTGATTCGTTCATTCATGCTTCCTGCCCTGATCTTCCTCTTCTGTGCTTGCCTTGCGGCTCCGGGCCAGGAGGACCCTCCTGCCAAGGCCGGTAAGGACGGCCCCAAGAACCAGGCCAAAACCACACCGGAAGAGATGACGCTGGAACCCAAGGAAGTCGATAAGATCGCCAAGATTCTCGGGGAGATCGAAAGACTCGATGGGAATAGCAGCATCAAGGACTTGAAGAAGCAAATCAAGCTCAAGGGAGTAATGAAGTCCGAGCTGGACAAGATCCAGAATAGCGGGCGTGATCCCCTGAAGGCAGTCACCTCCTGGTGGCACGTGTTCTCCAACGAAAAGTACATGAAATACCCGGGCCGTACCGGCCACCTGGCCAACCGAAAGTGGATACATAATCGGATGGGCATGGAGTTTCCGGTAGTCTACCAGCTCTTGGTCCCCTCCACGTACAGATCCAAGACACCCTGCCCCCTCGTCCTCTGCCTCCATCCGAAGGAGGGTAAGTTCAAGAGCGAGGATTTCCTGCGTCACATGTGGTCCACCAAGGAGCTCAAGTCCGGCCCGATCCTCCTGGTTCCCGAGTTCCCCGACGAGCCAAAGAAGCCTAAGAAGGCCAAGAAGACCAAGAAGACCAAGAAAGGCGAGAAGGCCAAGAAGCCAAACATGGATGATGAGGTCGAGAAGCCCGAGAGCAGGTGGAGTGACCGGCGAAAGCTGTACGCCTCACTCTTACTTCTAGGCAACCAAATCGTCCGGGAGTACAACGTCGAACGTAACCGGCTGTTTCTGGACGGCTTTGCCGACGGCGGGATCGAGGCCTGGTGCATTGCCAGCGCCTTTGCCGACCTCTTTGCCGGCGTCATCATCCGCGGCGCCCTCCCTCCCGAGGAGATCCGGTTCGAGGACTTCCTCAATACTCGGTTCCTCCTGGTGGGCGTACCCGGCATGGAGCTGGATCCGAAAAAGGCCGATGCCCTCGCCGAAAAGATGAAGGCCGCGGGCGTGAACGTCACCGTGGCCAACCTGACCGAGGCTCCCAAGCCACGCAGGGAGCGCGACTTCTTCAAGGAGATCGCCGCAGCCCAGATCTCTTTTCTCGAGAAACCCCGCAATCCCTACCCGGACAGGATCGACTGGACCGTCAAGGAAAACTACACCCGTCGCTGCTACTTCGTACAGTCCACCGAAGAGATCGAGGCCGAAGTCCTGAAGAAGGACGAGGACAAGAAAAAGCTCCCCCGTTTCGATGTCAAGGTGGACAGGGCCTCCAACAAGCTCGTCATCCAGACGCACCGCATCCTGGGATTGAGGATCTCCCTGAACGATCGCATTCTCGACCTCGACAAGGACGTCACCTTCGAGGTGAACGGAAAGGTGCTTTACAACGGAAGGCCCAAGCGAACATTCGAGGCCATCGAGAAAAGCTGGGTGAACTCCGGGGACTGGAGTCGGATCTACCCCTGGAGCCAAGGAATCAAGATCCCCCAGCCGGAGCCCGAACCCAAAAAAGATCCGAAGAAAAAGGAGCCCGACAAGAAGACCGAACCCGACACCAAGGGAGAGAACGGGAAAGGCGATTAGTACCTTCTTCACCGAGAGCTGAATAGACCTCGGTGCTCATGTAGGACAAAATCCTAGGTCCTGAATTAGATACAGATCTCGGGTTTTCAGAGATCTCCGGTAACTTCGGATCCAGTTTATTCTTCACGCAGGAAAGTCTTGGTTTCTGGACTTTCCGCTTGACTCCGACTCAATATGAAATATCGGGGGTATCCATTTAACCGGACCCGTCCAGGCCCGTAGTCCTCCAGGGGCG